>NZ_JBEXUI010000042.1:0-71706 GCF_040614395.1 Nocardia sp. NPDC005998 | reverse complement strand
GTCGTCCTGGCGGGCGGGCCCATCACCTTGTTCTCCGCCATCCAGTACTTCTCGACCATCCTTGCGCCCTGCCCACCCGAACTCGCCCAGTGCAAGGACCCGGCACAGGCAGTGGTACCGGCGAAATAACCCGTCCGGCCGCAAATCGGTGGGCTTGTCATGGCCCACCGATCCGGAACGCTTCAGCGGGCTCTGCAGCGTTGCGGCGAACTCGACCGGCGCGCAATCGAACTCGGTCAGGATGGGTCGCACGAGTCGAGCTGCCCGCGCGCCCGGTAGAGCGGTAACGTGCCACGGCCATCGGGTTGATCGCGAACACCGGTCACCCAGTACTATGTAAGGCCGCCACCAGCAGCCCACGCGGGGTTTCGATCGACACAGGAATCAGGTCTTCCGGGCTGTCGCCGGAGTCGGCGAGCAGCTCGGTCAATACCCCGAATCCGGTCGGGTCGTCACTGATGCGCTTCTTGACCACCAGCTTTCCATCCCTGTCGATGATCGCGACATCGTGATGCCCTTCGGCCCAGTCAATTCCGCAGAATCGGTTCAAGTCCTCACACCTCCGTTAGGTTGGGTACTTCCGCTGGTCCAACACCCTGGCCAGAACGCGCAGCGCCATACTTACGAGCCTCTCGGGCTTGCCTCCGGTGAGCTGTTCGCGATCCCAGCGCACCTGCACGGCGCCGGTCTTCGTCAGAGCTCTGCGGCTCGCGAGGAGATTCAGGGCGTCCGGTCGTGCAAGCGGGCTCGAACCACGAGCAATCCCAACGGTGTGGACCTTCCGGACGTTGAGTCCTCCAAGAAGGCCGGGAGCATGTGTGACAGCACGAGCGGCCGGGCCGGCAGCGGTGTGTCGTCCCGGTCCGGCCGTCAGCAAGCAATCACCGCGACAGCGAACCCGGCCCGGCGCCCGCAGTCTGTTCTGAAGAGTCGGGCTCCTATAGGGAGACTGGGGGCGCCTGGCAGGCGGCGTACGCCGACCATTACCCGTCGATTCGGTCCGGCTCCATCTTCACCGCACGCTCACGCTGCTCGATCGGATAATGCTCACGCCTCGATCGCCGCGAGCAATGATCAAGACCTGCTTATCCGTGAACGGTGCACCATCGGCGCGGGTGCCTGATCAAGACAGGACTGCTGTAGGTCTATCCACAGGCCCGGTGCCGGGCCGCTGGTTATCGTTCGCCAGCTTGGCCCGGCGACCCCGGTCTTGCTCTGAAACTCGGCATCCACGCCGAGACCCTGCGGGTCTGGGTGAAGCAGGCACAGATCGACATCGGAAGGCTCCCAGTGCGACCAGCGCGGAAGCAGGCGCGGATCAAAGAATCCGTGATGTGACTGTCCATGATTCGAGGAGCCGACGTGCCGGTTTCTTAGGATTCTCTCAGCTGAACCCGAATTGAACCCCCACAGGGCTCCCACCTGCAGTTCTGCACTGATTCGACTCGACGCCGTCACCCACCCTTCCTGCATAACCGCAGGTAGAACGGGCGACGTGACGTACTGTCTGTGTCCGGAGGGGGACTTGAACCCCCACGCCCGATAAAGGGCACTAGCACCTCAAGCTAGCGCGTCTGCCATTCCGCCACCCGGACCGGTGGTGCTCAGCAAGGTTATCGGATGTGGCCGCGTTGACCAAATCGCGGGTTTAGCTGGAGTTTTCTGGGGCCGCGCGCTCGGGGAGCGCACGGCGCGCGGAGTGGTCAGGCGAGTTCTTCGACGGTGCGTTCGAAGGCGAGGGGGCTCCTCGGGGGCGGTACTGGTCAGGTTGATCAACTGGCGACCGGAGAGTTGGTCGGCGACCGGGTCGAGAGTGGCGTGCACGGAGGTGTGGTCGAGCAGCACGGCGATGATCGGACCGTGCTGGCCGATGGCGTCGGCCACCGTGGCCGCACTGGTGGCTCCCGCGGCAACCAGGGCAGTGTCCTTGCCGGGCGTTCGGTTCCACACCGTGGTCGGCCTGCCGCCCTGCACCAGGGTTACGGCCAGGGCCTGGCCCATCGCGCCGAGTCCGAGCACCGTCACCGGGGTGTGCTGGGTGTCCGACATTGCGGGTGTCAACTCCTCGAGTTTGGAGAACATGATGGTCAGCGCGCTGGCACCAAGGTTGCTCTGTACAAGGGAAGCCGACAAGTACCTACTATTTGGTCGGGTACTTACCGACACGTTTGCGAACAGGGTGGCGAGGTCAGGCGATGGGTGAAAAGAGATCCGGACCATACTTCTGCGGCATCGACGCGGCGATGGACGTGGTCGGCGGCAAGTGGAAGGCACTGATCCTGTGGGAGCTGGAGAACCACGGCGTGCGCCGCTTCGGCGAACTGCGCCGCGGTCTGCCCGGGGTCTCGGAAAAGATGCTGATCCAACAGCTGCGCGAATTGGAGGAGGACGGCATCGTCGATCGCGAGATCTACCGCGAGGTGCCACCGAAGGTCGAGTATCGGCTGACCGAGCTGGGCAGCGCACTCAATGCGGCGCTGGAGCCGCTGGGCGCGTGGGGTCGCGCGCGCATCGATCGCATCGGCGCCGACCGCGTCCACCAGTCGGCGTGACGCGACGGCAACTCACGATCGCGGAAAGCGCTGGCGGCTGAGCTCTTTCGAGTCGACGGCAATCAGCGCTTCGGCCAGCGATCCTACTCACGCAGCCCGACCGCGCAGTGGTTGCGATCATCGTGATGCTGATGCGATCGGCGCGTGAATCCGCACGACAGGCGGTGCGAACCCGCTCGTACGCCGGAGGTTCGGCGCGGCAGGGGCGGTGCCAGGTGGTAGGAAAGGGTACGTGTCTGCAACTGGCGAAGTTTCCGGTCCGAACACCGCATCTCGTGCCGTATCCGAGGTGGTCGAGTTGGTCAGTACGCTGATCCGATTCGACACATCCAACACCGGAGATCTGGCCACCACGAATGGGGAGCGCGAGTGTGCGCAATGGGTGGCCGATCAGCTGCATCAGGCGGGTTACACAACCGAGTATGTGGAGTCGGGAGCGCCGGGGCGCGGCAATGTGTTCGCGCGGTTGAAGGGGGCCGATCCGAGTCGCGGTGCGCTGCTGATGCACGGGCATCTGGATGTGGTGCCCGCCGAGGCCGCCGACTGGAGTGTGCACCCGTTCTCCGGTGCGGTCCGCGATGGCTATGTGTGGGGCCGCGGCGCGATCGATATGAAGGATATGGTCGGCATGATGCTTGCCATTGCGCGGCAGTTCAAGATCGAGGGCACGGTGCCGCCGCGCGACATCGTCTTCGCCTTCCTCGCCGATGAGGAGAACGGCGGCAAGTGGGGTTCGCAGTGGCTGGTCGACAACCGGCCCGACCTGTTCGCCGGGATCACCGAGGCGGTGGGCGAGGTCGGCGGCTTCTCGCTGACGGTGCCGCGCCCCGACGGCACCGAACGTCGACTGTATCTGGTGGAGACGGCCGAGAAGGGGCTGGGCTGGATGCGGTTGCGCGCCAAGGCCCGTGCCGGTCACGGCTCGTTCCTGCACGAGGACAACGCGGTCACGATTCTGGCCGCAGCGGTGGCGCGACTGGGCAAACACACTTTCCCCCTGGTGCTTTCGGATTCGGTGGCCGAATTCCTGGCCGCGGTCGCCGAGGAGACCGGGTTGGAGTTCGATCCGTCTAGTCCCGATATCGAGGGTCAGCTCGCCAAGCTGGGCACCATTGCCCGCATCATCGGTGCCACACTGCGCGATACCGCGAATCCGACCATGCTGCAGGCGGGTTACAAGGCGAATGTGATCCCGCAGACCGCCGAGGCGGTCGTCGACTGCCGGGTGGTGCCGGGACGGCAGGCCGCATTCGAACGTGAGGTGGACGAGTTGATCGGCCCGGACGTGGAACGCGAGTGGATCACCAAACTCGACTCCTACGAAACGACATTCGACGGTCACCTCGTCGACGCGATGAACAACGCCATCCTCGCCAACGACCCACAGGGCCGCACGGTGCCCTATATGCTCTCCGGCGGTACCGACGCAAAGGCCTTCGCTCGCTTGGGCATTCGCTGCTTCGGCTTCGCACCGTTGCAACTGCCACCCGAACTGGACTTCACCGCGCTGTTCCACGGTGTCGACGAGCGGGTTCCGGTGCAGTCACTCGAATTCGGCACTCGGGTGCTGGAACACTTCCTGTTGAACAGCTGACGATCGAAAGGACCATCGTGCCCGACTACTCCTACAATCCCTACGACGCGCTCCCGCAGGTGCCCGGCTTCACGCTGACGTCAGAGGATGTCGCCGAGGGCCAGACGTTCGACAACGATCAGGTCAGCGGGGTGCTCGGCGCGGGCGGCAAGGACATCTCGCCGCAGCTGTCCTGGTCCGGATTCCCTACGGAGACAAAGAGTTTCGCGGTCACGGTCTACGATCCGGACGCCCCGACCGCGTCCGGCTTCTGGCATTGGGCGGTGGCCGATATCCCAGCGGGCACCACTTCGCTGCCGCGCGGTGCCGGTAGCGAGGGCGGGTCGTTGCCCAGCGCTGCGGTCACGCTGCGCAACGATGGCGGGTTCCCCGGATACGTCGGCGCGGCACCGCCCGCGGGACACGGGTACCACCGCTACTTCATCGTGGTGCACGCGCTCGACGTGGACCGCCTCGAGATCGATGCGAACAACACTCCCGCCGTCCTCGGTTTCAACCTCTTCTCCCACACCCTCGCCCGTGCGACCATCGTCGCCAAGTATGAGGTCGCCTAGCAGGCGCACGGGTCTGTCAGCGACTGCCTGCGGACCAAAACAACTGTGGCCCTGAGCGTTTGCCCAGGGCCACAGTCGTGTCGAGTAGACCTAGGAAACGTTCACGACCGATTCGACCAGCGGCGTGGCGTACAGCGTGCCGATCTCCTCGGCGTACTTGGCCGCGATCGGGTTGCGCTTGAGCTTCATCGTGGGAGTCAGCTCGTCACCACCGGGCTCCCACGGCTTGCCGACCACCGTGAACCGCTTGATCTGCTCGACCCGCGACAGCTTGCGATTGCCCGCGACGACCGCGGCCAGCACCTCGTCGAGAATTTCCCTGCGGGTGGCCAGTGCGGCGAGATCGTCTGCGGGCGCGTCGATCTCCTTGGCTCGGATGGCGGCGGTATCCGGATCGAGCACGATCAGCGCGGAGATGAACGGTTTGGCCTCACCGATCGCCACCACCTGACCGATCAGCGACGAGGCCGCCTTGACCGCATTCTCGATATTGGTCGGGGAGATGTTCTTGCCCGACTCGTTGATGATCAGTTCCTTCTTGCGATCCACGATGCGCACGTACCCGTCGGCATCGATGGTGGCGACATCGCCGGTGGACAGCCAGCCGTCGGCGTCGAGGGCCTCCTTCGTCTTGTCGGGCTGTTTGCGGTAGCCGGGTGTGATGATCGGGCCGCGCACCAGCAGTTCGCCGTCCTCGCCGAGCCGCAGCTCGAGGCCCTCGACGGCGCGCCCTACCGAACCCGGTCGCGGCTTGGCCAATTCGGTGTAGGTGGCAACGCCGGTGGTCTCCGACATGCCCCACACCTCGGTGACCCTGAACCCGAGTCCGAGGAAGTATTCGAGGGTTTCGGCCGGGATCGCGGCGGCGCCGGAGGCGGCGACCTCGAGATTGTCCAGACCGAGCGCGGCCCGCAGCTTCGAGAGCACCAGCGCATCGGCGACCTTGTACTGCGCGGCCAGCAGCGCGCCGCGCCCCTTACCCGACAGATCGGCCCGCGCGGCCGCGATACCGGTGGTGATGGCCCAGTTCGCGAGCGCCTTCTTCACCGGGCTCGGTTCGGTGGCCAGCTTGCCGTCGATGCCCGCCTTGATCTTCTGCCACACCCGCGGCACGCCGAAGAAGACGGTGGGGCGGGCGTCCGGCAGTGCGGCGGCGATCTCGCGCGGATCCGGAACGCAGGTGATCAGAACGCCGGTGAACAGGCTGATCGCGTGCCCGGAGATGCGGTCGGCGACGTGTGCGGCGGGCAGGTAGGAGATGGCGCGGTCGTCGAAACCGACCTGCAGCGGGCCGTTGACCAGCGCAATGACCTGGGCCATCACATTGCGGTGGGTGATCTCCACGCCCTTGGACGGGCCGGTGGTGCCGGAGGTGTAGATCAAGGTCGCGAGATCGTCCGGGGTGACCGCTTGCCAGGCCGCATCGAAATCGAAGTCGGCGGCCGGATCGGACTCGAGGTCGGCGAGGCCGACCGTATCGGCGGCCGGACCGTCCACCACCACGATGTGCTCCAGCGCGACCCCCGCGCCCTTGATCACATCGAGGAAGACGCGCTCGGTGATCACCACCTTGTTCTCGGCATTGGTGAACAGGTGGGCGATCTGCTCGGCAGAACTGGTGTTGTAGATGGAGAACGGGGTGGCGCCCAGATGCAGTGCGGCGGTGTCCACCAGATTGAACTCGGGCCGGTTGGTGAGCATGATCCCGACGGTGTCGCCGCGGCCGACTCCGAGTCCGGCCAGCCCCGCCGCCAGTGCCTTCACCCGTTCGCCGTACTCGCGCCAGGTGATCTCCGTGGCGCCGCCGGCCGTGCGCACTGCGACCTGATCCGGTCGCAACTTCACGGTCTCCTGGAATGCCTCGGGCACCGTATAGACCGTCTTGCCGGACGCGTGCGCGAAACCGATTTCTGTTGTCGTCATCTTCCCGTTTCCCGATATCTCTGGCGTGAACCGCGCCCAGCGCATAACCGTGCGGTTCCCACACGGCCCGAGACCCGCCGCTCCTGATAGATTGCAGGGGATGCTATCTCATCGTGTCACGCGGTGGGATAGCACCGAGTGGCGCGGCTCACTCATGCTAGCCAGATCGGGGTGGTCAGACCGGGGTAATCGTGCGCATTACTTGGATGCGGGGAGTGCGGTACGGCGGCGGACCCGCCGGACTGGGCCGCGCATCGTGAATATGCGCCAGATGCGGCTCTTACGCTTCAATACCGGTTGCACATCGGGCGCCCATGGCACATCGCTGGTGGGGATCAAATGGCCGCGGCGCCGACGTTTCGCATCGAGGTAAGCAGCGGCCCGCGCGCTGAGTACCGCAGTCAGCAGCGGCTCCATAATGACCGTCAGACCAGCCGCACGCAGCTCCGCGACCTTGTCCGGATTGTTGGTGAGCAGGCGTACCCGAGTCAGTCCGAGATCCTGCAGGCTCTTCGCCGCGTGCAGATAGCTGCGATTGTCCGCGGGGAATCCGAGCCGCTCGTAGCTGGTGAAGGTGTCCGCGCCCGAACGCTGACTTTCCCGGTAGCCGAGCGCCTTGGCGATCAGGCCGACGCCACGGCCCTCTTGCTCCAGATAGACAAGGACGCCACTGCCCTCGGCCCAGATCAGATCCAGGGACTTGTCGAGTTCGGGCCCACAATCGCAATCATCCGAGCCGAGTCCTTCGCCGTACAGACACCGCGAATGCACCCGGACCAGACACCCATCGTCGGCATCGCCGAAGACGAGCACATGCCCGTATTCGGCGCCACCGGCCACTTCCATCACACGAACCTGCAGATCATGCCCCTTACGGGTGAGCCGATGGGCGGTCTCACCACGATCGGGCACAGCTGTGGTCAATGCTCCTCCGAAGACGATGTGGATAGTTGGGTTTGCAGTCGTTTGCGGCACGAGATTCCTCGGGCTGCCAGGCGAACGACGGAACTCTAACGCGATCACCGATTTCGGCGCTGTAAATCTCTCCAGCCGCGCCGAACCCCAGCGTCAGGCCCCGGCCGACCCTTCCCCGGCGAGCTGCACAATTCGGTCGATATCCCGAACAGACGGCATGGCATCGGGAATATCGCCGAACGACTGGGTTGCGACCATGGCCGCTGTCGCCCAGCGAAATGCCGGTTCATCGGCCGGTCGACCGGTGGTGACGAGCTGATATGCCAGCGCTGCCGAGAACGCCGCCGCCGCGCCCGGCGAATCCTCCAGTGCGACTGGGAAATTCGCGATATCGGCAGTGACCTCGGCGGACCGGACGGTGCACCGGAATCCCTCGGTCGTACACACCGCTCGTACGCCGAGGCTGAGCAGTCGCTGGGCATCGTCGGGTCCGGCCGCGGCGGATTCTCCCGGCAGCATGCGGCGCAATTCCCACGGCGCACCCACGAGGTAGTCCACGGCATTCAAATACTCATAGAAGTACTGTGGCGAATCGACCGGTGGCGACGGATGCACTACCAGCGATGGCGGATTCGCCAGGCCGCGGACCACGGCCAGCACCCGCCGGATCGCCTCGGCAGGCTGCTCGAAGGTCAGCAGGACCGCGTCCGAGGATTCGAGTGCCGCACGCAGCTTCGGATCGCGCATATCGTTTGCCCCCTGCCAGATGCGGTCATCCTCGCAACCGATCTTGCTGGACACACCGGTGCTGGTGATCATCACCGCCGACACGTTCGTTTGTGCGCCCGGCACCACCCTGACCAACTCGGTATCGACGTTTTCGGTGGCCAGGTAGTTGAGGATATGCCTGCCCGCATCATCGTCGCCGACGGCCGAGACCAGCCGAACCCGGAGTCCGAGGCGCGCGGCGGCAACCGCACGGTTGAGGCCCTTGCCGCCAGCATGCACCTCGAAACTGCCGGGCGTGGACTTGCCCGCCGACGGAATATTGCTGATCCGGTAGATGTGGTCGATCACCGCGGATCCGATGACCGTCACCATCCCTTGGCGCGGCCGCGAGTCCGGTAGTGCGATAAGGACTTTCGGTTCGGGGGTGAATCGGTAGTTCGACACCGAATACGCCGAAGCGGCCGCCAGTTGTCCGGCCAAGGCGGTAAATGCCCGACGTTCGGGCGTTGCCCGCAACGACCGTACCGACGGCGCGTGGGGAATGGACTCGGCCCCGAGCGCCTCGTGCAGTAGCCGCCACTGCGCGGTCAGATACTCCCGGCGTTCACCGAGGTCCGCGGCATACAGACGGTCGTGATCGATTCCGGCCGAATGCTTTTCGCGCAGCAGCCCGAGCGATAGCTCGACGTCGGCGATCAACCGATTGGTGGGATCCAGCTGTCGCGCCAGGTCGCTGACCACCGGTAGCACGGCCTCCTCCGGCGATACTCCCTCCTGCTTGGCACGCTGTTGAACGATGGGCAGATCCAGCAGCGGAGCCACGTCGATCTCGGTGGTACGCAAGCGATCCACGCTCAGGCCCGAGCGCTTGCTGAGGCGGGTGAGGATATTGCGGATGGCAACCGTGCGCGAGTCCTGCTGGACCATAGGCGAGATCCATCTCCGTGTGGTTCGTCGGTGTTTCGTCGTGGTATCCATGGGAGTTACCCAGTCTTCGGGTTTAGCCGCCGAATGAACCGGCAATTACCAACTTACAACGGCAATTGACCGTAGTGAATGGCAAATGCCACACTGAGTTACGGCGACTGCGGGTCGCCCACCAGATAACTCGGGAGGGCCTGGTGATGAAAGTGATTCTGCTGATACGGAACGCACGTCGGCGCGGGGAGCCAAGGGCCGGCAGGACCGATACCGAGCTCGAGCCGAACCGCGCAACGGTCTGGGTGAACGATTCACGTTCGCCGCGGACATTCGCATAAACCAGCAACCTTCGTCGCCTGCTCCATCCGAGAGCAGCGAGCCCGGCTGACCGCGCCGCCGCGGTCGACCGGGGCTCAGTGCACCCACAATGCGGTCGGGCGACATCCTCCGCCCCTGGAGACAGCCGTGACGATCTACGAATGCAGCCGGTCCATGACCAGCAGCGTCACGCCCGACGAATGGGCGTGGCGGATGGTGGGCCACAACGAACCGGCATGGCGACTGAGCTGGTTGCCCAACCAACTGACCCGCGAACAAGCTTGGGCCGGAATGCAATTGCAGGAGATCCTGAGCCTTCCGGGCCCGGTATCGGACCACGACGCGCACGTGCGGGCATGGGCCGACCAACTCGGACTCACCGTGCAGCAGATCCTGCACCTGCTGCACCAACGGATGCTCGACAGGAGGCATTCGTGGCCATCTATGTAACTCATTGGTCCATGACCAGCGATATCACCGCGGAGTCGGCCCACCGGCTGGCGGGGGAGTGGGCGAAATCGTGGCGGCTGAGCTGGCTGCCCGACCGGTTGCTGACACGGGACCAGGCAATAGCGGGGATGGATCTCGCAGAGATCTTCAGCACCCAGGATTTCCGGCACGACTCGACGGTTCGAGCACGGGCCTGCGTATGCGCCGGGCAACTCGGAATACCCCTCGAGCTCATCGGGCTCGAACTGCAACACCGGAGGCACCCATGACCGTCATGGCCACCGAATGGACCATGATCAGCGATCTTTCGCCCGAGTCCGCATACCGCGAATCCGTTTCCGCGACCGCAGGATGGCGGCTGAGCTGGCTACCCGACCGGCTGCTCACCCGCGAACAGGCAATGGCCGGTATGGAACTCGACGAGATCCTGAGCGATCTCGATAGCGTCCACGATCACCATGCCCATGCCGATGCGGCAATCCTGGCCGGGACGGTCGGCATCATCTGGGAGGAGGCGGTGATCCGGCTGTCCAAGCGGATCCTGGCCCGACTCCACCAGCGGCCCAATGAGATTCAGGATGATGACGGTGAACCGGCGGGCCGTGGCACCGCCGGGTGTACCTTCGGCTCCCATCGGATGTCGCCGCACGCGGACCGGCCACCGCGGGTGTTCGGATAGCGTGCGGCGCCACGGTGCATCGGTCGCTCGGAGGGAAGGCGGCCGATGTCATCGCCGCGGTTGTCCATCGCCGCGACTATCGAGTCGGAGCGGTATCCGCGAAATGGCATGTCCCGCAACGATGCCTCGTTGCACGAAACGACCGGTCGGGATCAGGTGTGCGCGACGTGCTCCGCCCCGACCGCCTCGGCGATCGAGTGGTATCCGCCCGCGCGCAGTCGCTGCGCCAGCCCGCGGTGGATGTTGCGCATCCAGAACGGTCCGCCGTAGATGAACCCGGTGTAGCCCTGCAGCAGAGTGGCTCCGGCGAGGATGCGCTCCCAGGCCTGGTCGGCAGTTTCGATACCGCCGACCGAGATCAGCACCAAGCGGTCGCCGACGCGGCGGTAGAGGCGGCGCAGGACTTCCAGGGAGCGCTCGGCGACGGGCGGACCGGACAGGCCGCCCGCACCCATGGCCGCCACCTCGGCGGGATCGGTGCGCAGGCCGTCGCGGCGGATGGTGGTGTTGGTGGCGACAATGCCCGCGAGACCGAGTTCGACGGCGAGATCGGCGACCGCATCGACGTCCTCATCGGACAGATCGGGGGCGATCTTCACCAGTACCGGAACCTCGACGCTGTCGAGGACGGCCTGCAGCACCGGGCGCAGGGATTCGACGGCCTGCAGGTCGCGCAGTCCGGGAGTATTGGGGGAGCTGACATTGACGACGACGAAGTCGGCGAGCGGCCCGAGCAGAGCGGCACTGACCGCGTAATCGGCTGCGGCGTCGGCGGGTTCGACGATCTTCGTCTTGCCGATATTCGCGCCGATCGGGACCCCGCCGCGGCGCGCGCACAGCTGTTCGGCCGCCGCGGCAGCGCCATGATTGTTGAAGCCCATCCGGTTGATCAGGCCGCGGTCGGCGGTCAGCCGGAACAGGCGCGGTGCGGGATTGCCGGGCTGGGCCCGTGCGGTAACGGTGCCGATCTCGGCGAAGCCGAATCCCAGTGGCGCCCAGGCGTCGACACCGTCGGCGTTCTTGTCGAATCCGGCGGCCAGGCCCAGCGGCGCGGGAAAGTCGATGCCGAATGCGTGGTTGCGCAGAATCGGATCATCGGTGGTGAGAACCTTGGTCATCGCCCAGCGCGACGGCCCGAACCGGGCGGCCAGCCGCATAGCCGTGAACGCCAGGTGGTGGATGCGTTCCGGCGGCAGCAAGAACATCAGGCGCAGCAGCAGTGAATACATAGCCTCACATTCCCGGTTCGGGCTGGGGTAGTAGTGCGGTTTTTCGCCTGCGCAGCAGCACTCGCCTGCTGCCGTCGGTATAGGCCCGCACGCGGGACAGTTCCCAACCGCCGAATTCGGCTTGGATGGCCAGCCGCATCGACGCCGTCACCCGGGTCACCTCCGGTGGCAGCCGCAGCGGCACATATTCGTAGTCGTCGCTGCTGGTTTCCCAGCTCGCCGGAAGCGCTGCGCGCGCGGTCCGATTCGACTGGCGGCGGCCGCGGCGCCCCGCGTGCTCGCGCTGCGCTGCCTCCTCCGGGCCCGTCGCTGATTGTGGCGCCATCACTGCCCTTTCTTCCGCTGGTCCGCGCGGATCCGCTGCAGACCGTCTCCGGTCGCGGAACCGACGAACAGGTCACCGGTGCGCTGGTCGATGGTCACCGAATTCGGCTGCCGCACCGTTGGGAATCGGCCCACTTCTTTCGGTATACCCGTCGACAGGTCGAATCCGACGACTTCATTGCTCTGCGTGCACGTCACCCACACGGTGTCGGACCGCTGATCGTAGGCGAGCGCGTAAGGCGACGATCCTACCGGGAATCGCTGACGCAGTACGAGCGGTCCCGCGGTGTAGACCAGCAGTTCGTTACCGGCGGTGTCGGTGACGGTGATGCGACCGAACGGATCGGTGATCAGGTTGGTCGCGCCATCGCCCGCGCGCAGCGCCAGACCGAGGCGGTCTTTGCCGAGGTCGAGTTGGGTCAGCGAGGTCTGGCGGCGGTCCAGGACCGAGAGGTGATCGCCGGTCAGGGCCAGTGCATCGGCGGAGGCGAGGCCGGAGATGGTCTCGGCGACGGTACCGTCGGGCGCGAGTTCGCGTACCTTGCCGTCCGCGGTGCCGACGAACAATGTGCCGTCGTCGCGATAGCGCACCGATCTGGCGTCCCCGTCGACGGGGATGTCGGTGGTGACGCCGGAGGTGATGTCGACACGCATGATGCGGTGGTCAGCAGGGACCAGTAGTTCACCCGGTTTGCCCTGCGCCAAGCCGATGCCGCGGGCGGGCAGCAGCAGAGTGCGCACGCCGATGCCGGAAGCACCCTCGGCATCCTTGCGCGCGATCGTCGCGGGGTCGATGACGAACAGCGTGGTGCCCGCGTCACGGCTCGTATCGAGCGCAACCAACGCGCCGGTGCCCGTCTCCGCGAGCAGCCCGCCGATCGGGTTCGCCAGCCGCAGAACGTCCCCGGTGGGTTGTGCGGTCCGCTCGGGTGCGACCGCCGCGGTGGCCGCGGGCCGGGTCTGTAGCTTGTCGCCATCGGAGTCGGAGGAACATCCGGCGATCAGCACCAGCACCGCCACGCTAGCGAGTGCTGAGGGGAGCCAACCACGAGGGCGCATCCAGCGAACTCCTTACATACGACGAACTATCCCGCTACATCACCATCTGACCATGATGGCGCACCTTCCCGGCCTACCGGGGTCGTCGCTGACGGTGAATGTCGGTGATCGGGGTTACCGTTGACTTGAAACAGTGTCCAATTCAGGGAGATCCGGTTGAAAGCCGACCATCCATCGGGATTTGCCATCGATGACATAACCGTTGGTCCGTTTGCTCACGGATTCGGCACCACAGCCGATGGCAGGCCCTATGCCTTCCGCACGGTCCGGTCCACTGTCGTGCTGGAGATCTACCGAGCGGACCTGGACAGCGATGTGCCAGGGCCGGAGGATGTCGTCGCGATCGCGCAGGCGCGAGCCACCGATATCGATCTCGACGACGAACGCAGTGTGATCGCGCTGGTGCGGGACATGATCCCGGATGCCGAACCGGTCGAGGCGGCCACGGATCGGGATGTGACAACCGTGCGCGCCCTACTGGGGCGGATCAGTGCCGTTATCGATGGTATGTAGATGCTGATGCCGACCACACGATTCGCCCGTTCCGTGCTGACCGCGACCGCCCTGGTCGCGGTGGCCGCCGCGTGCAGCACGGGACCCGACGAGGCCTCGGTCGACGCCGCGCGCTCCTCGGCCATTGCCTCGCTATCGTCCTCGATCGCAACCTCGTCGAGCGCCGCGCACCGGCCGCTGCCGACGGCAGCCGAACTGGACACACAGATCAAACGCGCACTGGATCCGGCACTGCCCGACTCCGAACGCACCGACCTCATCGAAGACGGCGAGGCCTTCCGCGACACCATCCCGGACATGTACCGGGCGCTGCAGGACAATCCGCGCGCCATCTACGGCGTCACCGACCCGGTTTTCGACAATCGTGACGGCACGCTGACCGCGACCATGCGGCTGGACAAGGACGGCACCGGCACCGCGGTGCGCACCACCGTCGTGCATTTCGTACTGCTCGACGGAAAGTGGAAGATCTCGCGTACCGACCTGTGCGGCATTCTTCGCTCCGCCGATTACCGCACCCCGGCCTGCGGCTAGATGATCGAATCCGGGTCGCTGCGGTGGGGGCAGTTCATCCACCGCCGTCGCTACCTCGTGCTGGGCATCGCCATTGTCGCCGTGCTGCTCTCCGGCTGGTACGGCCGCGATCTGTCGGGCAGGCTCACCCAGGAGGGCTGGTTCGACGAGAGCAGTGAATCGGTCGCCGCGTCCAAGCTCGCCGACGCCACCTTCGGCCGCGATACCGACAGCGACATCATCCTGCTCTACACCGCGCCCGAGGGGATGACCGTCGACGACCCGACCGTGCGCAATGCGGTGACGACGGCGCTGAAGCAACTGCTCGCCCGCCACCCCGACCGGGTTCTGAAGGTCGACAGTTATTGGGACAGTCCCTTTGCCGCCCAGGCCGCCGACGCCTCGCACACCCATGCCTTCGCCAGCGTCGGACTGCGCGGGGAGGGCACCGCGACAGTCGATAACTACTCCGCGATCAAGGGGGAGCTGGGCGCCGGGCGTGCGGGGGGCGGGCCGGGCGGCACCACGGTGCAGTTGGCCGGGCTGCAGCCGATCGTCGAGGGCATCAATCAGGGCATGCAGGACGATATCCGCCGCGCCGAGATCATCGCGCTGCCGATCGTGGCGATCCTGCTGTATTTCGTCTTCGGCGGGGTGATCGGGGCGCTGCTGCCGGTGCTGATCGGTGGGATGACGGTGCTGGGCACCCAGGGCACCATCCGAGTGCTCACCGATCACATCGCTGTGAACGTCTTCGCCAGTGCGGTGGTCACTTTGGTGAGCCTGGGGTTGGCGATCGACTACGGGCTGTTCACCGTGACCCGGTTCCGGGAGGAGCTGGCGGCCGGGCACAGCGTGGAGGACGCGACGGCACGCACCGTCGCCACCGCCGGGCGCACCGTACTGTTCTCGGCCGCGATCATCGCGATCAGCTTGGCCGCATTGTTCATCTTCCCGAACGGGGTGCTGCGGTCGGTGCCCTATGGCGGCATCAGCTCGGTGCTGCTGGCCGCGGTGCTGTCGGTGACGGCACTGCCAGCGGTATTGAGCATCGTCGGGCGCCGGATCGATCTGTGGGGCTGGCATCGCTTCTCGCGCACCAGGACCGAGGCGCAGATCGACGCCGGATTCTTCTCGCGGCTGGCGCAGCGGGCGATGCGGCGGCCGTGGGCGGTGGTGGTGCCGATCGTGCTCGGACTGCTCGCGTTGATCATCCCGATCCGCAATATCGAATTCGGTGGGATCAGCGAACGGTATCTGTCCCAGGACAATCCGGCGCGGGTCGCCCAGGAACGGTTCGACCAGCTGTTCCCGAGCTTCCGCACCGAACCGATAAAACTCGTCGTGGTGGGTGCGAATCCGCAGCAGCTCAGCGATATTCGCTACGAGGCGAGCCGAGTTCCCGGTCTGACGGGACGTTTCGAACCGGGTGCGCCGACCAAGGACGGGATCAATGTGCTCAACGCCGGTCTCGCCGATAAACGCGACGCGGACACGGTGATCGACACGCTGCGGGCGATTCCGGAACCGGCCGGGGTCGAGATCATGGTGGCCGGAGTGCCCGCGCTCGAGCGCGACAGCATCAATGGGCTGCTGGTGCGGCTGCCGCTGCTGGTCGCGATCCTGGCGGTGGCAGCATTGGGCATGCTGTATCTGGCGTTTCGTTCGATTGTGCTGGCGCTCAAGGCCGTTGTGATGAGCGCATTGAGCCTGGCCTCCACGCTCGGCGTGCTCACCTGGGTGTTCGTCGAGGGACACGGAGCCGGAGTTTTCGACTTCACACCGGGGCCGCTGATGTTCGCGGTGCTGGCACTCATTGTGACGGTGGTGTTCGGGCTGTCCACCGACTACGAGGTATTCCTGCTGTCCCGCATAGCCGAGGCGCGCGCCGACGGTGCGTCGCCGCCAGCGGCCATCCGCTACGGCATCGCCCATACCGGTGCCGTGATCACCTCCGCAGCAGCGATTCTCATCGTGGTGACCGGTGCGTTCGGCTTCTCCGATCTGGTGTTGATGAAGTACATCGCCTACGGCATGATCGCGGCGCTGATCCTGGACGCGTCGGTGGTCCGCATGCTGTTGACACCCGCTGTGTTGAAGCTGATCTGGCGTTGAAGCTGATCTGGCGTTGAGTTCGGGTGCCCCGAGTGGGCGAGAGGATCGAGAATGACCGTGGTCAAGGGCGCGAATCTGGCCCTGATGTTTCTGCTGGAGCTGGGCGTACTCGCCGGAGCGGCGATCTGGGGATTCACCCTGGACGCGAACCCGATCGTGCGCGTTATCGCCGGAATCGGCGCACCCGCGGTGTTCATCGTGGTGTGGGCGCTGTTCGCGGCGGGCGGCGGCAAGAACGCGCGATTCCCTATCACCGGCCGCTGGCGCGTGGCACTGGAGATCGCGTGGTTCGGCGGTGCCGCGGTGCTGATCGGACTCACATTCACGGCGGTGGCCGGGATCGCGTTCTTTGTGGTGTGGGCCGTAAACGGCGCGCTGCGGTTGCTGTGGCGGCAGGCCCGAGATCTCGTTGCCGACGGGTCAGCGGCGAACCGGGAGGACCAGCTGGGCACCCGTTATCGGGTGATCGAGGACCTCGACCGGATGCTGGTAGACGCGGGTGAGCAGTTCGGTGGTGAGGACCTTGCGGGGTGGCCCGTCGGCGGCGATGCGGCCGGATTCCAGGACGGCGACGCGGTCGGCATAGGCGGCCGCGATGCCGAGGTCGTGCAGGACGACGACGACGGCGGCGCCCGCGGCCGCGCGGGCGGTGGCCAGCCTCAGCACCGCTTCCTGGTGGCCGAGGTCGAGGGCGGCAGTGGGTTCGTCCAGTAGCAGGGTTCCGGTGTCCTGGGCGAGCACGCGAGCCAGCGCGACGCGCGCGCGTTCGCCACCGGAGAGCGTCGGAAATGCCCGTGCCGCAAGGTGTTCCACATCGGCGGCGGTCATGGCGGCGGCGATCCGCTCATCATCGAGCTCGCGCCGCTCGGTACGCACCCATGGCGCCCGGCCCATCGCCACCACCTCGCGGACGGTGAACGGAAACCCGACGGTATGGCTCTGCGGCAGCACCGCCCGACGGCGCGCCATATCCAGATGCGACCAGTGCGCCAGCGCCCGCCCGTCGAGTTCGATCGAGCCCTCACTCGGTTCGAGCTCACCGGCGAGCGCCGCCAACAGCGTCGACTTTCCAGCACCGTTCGGACCGACCAGCGCCACGATTTCACCCGCGACCACCTCGAAGTCGACCCCCTCGAGCACCCGCCGCGTATGCGCCCCCGAAGCCCCCCGCCGATCCACACTCACCCCCCGCGCGCGCAACGTCACCGCACCCCGCTCCGGCGCCACCGGCAGCTCATGCGTCCGCACGAATACCGAACTCAACCCCTCCAACACACCACTCACCACTCCACCTCCCCGCTCTCGCACTCGGGCAGGCACCCGCGGCGCTCCGCCCGGCCATCACGTTCGGTGCATCCTGTCGTGCGCCATCGACCAGCTGATCGGGTCATGCCCAACCTCCGGCGCGGGCGCGGGTGCGACGGAGGAGCCAGAAGAAGAACGGGCCGCCGATGAGGGAGGTGAGCATGCCGAGAGGGAGGTCGGCATTGTGGACCAGGGAGCGGGCGGCGACGTCGGCGGCGAGCAGGACGACGGCGCCGACAATGGCGCTCAATGGGATCAGCACGCGGTGGGCGGGTCCGACGAGCATCCGCACCACATGCGGCACGATCAGGCCGACGAACAGCACGATGCCGGTGAACGCCACACCCGCCGTGGCGAGCACGGCCACCACCACAATGACATTGCGCCGCAGCCGTTCCACATCGACACCCAGGTGGCGGGCCGCGGATTCACCGAGGGCGAGCAGGTCGAGGCGGGGCGCGATGAGGACCGCGGCGAAAATTCCGATCGCGGTGAGCGGGGCGACGACGCGCACCGCCTCCCAGGTGGCGCCGTTGAGACTGCCCAACTGCCAGAACACGATCTGGTCCCGGGCAGCGGGGGAGGCGACGAACAGCAGAAACGCGATCAACCCACCTGCGAAGGCATTGATCGCGACACCGGTGAGCACGAGCGTGACCACCTCGGTGCGCCCATTCGAACGCGACAGCAGATATACCAGCAGCGTTGTCAGCAACCCCGCCACGAATGCGGCCGTCGCCACCGACCATGCCGCCACGAACGTGCCGCCCACCACGATCACCGTGCCCGCACCGACCGCGGCCCCCGCCGAAACCCCGATCACACCCGGTTCGGCGAGCGGATTGGCGAACACCCCCTGCAGCAATGCACCCGCTGTCGCCAAGGCCGCCCCGACCAGCATCGCCAGCACCACCCGCGGGAACCGCACCTGCCACAACGTCACCTCACCCGACGGATGCGCGGGCATCGGCCCCCAATTCAGCCCGATCCGATGCAGCACACTGCCCGCCACCTCGGCAGGCGTCGTCGGCACCTGCCCGATCGCCGCCGACGCCAAAGCCAGCAACACCAGCGCGGCCACCGCCACGGCGAACACCATCGTCGTCCGCGACCGCCCGCGCGACTTCGGCGCGACCGGCCGCGGACGGTGCGGCATTGCCGAATCGGCCGCCGTTGTCCCCGTAGCCTTTTCGTTCACACCAGTACCTCGCCGACGCGACCGCTGATCCGAGCTGCCGGTTGAGCGCACGATGCGCGCACAAAATCCATGACACCGCACCGAGTTTCCGGCGCGCCGGGCTCACCGATCGACGAATCCTGCCAGCGTTTCTGCCCGCGCCGCTGCGAGCGTTCCAACGCGGCGATCACACCGGCGGTCATTGCCCGACCTCGCGCACCATCGGTCGCCCGGGTGCGAGCCGATCGCCGCAGTCCCGCACGCGATGTCGTGGCGCGTCGTTCATGCGGGCTTGGTGCCGTACACGGCCGCGCTGAGGGCGGCGATCACTCGGCCGGTATTCGGGCCGAAGCTCAGGACCACCGCGTCGGACATGTCGACGATGCGCTTGTTGCGACCGCCCGGGGTCTGCGCGATGCCGGGCACCTTCTCCAGTCCGTCGACGCCACCGACCGACTTCAGCCCATCCGACATCACCAGCAGCACATCCGGTGCGGCCGCGATCATGCCCTCGCTGGTGATCGCGACAAACGGCTCGGTCAATCCGGCCGCGGTGCCCGCGTCGCGCGCGCCCAGAGCGGTGATGAGGGCGTCCGCGCCGGACCCGGGTCCGGCGAGCATGGTGATGGCGGTGCTGCGCAGATAGAGGAAGGCGATGGTGAGGGGCTTATCGAGTTTGGGCACCGCGGCACTGGCGGCGGCGATTTCGTCGCGGGTGCGCTGGGCCAGGGCCTGCCCGCGATCGGGAATGCCGAGCGCGGCGGCGACCGCCTCGATCTGCGGCACCACCCCGTCCATGGTGCGCTGCGGATCGAAGTAGACGACGGTGACCCCGGCGGCGCGCAACTGCTCACGCACTTGCGCCGCGGCGCTGGTGCTGTCGGTCAGGAAGACCGAAGGACGCAGCGCCAGAATCGATTCCACGTTCAGCGAGCCGCTGCCGCCGGTCACGTTCGGCACATTCGCGACCGCGGGGAACGCGGCCGCAGTACTGCGCCCGACGAGTTTGGCGCCCATACCCAACGCCCAAACCGTTTGGGCGAGCGTGCCGTAGCGGTCGGCGGCAATGATGCGGCTGGCATCGGACACCGTTACCTCGGCCCCGTCGAAGGAGCGAACGGTCACCGGTAGCGTGGGGGTGGGTTCGGGCCCGATCGGGACCGGATCCAGATTCTCCAGTTTCGCGGTGACCGGCCCGCGCCCACCCGCGGTCGTGGCGTCGCTGCCGGTACCACAGGCAGCCGAACCGAGCAGCAGGGCCAGCGCCAGCGCGGCCAGGAGGCAACGAGCCCCGCCGGATCGGACTCGGTCGAGATACCTCATGCAGGCAAGGCTAGCCTCCGTCATTCTGTCCGTGCACTCACGTCGTCGAGTGCCGCCGCGATGGCGCGCGGGAGTTCCAGCGTCTCGGCCGCCAGCACCCCGGTGAGCTGCCCGATATCGCGGGCCCCGACGATCATGCTCGCGATGCCGGGACGATCCCGGATCCAGGCCAGCGCGACGGCCAGCGGTGAGGTAGCCAATCCATCGGCGGCGGTCACCAAGGCATCAACGACCCGGGTGGCGCGATCGTCGAGCCGATGCCGGATCTCGGCGGCGGTCGCCTCATCCGCACCACGCGAATCGGCGGGCACCCCATCGCGATATTTGCCGGTGAGAATTCCCCCGGCCAGCGGCGCGGTGGCGATCAGCCCCACCCCGTGATGCCGGGTGGCCGGCACGAAATCGGTTTCGGTATCACGGGCCAGCAGCGAGTACGGGGTCTGCGCGACCGTGACCGGCGCCACAGCGGCCAGGCTGGCGACCTGCCAGGCATTGAAACCACGCACCCCGGCGTAGCGAACCTTCCCGGAGCGGACCGCGAATTCGAGGGTGGCGGCGACCTCATCGAGCGGAGTCGCCGGATCCCAGGCCGCGACATGCCAGATATCGAGATAGTCGGTGCCCAATTCGAGCAGCGTGCGATCGAGCTGACGCAGCAGCGCGCGGCGCGAGGTGTCCACGGCCGCGCGTACGGGTTCCGGCGTGGGCACGGTCGGTCCCACCGGTGCCGGCGTGGTCCGCGGTGCGACACCCGCGCAGCCGCTGAGCACCAGATCGTCGCGCGAGACCAGATCGCCGAGCAGTTCGGCCAGGATCCGTTGTGCCGCACCGCCCGCGTAGGCGGGGGAGGTGTCGACCAGGGTGCCGCCTGCCTCGGCGAATGCCACCAACTGCCCCGCCGCGTCGTCGGTGTCGGTATGCGTGCCCCAGGTGTGGGTCGCCAGTCCGATCCGGGACACCCGTAGGCCGCTGCGGCCGACCGTCCGCTGTTCCATCACCGTGTCCGCGCATTCGTCACGGCGCCAAGCCTAGAGTGTGGATACGCAACGCGACGCCCACCAGCACAGTGGGTCGCACCGGCGCGCTGTCGAGGCGGCGGCCGCGACAGCGAATTCGGTCCTGGCGGACCCAGTTCGAGCGGGAAATCCGCACCCCATCGGTGCGGACCGGCATGCGGCGGAACAGCCGGGCACGCCGTCGCAACATCGACACTGTACTGTCGCTGCGTGATTGCGGCGATGGTCACAGTGCGGTGCTCGGCCGCCGGACCAATTGCCCAGTAGGAAAAGGTTTTTCGGGCGGAAGTGGAGGCGGATTCGTGGTCGGCGAGTCGATGACCTGGGTACAGGCCTTGGTACTCGGACTGGTGCAGGGGCTCACCGAGTTTCTGCCGATCTCCTCCTCGGCGCATCTGCGCATCGTGTCGGGAGTGTTCTTCGGCGATGACGCGGGCGCCTCGTTCACCGCGGTGACCCAGCTGGGCACCGAGGCCGCGGTGCTGGTGTATTTCGCCAAGGACATCTGGCGGATCATCGTCGCGTGGTTCGCCGGCCTGCGCGACAGGCTGACCAGCCGCAGTCGGCAGGACCTGCCGCTGCACGACCAGCCGACCACGAAACTGCCGGTCATCACCGCCGACTACAAGCGCGTCCTCGACGAACAGGCCCAGCGCGAACTCGATTACCGCATCGGCTGGTATGTGATCATCGCGACCATTCCGATCGGCGTACTGGGCTTCCTGCTCAAGGATCAGATCCGCACCGGCGCGCGTAATCTGTGGCTGATTTCGTTCATGCTGGTCGCCTTCGCGCTGGTCATTGCCGCCGGTGAGTACTACGGACGCAAGATCCGCCCGATCGAGCAGCTGACCACCCGCGACGGGCTGATCATGGGCTTCGCCCAATGTCTTGCGCTGATCCCGGGCGTATCACGATCCGGTGCGACTGCGACGGCGGGTCTGTTCCTCGGACTGGAGCGCGAAGCCGCGGTGCGATTCTCGTTCCTGCTGGCCATTCCCGCGGTGACCGCATCGGGATTGTTCAGCCTGCCCGATGCGTTCGAACCGGCGGGTGAGGGTCTCAATGCCAGCGGCCCGCAGCTGTTGGTCGCGACGATTCTCGCGTTCGCCGTCGGCTATGCCTCGGTCGCGTGGCTGTTGAAGTTCGTCGGCAAACATTCGCTGGACTGGTTCGTCGGCTACCGCATCGTGCTCGGCCTGACCGTGATGGGTCTGCTCGCGAGCGGAGTGGTGTCGGCGACATGATCGTTAGGCTGGTGCTATGACGGTGATCCTGCTGCGGCACGGTGTCTCGACCTCGAACACCGCCCGCACCCTGGCCGGGCGCAGTGCAGGTGTCGATTTGACCGAACTCGGCAACACCCAGGCCAGCGCCGTCGCCGATCGACTCGCCGTGCTGCCGATCGAGCACATCGTGCACTCACCGCTGCTGCGCTGTCAGCGAACGGTCGCGCCGCTGGCGGAAAAGCTGGGTCTGGAACCGGAGTACGACGATCGGCTGATCGAGGTCGACTACGGCGACTGGACCGGCAAGGCGATCGCGGATCTGGTCACCGAACCACTGTGGAAGGTGGTGCAGCGACACGCCTCCGGCGCGGTCTTCCCGAGCGGGGAGGGCTTGGCGCAGGTGCAGGTGCGCGCCGTCGCCGCGGTCCGCGAGCACGATCGCAGATTCGCCGAGAAGGCCGGTCACGATGTGCTCTGGGTGGCGTGCACCCACGGTGACGTGATCAAATCCGTACTCGCCGACGCACTCGGCATCCATCTCGACGGTTTCCAGCGCATCGTGGTCGAGCCCGCCTCGATCAGTATCGTGCGCTACACCCCGACCGCGCCGTATGTAGTGCGGCTCAACGATACGGGCACCGATCTGTCGGGCTTGGCGGCAACCAAACCGCAACGGCCCGCATCGGATTCCCGGACGCCGCCGGACGCCGAACCGGTCGATACCTCGGGCCCGGTTCCCGGTGGCGAGCTGGGTGGTACCCCGAGTGCGGATAATGGGAATGCGGAGCTTTGAAATTCCTTGTAAACGAGTAGGTGGCGTGTTGCGGAGTCCAGCGCCGCGGGTAGTCGATCAGGGTCACGTATCAGGAGGTGCAGATGTCTCGCGCAATCCATGTATTTCGCACCCCCGATCGTTTTGTCGCCGGGACTGTCGGTGAGCCGGGCGATCGCTCGTTCTATTTGCAGGCCGTGCAGGAACCACGGGTGGTCAGCGTGCTGCTGGAGAAGCAGCAGGTAAAGGTGCTCGCCGACCGCATGGGGCTGCTACTGGACGAGGTCGCGCGTCGATTCGGCGCCGAGGTACCGCCGCAGGCCGAGGACATCGCCGACAGCGACCCGCTGGTGACCCCGATCGACGCCGAATTCCGGGTCGGCACCATGGGCCTGGGTTGGGATGCGGACGCGGGTGCGGTGGTCGTGGAACTGCTGGCGATCACCGAGACCGAGGTCGACGAATCGGTGGTGCTCGACGACACCGAGGAAGGTCCGGACGCGGTGCGGGTATTCCTGACCCCGATCCAGGCGCGGGAGTTCGCGTTGCGCTCGACGCGGGTGATCGCGGCGGGGCGGCCGCCGTGTCCGCTGTGCGGGGAGCCGCTGTCGGCGCGTGGGCATATGTGTGTGCGAACCAACGGATACAAGCGCGGGGATATTTTCGGCGCGGCCGAGCTAGAGGAGTAGTCCGTGGCCGAGCCTCGATGGCACACCGCGGAATTGTCGGTGATCGGGCGGGTGACGACCGCGAGCAACGTCACGCTGGTCTGCGATGCGGACAGTTCCGATGGCGTGCCCGTTCGCGTGGTCTACAAGCCGGTGCGCGGTGAGCGGCCGCTGTGGGATTTCCCGGACGGCACCCTCGCCGGGCGTGAGGTCGCCTCGTATCGGGTGTCGGATGCACTCGGCTGGGGTGTCATTCCGGAGACGATCCTGCGCGATGGTCCGTACGGGCCCGGCATGGTGCAGCGGTGGGTGGAGTCGGTGGACAACCACACCGACCAGGGCAACCGGCTCGATCTGGTCGATCTGGTGCCGTTGGGCGCGGTTCCGGACGGATTCTGCGAGGTGCTGCGCGCCCAGGACCCGGCGGGCAACGAGGTCTCGCTGATCCATGCCGACGACCCTCGCCTGCAGCGAATCGCGGTGCTCGACGTGCTGCTCAACAATGCCGACCGCAAGGGCGGGCATGCCCTGGAAGGTGTCGACGGTCAGGTCTACGGCGTCGACCACGGCATCTGCCTGCACAGCGAGCACAAACTGCGCACGGTGCTATGGGGTTGGGCGGGCAAACCCATCTGCGATGGACTGATGGCCGATATCGCCGCCTTCGCCAAGGCCCTGCCCGGCGCGGTCGCCGATGATCTCGCGTCGCATCTCACCGATGCCGAGATCGAAGCACTTGCCGACCGCACGCGCGAACTGCTGGACAACCCGGTAATGCCATTGCCGCGAACGTCGCGACCGATTCCGTGGCCTGCGTTCTGAACTGGGCTCGGGACTACCGCCGTCGACGGCTTTGCGATATGCAGTAGGTGCCACATTTCATCGACTGCATCGGTGCACGAACTGTCCAATGTGACAACGGTTTCTGCATCGACCGAGAAGAGTCCACCCAACTCGGGATAGTTCACCCACCTTGGCAGCAACGAATCCCGACACCCCCACCTTCGTCTCGAAACGCGCATGATCACCTGGTCACCCCCTGGCGGAGGACCGCCGGACCGCGCCTGGCAAGTTCCGGGCGAGCGAGGCGCTGCCGATGCAGTGGATGCCAGCGCCGACGGCCACGAGGTGGTCCTGGATCCGGGACACGCTCGACCAGGCGCCCGGCGATGGTCACCGCGATTCGCGCCCAGCGCTCTGCGCCGGTCGTGGTCGCGGAATTGGGCTGATATCGATCGTGCAGCCGCCTGGCGTGCGAGCCGCAGAACCCACTCGGCAGAGCCGAGGGGCTTGCGGTGTCAGCTCAGCAGTGGGCGGACCTCGGTGCCGACGAAGTGGACGAAGTCGATCAGGTTTGGGTCGTCGTCGGTGGGTTCGAGGACGACGGTGTCGGCGCCCGCATCGGCGTAGTGGCGGATGGCGTTCGCAATGGTTTGTGCATCGCCCGCGACGCCTGCCTCGGCCGGGTGGTCACCGCTGTTGCGTTGCTGGGCGGCGGTCAGGCGCTCGGATGCATCCGGGCCGGTGGCGGTGAGCAGGTTGACGATCAACCGGTGTGTTCCGGTGCGTCCGGCTTTCGAGCGGCCTTCTTCGATGAGCGAGCGGGCGGCGCGGACGCCGTCGGGGGTGGTCCGTGCGGTGAGGATGGTGGCGTCGGCGAGTTCGCCGGACAGCCGCAGTGTCTGCGGGCCGGTCGCGGCGGCGGCGATCGCTGGGGGTGTGGTCGGCGGCCAATCCAGGGCGACATTGTCGAGCTGCACGTAGCGGCCCGCAGTGCTGACCTTCTCGCCGTTCAGCAGGCCGCGTAGCGCGCCCAACTGTTCGCGCAACAGCGTCATCGGCGACTCGACGCGAGCACCGACCTGTCCCATCCAGTCCTGCACCCCGTGCCCGAATCCCGGAACCACCCGCCCCGGATGCAATCGCAGCAGCGCCGCCACTTCCATCGCGGCAAGTGCCACATTCCGCAGCGGCACCGGCATCACCCCGATGCCGACCCGCACCCGTTCGGTTCGCGCCAATACCGTTGCGGCACTGGCGATCCCGCCGCCCCAGAAGCAGTCCTCCCACAGCCACAACTCTTCCAGCCCGCTGTCCTCCGCCGCGGCCGCCACCGCGACCAAACGTTCGGGAGAGATCTGAGGCAACGACACCGCACCGAGAACAGTCATCCGTCCAACCTAGCGTGATCCCCTTCGGCCCCGGCGGGATTCGGCTCCGTCCCTGGCCGCGGAGCCCCATCGAAACTTTTCGCTGGGCCAGCGCTGCTGATGGCAATCCGCGTGGCCGCGGGGACCGAATTCGATAGCCGAAACCTTCGATGTCGACGCACTCGTTCACTTGGCTTGCATAAGTCCCCTGTGCCGGTCGCACCCAGATCGGCGGCGATGGCCACGGCGGCATCTCGAATCCGCTGTCCGGTCCGCCACGTGGATTCCCGATCGACCGCATCATTGAATGCGGTGTCCGACCGTTCGTCTACGGTGTAGCCGCAAGAAAGCCAGCCCGGCCGTATCGGAGTGACCTGCGTCACTCGCAGCAATTCGATCCGCGAGCGCGGAAACATTGACTTCCGATTTTCACTACATCGGGGCAGGTCAGATCCGGGGTGTTCGCCGCCGACGGTACCGCTCGGGGCAGGGCGCGGCGCAATGGCCGCCACCACACCTTTACTCTCGAATCATGCAGTCCTGGTCCGATACCGCCCTACCGACAATTCCCGGAGCAGGGCCTCCGTTGCGGTTGTACGACACCGCCGACCGCCAGGTTCGCCCGGTGACCCCGGGCGCCACGGCCACCATGTACGTCTGCGGGATCACCCCCTACGACGCCACCCATCTCGGGCACGCCGCCACCTACCTGACCTTCGATCTGGTCAACCGGCTCTGGCGTGACGCGGGCCACGATGTGCACTACGTGCAGAACGTGACCGATGTCGACGACCCGCTGTTCGAGCGCGCGGCCCGCGACGGTCTGGACTGGCGTGATCTGGGCACCCGCGAGATCGATCTATTCCGCGAGGATATGTCCGCGTTGCGGATCGTGCCGCCGCGCGACTACATCGGCGCGATCGAATCCGTCGACGAGGTCGTCGAATTCGTAGAGAAGCTGCTGGCCTCGGGTGCGGCGTACACGGTCGACGATGCCGAGTTCCCCGATATCTACTTCCGCGCCGACGCCACCGAACAATTCGGCTACGAATCCGGCTACGACCGGGCGACCATGGATCGCCTGTTCGCCGAGCGCGGCGGCGACCCGGATCGTCCCGGCAAACGCGACACCATCGATGCGCTGCTGTGGCGCGCCGCCCGTCCCGACGAGCCGTCCTGGCCCGCCCCGTTCGGTGCCGGCCGCCCCGGTTGGCATATCGAGTGTGCGGCGATCGCGCTCAACCGCGTCGGCCCGGAATTCGATATCCAGGGCGGCGGCAGCGATCTGATCTACCCGCACCACGAATATTCGGCCGCGCACGCCGAGGCGCTCATCGCGGGCCGCCGCTTCGCCCGCCACTATGTGCACGCCGGTCTGATCGGCCTGGACGGCGAGAAGATGTCGAAGTCCAGGGGCAATCTGGTGCTGGTCTCCAAGCTGCGCCGCGCCGGAGTCGACCCGGCCGCCATCCGCCTCGGCCTGCTGGCCGGTCACTACCGCCAGGACCGGATGTGGACCGACACCGTCCTCGCCGAGGCCACCGGCCGCCTGGACCTGTGGCGCCGCGCCACCGCACTCGCCTCCGGCCCCGCCGCCGTGGACACCATTGCCCGTCTGCGCCAACATCTCGCCGACGACCTCGACACCCCGAAAGCCCTTGCCGCCCTGGACAACTGGGCCACTCAGGCCCTGGACTACGGCGGCCAGGACAGCGCGGCCCCAGCTCTCGTCGCCACCGCTGTGGACGGTCTACTCGGCGTGCGGCTGTAGCTCAGAGCCGGCCCCACCGGGTCACTGCGGCAGACAGCACCGCAAGGGCCTCGACCGCAGTCGATGCGCAGCCATCCGTGCCGCACCGACTGCGGTCCCCAGGTCACCGCCTCGACCGCCACATCACGACAGCAAAACCATAGGCAGCGCCGCCGAAATCCGCGACGGGCAGATGACCCCGGCGCTGCCATGCGCCGCCCAGCTCGGCAACCTGGACCTGCGCTTGGTCACCGAGGTTCAAACCAGCTCGACCGCAGGTGCGGCGGGAAGGCGTGTGTGCCGTGGCGGGTTGATCGAGCGGATTCGGGTGGGATCGCTGGCGGGTGGCGGATGGGTTGTTCAGCGGGGCGATCCGTGGTGTTGTACACGGGTGTGCGGTATTCATCCTCGCGGATTGATGGGTTGGCGGAACCGGATCGGTGGGGTGATCGAGGCGGGGGGTGTGCTTGCGGCGGGGCGGTTGGCAGGCTCGGGCGGGCAGGGGGATGCGCGGACTGTTGCGGCACGCACGCGGTTTTTCGGGGCGGATGTGGTGGATCCGGATACCGGTGCGGTGCGTGCGGATCGGGTGGTGCTGTCCTGGGTGGGGTGCACGACCTATGCGTTCGCCCTGGCCGGTTCGGTGTTTCTGTTGGATGCGTGGGTGCCGCGGTTGACGAGTACTGGCTATCTGCCCGCGACCGCGCAGGATCTAGCGGATCTGGCGCCGGAGGCGATCTTCATCGGGCACGGGCATTTCGATCACGCCGGTGACGCGGGGCGGATCGCGCAGGCCTGCGGAGCTGTCGTGTACGGAACCGCCGAGCATGGCGCGAATATCCGTGCGCAAGTGGCGGATCCGACGTTCGAAACGGTCGCGCTCGGGGACGCGAGTTCGCGGCCGGGAGAGCGGCACGACTTCACCGTCGGCCCGGTCGAGGTGATCGCGGTCCGCCACGTGCACTCCGCACCGACCGCACCCGAGCGGCCGGGCGGATCCGCACCGTTCTTCCCGAGGCCGGAACTGCACGCGCTCGTGCGTCATCCACCCACGTTGGCAGGTGTGCTGCAGAGCGCGCCGCGCCTCAAGGATCCAGAGGGCGGCAGCCTGCTCTATCAATTCCGCGTACCCGGATTCTCCTTGCTCTGGCACGACTCCTCGGGTCCGCTCACCGAAAGAGCCCCGCAGGTCTTCGACGTCTTCGCTGAGCTACCGTCCACCAACGTGCAGATCGGCGCGGTCCAGGGCTTCAACCAGATCGTGAACGGCCTGCGCGACCCCCGCCGCTACATCGAGGCGATCCGCCCCGAACTGTTCGTGCCCAGCCACCACGACAATTGGCTGCCCGGTCTGACCGCCTCAGCCGCCACCTACGATGCACCCCTGCGCGGCGAACTGGCCCGCATCGCCGCCGACCGCCGCCCGCAGCTGCGCCCCATGCACGACCCCTTCGACTACCTCAGCCCCCACCGCCTGACCTTTCCCCTGTAAAACGCGTCAGTGAGCCGGTCTGGGCGGCAGACGCGCGGCCATCGTGGCGAGGTTGTCGGCGAAGGTGAGGACGAATTCGGCACAGAGGTCGATGAGTTCGTCGCGGCTGATGTCGATGCCGCCATCGAGCCAGACCAGCACCAGTTCGGCGGCGCCACCGGTGATCATCAGCGAGACCGCGCGCACCAGGATGTCGCTGCCCGGTGGCGGGTCCAGCAGCGCGCGTTCCTGATCGGCGACGACATCGGCGATGGTACGCATGGCGGCGGCGCGGCGGCGCATCAGTGTTTCACTGCCGTGCGCCTCGGCGAAGGCGACCCGGGCTCGGCGCGGGTCATCGATGACGGAGGTGAGGATGGCGGTGACCGCGGCTCGCGTTTTGGCCGCAATGCCGTCGGGTGCCGCGGCCAGGGCGTCCAGAGAACTGCGGATAGCGGTGTCGATGATCTCGTCGTGCACGGCCGCGGCCAGGGCATCGAGGTCGGAGAAGCTCTCGTAGAAGAAGCGCGGGCCCACCTTGGCCTGTTCGCAGACTCCGCGCACCGTGGTGGTCGCCCAGCCCTGGGTGCCGATGATGTCGAGTGCGGCGTCCATGAGGCGACGCCGGCGTTCCTCGCGCCGCTGTTCGGCGGAGGTACCACGATAGATCCCGGTCGCTGCCCGTGTCACAGGGTCAGTATGCCGCAGCACAATCAGGAAACAAGCGTTTACGGAAACTAGCGATTCCGGTATGGTCTGGGTCACAGAAGTTTCGCAAAGGTGCGAGAGGATCACGACCATGGCGACCATTGCCCTTCGGGCAAAGTACGCGGCGGCCGCACTGGCCGAGCGCTATCCCACTCGGACCCGAACCCTCGCCGAACCGCCCGCGGGCAGCGAATTACGGCCGGTGCTCGGTGATTACGGATTGCCGGTGATCGGGCACGCGCTCCCGGCCATGACCGACAATCTCGACTTCGCCCGGCGCCGCTTCGAAAAGTACGGTCCGGTCCAGTGGTCCGGCATGCTCGGACGCCGCGTCGTCATGGTGGTGAGCCCGGAGGCGATCGAGGAAGTTCTCTCCGACCGCGACAAGGTGTATTCCGCGCGGCGTGGCTACGACTTCTTCATCGGACCGTTCTTCCACGGCGGGATCCTGTTGCGCGACTTCGACGAGCACCGCTACCACCGGCGCATCCTGCAGCAGGCCTTCACCCGGCAGCGGCTGGTCGGCTATCTCGACATCACCACTCCCGCGATCGCCCGCGGCATGGGTGACTGGTTGCCCGGCAATGACTTTCAGTTGTTCCCCGCGACCAAGGACCTGCTGCTGCGGATGGCGTCGGAGGTGTTCATGGGCGCACGCCTCGGCCCCGAGGCCGCCCGGCTCGAGCGGGCGTTCATCGATGCGGTGCGCGGTGGACAGGCGCTGGTCCGAACCAATCTGCCCGGGGGTCTGTGGGCGAAAGGATTGCGCGGGCGCAAGGTGCTCGAGGACTACTGTCGCGCGGAAATGCCCGCAAGACGTACGTGCAGCGGCGATGACCTGTTCAGTGTGCTGTGCCATACCGCGAGCGATGAGGGCCATACCTTCACCGATCAGGACATCGTCGACCATTTGATCTTCGTATTGATGGCCGCGCACGACACCAGCACCATCGCGCTGTCGATGATGGGCTATCAGCTGGGCCTGCACCCCGAATGGCAGGACCGGCTGCGCGCGGAATCACAAGCGCTGGGCAAGGATTCGCTGGACTACGACGATCTCGACCGGCTACCCGCCCTGGATCTGGTGTTCAAGGAGATCCTGCGGATGTACTCCCCGGTCGGCCAGCAGATCCGGGAGACGGTGCGCGACACCGCACTTCAGGGCCATTTCGTCCCCGCGGGCACCATAGTCGTCATCGGCTCGCATTCCGCGATGCGCATCGACCGCTGGTGGCACGACCCGGATGTCTTCGATCCGGAGCGTTTCACCGCCCAGCGCCACGAGGACAAATCGCACCGCTATGTCTGGGCCCCCTTCGGCGGCGGCGCACACAAGTGCATCGGCCTGTACTTCGGCGGCATGACCGTCAAGGCGATCATGCACCGCATGCTGCTGCACTACCAATGGTCGGTACCCACCGACTACGTCCCCCCAATGGGCTGGGCAACCGGCCCCACCCCCCTCGACGGCCTCCCCATCCGCCTGCAAACCACCCACGTCGAATCCCGGCGCCCCGCATGAAAATCACCGCCGACCGCTCCCGCTGCCAAGGCCACGGCATGTGCGAAGCCCTACTACCGAACGTCTTCCAGATCGACAAATCCGGCAAAGTCCAAATCCTGGTCGACCAGATCCCCGCCCCCGACCACCCCGACGCCGAACTAGCAATCGAATCCTGCCCCGTCCAAGCCCTCCACCACCCACCCCCCTGACCCGCCCCAGGCACATGCAGCGGGTGAGAATGCGCTGACGCAGGGGCGCTCTCGGCGTTTGCCTGCACCAGCGCATGGTGATCGTATGTCCAGCTTGGGGGTTAGGGGGCGGGGGTGTGGACTGTGGTGGGTGGGGTTGGGGTGTAGAGGGTTTCGATTTCGGGGGCGTATTTGGTTGCGATCGGTTTGCGGCGCAGTTTCATGGTGAGGGTGATTTCGTCGCCGCCGGGCTCCCAGAATGTGGGGAGGATGGTGAAGCGTTTGATCTGTTCTACTCGGGATAGTTTCGCGTTGCCTGCCGCGACACCTTGGGCGATGTCGGCGATGACGCCGGGGTCGGTGGCGAGTGCGGCGGCGGAGGGGTCGGGGAGACCGTGTTGGGCCGCATAGGGTGTTGCGGATTCGGCGTCCAGCACGATCAGGGCGGTGTTGTAGGGGCGCGCGTCGCCGATGGTGACGATCGAACCCACGAGCGGGGTGGCGGCTTTGATGGTGTTCTCGATATTGGCGGGGGACATATTCTTTCCGGCCGCGTTGATGATGAGTTCCTTCTTTCGGTCGACGACCCGCAGGTAGCCGTCGGCGTCGCGGGTGAGGATATCGCCGGTGTGCAGCCAGCCGTCGGCGTCGACGGCTTCGGCGGTCTTACCCGGTTCCTTGCGGTAGCACTTCATCACCAGCGGTCCGCGGACCAGGAATTCGCCGTCCTCGGCGATTTTGGCTTCCGAGCCGGGCAGCATCCGTCCGACGGTGCCCAGGCGTGCCTCGGCAGGCGGGCTGGCGCTGGCCACGCAGGTGAGTTCGGACATGCCCCAGATCTCGCTGATCGGGATGCCGAGGCCGCAGAAGAAGCCGAGAGTTTCCGGTGGGATCGGCGCGGCGCCCGACATCGCCCACTTCACTTGATCCAGGCCGAGTCCGGTGCGCAGCTTCGACAGCACCAGCTCGTCCGCCTTGGCCCATTCGGCGGCCAGTTCCGCATCGACGGTGCGCCCGTCGAGCAGCACGGCGGCCTTGCGCGCGGCCACGCCGAGCGCCCATTGCAGTGCGGCCCTGGTGGTCTCGTCGGGTTCATTGGCGACGGAGAATTCGACCGCCGCCTTGAACTTCTCCCACACTCGCGGCACCGCACCCCAGATCGTGGGCCGGGCGTCCACCAGTGCCGCAGGCAACTGGGTTCGGTCCGGTACCACGGTGATCTGGGTACCGTAGTACTCCTGCAGATATAGGCCGGTGAACCGGTCGGCCATATGCGCGGTCGGCAAGTAGGAGGTTTGCCGGTCGCCGAATTCGACGGGAAGCACCGCGTTGAACGCATGCGCCTCGGCGGTCACATTGGCGTGCGTGATCTCGACGCCCTTCGGATTCCCGGTGGTACCCGAGGTGTAGACCAGCGTCGCGATATCGTCGGGGCGCACCGCCCGCCAGGTCGCCTCGAAGTCGAAATCATTGCGGCCCTTGGCCTTCAGTTCGGCGAGGCTGATCGTTCCGGCCCGCTCGGCATCCATGCAGACGATGGTTTCGATCTGCGCACCGCATGTGCGGACCCGCTCGACATACTGCTCCTCGCAGATCACCACGCGGTTGCCCGCATTACCGAAGACATGGTTCAACTGCTCGGGCGCGAGGGTGTTGTATACCGAGAACGAGGTCGCGCCGGTGTGCTGCGTGCCCACCTCGATCGGATAGAACTCGACCCGATTGGCCATCATCAGCGCGACCGTATCGCCGCGCCCGATCCCCAGCCCGTGCAGTCCCGCCGCGATCGCCCGGACCTGTTCGGCGTACTCGCGCCAGGTCAGTGCTTGCCCGCCACCGATGGAGCGCACCGCGATCGCATCGGGTTCGATTGCGGCAACGCGCTGGAACGCGGCACAGGAGGTATTCGGTTCGGTCATCACACCCATCACAATCACTTCGGCGGAATTTCTTCCCGACCGTAGGTCGCGACATGGTGCGCGCGTGCCGTTTTCGCTCGATTCCGCTGCGTCGCCGCATCATCGACCACATCGGGGGACCAGCCGCCACAGCGAGGTAACTTCCGAGTCGCGGGCGGCATGGAGCGGATCGCTGATGTCCTTCGGGCGGGCGTGCCTCGGCCTGGTGTCGATCCGATCCACCACGCGGGCGTGCCACCGGCGGCGGCGCCGAGACTCACGCCGCGCGTTCGAGCGCGCCACGCGATAGCCACCGCTTGGCTGTACACGTCTGAGACAGTGACATACATTCTGGTCATGAACACCATCGAGCTGGACGCGCCGGACGGCACCCTCGAGGCGATCCTGGCCCGGCCGACGGGGAGCGGGCCGTGGCCCGGTGTCGTGGTGATCCACGACGCCATTGGCTTCGGCCCCGATCTGCGCGCCAATGTCGAAATGCTTGCCGACTACGGCTATCTCACCATCGCCCCGAACCTGTTCGCCAACGGCCGGGTGCGCTGCATCCGCGCGGTAATGCGCTCGCTGATCCTGACCGGTGCGAGCCCGGCGATCCGGGAGATCCTGGCCGCCCGGGACCGGCTCGTCGCCGAGCCCGACTGCACCGGTAAGACCGCGGTCATCGGCTTCTGCATGGGTGGCGGTTTCGCATTGCTCACCGCGCCTATGGGTTTCGATGCGTCCGCGCCGTTTTATCCGGGTCTCTACGGCGACTACCGCGCCCAGCTCGAGGGCGCGTGTCCGGTGGTGGCCAGCTACGCGCAACTCGATCCCTCGCTCATCGGCGCGGGCCGCAAACTCGACCGCGCGCTCACCGAACTCGGTGTCGAACACGACATCAAGACCTATCCGGGCACCATGCACGGTTTCGCGAATGTGTTCGCCATCGACCCCGTGCTGCGGGTCACCGGCCTCGGCTACGACGCCGACGCCACCCGCGATGCCTGGCTTCGCATTTTCGCCTTCTTCGACAGGCACCTCACCGACGGCGCTGCGGACGGCTCCGGGTAGGCGGGCAATCCCATCATTCACCGCGCCATTGCGGCGCACGCTTCTCGGCGAAGGCGCGCGGACCTTCGAGCGCGTCCTTGCTGGTGAAGATCGGGGCCGCCTCGTGGAAGCTCATCTCCCAGATCGGGTTGTCCCATTCGGAGCCGAACTCGTTGACGCGGTGCATGATTCGCTTGGAGGCGCGCACCGACAGCGGTGCGTTGGCGGCGATCGTCTCGGCGAGTTCCATTGCGGCGGGCAGTACCTGCTGGGCCGGGACTACCCGGTTGACCAGTCCCCAGTGCGCGGCCGCGGCGGCATCGATCGGGGTTCCGGTGAGCACCATCTCATGGGCGATCTTGGGCGGGATCTGGCGTGGCAGCCGCAGCACCCCGCCCGCGGCGGCGAACAGGCCGCGGGTGACCTCGGGCAGTCCGAGGTGGGCGTCGGCGCTCATCACCGCCAGATCGCAGGCCAGTACGATCTCGGTGCCGCCGCCGAGGGCGAATCCGTTGACGGCGGCGATGAGCGGTTTATCGACGAAATGCTGGACCAGACCGGCGAATCCGTATTCCGGGTGCTGCGGATCGTGAATGCCGTTGCCGCGCGCCAATTCCTTGAGGTCGGCGCCCGCGCAGAACGCGCGACCGGCACCGGTGATCACCCCGACCCGCAGTTCCTGATCGGCCGCCAACTCTTCGAGGGCCGCGCCGACGGCAGTCGAGAGCGCGGCGTTTACCGCGTTCATCGCCTCGGGCCGGTTCAGGGTGATGATCGCAATGTGGCCCTCGCGGTGCAGGGTGGCGGCGTCGGTCATAGCGGGCTCCTGGGTCGACTGCTTGGCAACCTACCGGGGCGCAGCGGTTTACGAGCCGGTCTCGGTCAGCTTGGTGACGACCGGGCCGAACATGGTGTTCTTGATCGCGCCGAGCGTCCCGGGGTCCTTGGCGCCGAGCGGGGCGAGCAGCGCGAGGGCCTCGGTGGTGACCGTACCTTCGCCCGCGGTCGCATCGACGATATCGAGTGCCCTGGCGTCGACGCCGCTGAAGCGGCGACCGGTGGTCATCGAGGCGACTGCGGCCTTGGGCGTCAGCTTGGACTGGATCAGCGCGGCCATACCCGGGGTGAACGGAATGCGGATATCGACCTCGGGCAGGCAAAAGTAGCCCCGGTCGCCGCGCATTACGCGGTAGTCATGGGCCAGGGCGAGCATGGCGCCGGCACCGAAGGCATGGCCGGGCAGTGCGGCGGCGGTCGGGATGGGCAGGGTCAGCACCCGGGCGAACAGCGCCTGCACCTGGCCGATGTACCACTGGGTGCGCTCGCCGTTGGCGACCAGCCAGTCCAGGTCGAGGCCGTTGGAGTAGAACTTTCCGCTCCCGGTGGTCACCAGCGCATCGGCGCCCTCGGCGAGCACGGCGTCGAGGTGGGCGTTGACGGTCTCGAGAAAGGCTGGGGTGAAACGGTTTTCGTCCACACCCAGGTCCAGGACGGCAATCTTCTCGTGGTAGCTCAGTGTGCTCATGGTGTTCCTTTGTCGGGGTTGGGTTTCGAGGTTCGGTCGGGTGGGCCCACGTCGAGCACCGCGCGCACGGCGGCTCGCAGGTGTTCGCGGGCAATGGGTTCGGTGATCCGGTCCCGGCGCAGCAGAATGGCGGTCGGCAGATCGACGACGCAGGTGGTGATCACATCGACCGCGGCGCCGTCGCCCCGGCCCCACAGCGCGCGGGACAGGCGGATGATCAGCGCCACCAGCGCGTCATCGGTTCCGGCGAGTTCGGTCGCGACCTGGTCGGGCAGTTCGTCGCCGAGCAGTTCGTCGCGCGAGACGGTCAGCAGCAATTTCGACGAATCCGGGAACTGGCGCGCGAATTCGACCGGCGTCTCGGCCGCGGCGAGTACCGCCGCGACGACCTCCGGCGAATGCGTGGCACCCCGGCCGTTCGATGAACTCGGGGCAACCACCACGGAGGCCCCGAGATGCGCCTCGACCAGGTCCATCTGCATGGTCAGATATCGCCGTGCGGCCCGTAACCAGCTGCGGCCCAACAGTTCCGCGCGCGAACCGAAGGTGTGATAGATCGCGCCGTTGGAGACTCCGGTCGCGGCGGCGACGGCACGAATGGTGACCGCCGCCGGACCCGAGCGCACGGCCAGCGACTCCGCGGCATCGAGCACGGCGTCGGGATCATGGGTCCGGGGGCGAGGCATGCCACGACTATAACAGAGCGTTTGCTCTGTAATGAAATCGCAGGGTTCCGCATCGCGCCGGCAAACTCTGTTCGACTACGCCACTGCATGTTTCGACCGGTCACGGGTACCTTCACGACGTGGCGATGCTATTTCGTAGACTTCGCTACGTTCCAGCGCGACGGCAATACGATGAGGTACTGTCTGGTCCTCCCACCCCTGCCCGCACGAACAGAAACGGCGTCTGCGAATGTCACGAGTGGTCACCAAGGAGCAGTATTTCGACACCGCTCTGGAGGTCCTCTCCGAACTCGGCTTCAAAGGCCTCAATATCGGCGTGCTGTGCCGCCGTCTCGGGGTCACCAGCGGCTCGTTCTACCATCACTTCGGCAGCTGGCAGGGCTTCGTGGACGCATTGCTCGAGCACTGGGAGAACCGCCAGGTCGTCATCCTGCGCACGCTGAACTTCAACCAGGGCAACCCCGATGACGATATCCGCGCCATGTCCGACCTCGCCTCGGGTCTGCACCACGCCGCCGAGGCCGCGATCCGCGCCTGGGCCGCCAATGACGAATCGGTGAATCTCGCGCTCAAGCGGGTCGACGAATCGCGTCGCCGCACCGTGCACAAGGCGATCAAAGGCGTTGTGGGCGATGATGAGACCACCGCGGTGGTCACCGCGCTCGGTATGTCGATGCTGATCGGCTACCAGCAGATCGCCGCGGGCGGTGAGGACATTTCGCTGGACCAGCTGCTGGCCGAGTACGCGCGGTTGATCTATTCGCACGCCCGCCGGTGAGCTAGCGTTTCGACGCTAGCCGAGCAGTTCGTCCACATAGCACCACCGCCACGCCTCACCCGGCTCGACGCTGCGCATCACCGGATGCCCGGTGCTGCCGTAGTGCTTGGTCGCGTGATTGCCCACCGAGGAGTCGCAGCAGGCAATGTGCCCGCAGGACAGGCACATTCGCAGATGCACCCAGGTCAGTCCCTCGGCCAGGCATTCCTTGCATTCATCGGGTTCGTTCGGCTCGAGCAGCAGCGGCGCGGCCTGCAGATGTTCGCACGAGTCGGCGGCCGCGGGCGCGGCCAGCGGTTCGACGCGCTCCTCCTCGGTTTCGTCGAAGCGGTCGATCATTGATTCCTCGAGGTCGAGCCGGGACAGCACATACTGCAGGATCTCGTAGTCCGCGCCGCCGGAATCCCGCACGCGCAGTACCGTTTCCCGTTCCGCGCGCAGCATCTCGAGTCGCAGCCGCCGATATTCCGCGGTCGGTGTCGCCAATTCCGATTCCGAGCGGCCGAGCCGCTCCCAGTACGCGTTGGTCCTGCCCGTGACCCGATCACGCAGGCTCTCGACAACCCCCGGCGGCGTATCCGGGGTGATGTGTTTTTCCAGTTCGGCGAGTCCGGCCGCGGTGGCCTGTTGCAACAGATTCGCCTTCTGCAGCGCGTTTTCCGCGCGACTGGGTCCGCGCACATGCAGCCGTCGCACCACCCACGGCAGCGAAGTCCCTTGCAGCAGTAGCGTTCCCGCGACGACGACGAGCGCGAGCAACTTGAGTACCGCAAGCTGCGGGGTATCGGCTGGCAGCAGCAGCACCGCGGCCAGGGTGACCACCCCACGCATCCCCGCCCATGACACCACCAGCGGATGGGTCAGCGGCACATCGGCATTCGACAGGCCGAGTTTGCGCGAGAGCAGCGCTACCGGGAATACCCACAGCGGCCGCGACAGCATTGCCGTCAGCATGACCGCCACCGCCGCCACGATCAGGGTGCGGTGATCGAGTCCGCTGCCCCACGCGCCCTCGATGATTGCACGCATCTGCAATCCGATGATCAGAAAGACGACGCTCTCCAGAATGAACTGGATGGTGCGCCAGTTGGTGCGCTCGGCGATTCGGGAGGCGGCGCTCTGCCATACCGGCGCACCGTGGCCGAGGACCATGCCGCAGGTCACCACCGCGATCACACCGGAGGCCTTGATGCCTTCGGCGGGCAGGTAGGCGACGAAGGGCGCCAGAAACGACAGCGTGGTGTCCAGCACCGGATCGTTGATCCGTCGCCGCAGCATCGCCAGCAGATAGGCGACCACGATGCCGACCGCGGCACCGCCGCCCGCCGCGAGCAGGAAGTCACCACCGGCCTTCCACACCGACACCGTTCCGGCGGCCGCCGCGATCGCGGTGCGCACCGTCACCAGCGCGGTCGCGTCGTTGAACATCGACTCGTCCTCGAGGATGGTGACGATCCGGCGCGGCATGCCGATGCGCCGCGCGATCCCGGTCGCGGCCACCGCGTCCGTCGGCGCGACCACCGCGCCCAAGGCGACCGCCACCGCGAACGGCACCGGCAGCAGCCACCACACCACCCCCGCGACCGCGAACGTGCTGAACAGCACCAGTCCCACCGACAGCAGCGCGATCGTGCGCGCATTGGCCCGGAAATCGACCAGCGAGGTGCGGATCGCGGAGGTGTAGAGCAGCGGCGGCAGGAATCCGAGCAGAATTATCTCCGGATCCGGATGCACCTCGGGCACGTGCGGCAGGTACGACCCGACCACCCCGGCCAGCGTCAATACCAGCGGTTCGGATATCCCGAACCGTCGCGCGAGCGCCGCAAGCGACGCCGCCGAGGCGACTAGAACAACCAGGCCGATCGCGAGATGCACGTTGGCATTCTCGCAGAGCAAATACCCGGCTCAAATAGACCGCACGGTATGTGACACGGACAGTCAGGTCGGTTCCCCGGAATGGCTGTGGCGGTAGCGTTCGCGCGCAATAGTTGTCGGCACGAAGGAGGTAGACATGGAAGAGTTTGCGTCCTGGCGGGCGAGCGGGCGACGCCACACCCACCGCGGCCACCAGATCTTCTGGCAGGACAGCAGCGGTAGGGGCGACGGAAATCTGCTCTGCATCCACGGATTTCCCACCGCGTCCTGGGATTGGCATGCGGTGTGGCCGGGTCTGCGCGAGCGCTTCGCCCGGGTGATCGCGCCGGATATGATCGGCTTCGGCTGGTCGGCCAAACCCCGCAACTACGACTACCGGATCGCCGATCAGGCCGATATCCACGAGAACCTGCTGCGCGAGCAGCGGATCTCACGCGTGCACATCCTGGCCCACGACTATGGCGATACCGTCGCCCAGGAGTTGCTGGCCCGCGATGCGCAACGCCGCGCCGACGGCGACGACTCGCTGGTGATCGAATCGCTATGCCTGCTCAACGGCGGGCTGTTCCCCGAGACCCACCGGGCGCGGATGGTGCAGAAGCTGCTGGCCGGTCCGCTCGGACCACTGGTCGGGGTATTCGGCACCGAACGGGTCTTCCGCAGCAACCTCGCCGCGGTCTTCGGACCCGACACCCGCCCGAGCACCGAAGAACTGGACCAGTTCTGGATCCTGTGGTGCAGCAAGCATGGGAAGAGCAATGGGCACAAGCTCATTCGGTATATGGGCGAGCGCAAGACGAACCGCGAACGGTGGGTGGGCGCGCTGCGCGATACGCCGGTTCCGGTCCGGCTGATCGACGGGCTGCTCGACCCGGTCTCCGGTGCGCATATGGTCCGTCGCTACCGCGAGCTGATTCCGAATCCGGATGTGGTGGAGTTGCCGAAGATCGGTCACTATCCGCAGCTCGAAGCCCCCGACGAGACCCTGGCGGCGGTGCTGGAGTTCCACGCGAGCCGCGTGCGGTAGGACGTCAACGGCCAGGTGCGAGAGGACAGCTCCGGCCAGGTGACTCAGGGCATCGTCGCTCCCGCCCGCCTGCGCACCGAAGGATGGCCCGGGGTCGTTCCGGTCTGTCCGCGGGCCGATCGCATCCAGCTGCGCGCCATTGTCGGCGTGCGCTGGTGCGTCGTCTACGGCGTCGGTGGGCTCGACCAGGCTCGACCAGGCTCGACCGTCCCGCGATTATGGGGAGTCCCATACCATGGCTATATGGCAGCGACACGCCGATCGAATAAGGATGCTCCGGCGCGCCCACGGGTGCGGGACGCGCGACGGCGGATGATCGAGGGCACGATCGAATCCCTGCGTATCCACGGCGCGAGCGCTACCAGTGTGGACCGGGTGCTGGCCAATACCGGCGCACCGCGCGGTTCGGTCTATCACCACTTTCCGGGCGGTCGCACCCAGCTGATCTCCGATGCCCTGGCCGCGGCCGGTGGCTCGATGTCGGAATTCATCGACACGATCACCCGCGATAACGATCCGATAGTCGCCCTGGACATGTTCGTGGCGCTGTGGCGGCGGACCCTTATCGACAGCGATTACCGCGCGGGCTGCCCGATCTTCGCCGTCGCCGTCGAAACCAATGACGACGCACCGGAATTCGCCATGACTGCCGCCGCGATCTTCGCCCGCTGGAATACCGCCCTGACCGACCTGCTGATCCGCCACGGCTTGCACCCGGCGCGCTCGCGCCGCATGGCCACCCTGACGGTCGCCGCCGTCGAGGGCGCGATCGCGCTGTGTCGAGTCGAACGCGATACGGCCCCGCTCGAGGACACCGTCGGCGAACTCCAGTCGCACCTCGCCGCCACCATCGGCACTCCCGGCGATTAGCCGCAGGTCGCGGCGGCCCACCGCGCCGATCGTCTGCGTTGCGGCTGGCGTTGGCGACTGGCGGGCTCGTCATGCTGGGGTTCGCCAGCAGTGGTGGACTTTTCTACGCAATGTTGTTCAGCTGCCGTAGCGACTTGCGGAGCAGCGGCATGGGCTAGGCTCAGCAGTCTGCGGAACCCATCGCCTGATCGGAACCGCGCGGCGGTGGGGCTCGCCGGACCCGAACCGCGGTCACGCACCGCCAACGGTCCCTACTTGTGACGACCAGCGCCCACTGGGCGCGCCACGAGTAGGAGAAACGTGCCCACACCATCACCTGCCACCACAGCCGGATCAGATCCGTTCGCTGCCCGACCGCGTCGTGCACGGCTGCGCGAGCACGCTCCCGTCCTTGCTGTGATCGCCCTGGGCGGCGCGATCGGCGCCACCGCCCGCTACGCCGCTGCACTGCGGTGGCCAACCGCGCCCGGCGCGTTTCCCTGGACCGTGCTGCTGGTCAACATCACCGGCTGCGCCGTGATGGGCGCTCTCATGGTCCTGATCGCCGAAGTCTGGACCGGGCAACGGTTGCTGCGCCCGTTCCTGGGCACCGGTGTCCTCGGCGGCTACACCACCTTCTCCACCTACGCCGCCGACTTCCACCGCCTCGTCGACACTCGTCACGCCGCCGCCGGGTTGATCTACCTCGCCGCCACACCGATCCTCGCGCTGACTGCTACCTGGATCGCCGCCACCCTCACCCACACCTTCATCGACCGGAGGACACGATGACCCGCCTCACCGGAGATGCGCTACGCCTGACGGTGTTCATCGGCGAAAGCGACACCTGGCACCACAAACCATTGTTCAGCGAGATCGTCCACCGCGCCCACCACGCCGGACTGGCCGGGGCCAGCGTGTTCCGCGGCGTGGAGGGCTTCGGCGCATCCTCTCGCGTCCACACCACCCGGCTGCTGTCGCTGAGCGAGGATCTGCCGGTCGCCATCATCATCATCGATTCCGCCGACCGCGTCCGCGCATTCCTGCCCCAGCTCGATGAACTCGTCACCGAAGGGCTCGTCATCCTCGACCCCGTCGAAGTCATCCGCTACGTCGGCCGCACCGAACAATCATGACCTGGCTGCTCGTCATTGCCGGGGCCGCGATCGGCGCTCCCGCGCGCTACCTCACCGACCGACTCGTCCAGGCCCGCCACGACACCGTCTTCCCGTGGGGCACCTTCACCGTCAACATCGTGGGCAGCTTTACTCTCGGGTTTCTCACCGGCGCGGTCACCGCGGCAGCCGTAGGCCCCAACGTGCAATTGCTGATAGGCACCGGCTTCTGCGGTGCCCTGACCACCTACTCGACTCTGTCCTACGAAACCCTGCGCCTAACCCAAACCGGCGCACGCTTCCACGCGATCGCCAACCTCGCCGCCACGATCATCGCGGGGATCGGCGCCTTCTACACCAGCACCGCACTTACCCAAGCCATCTGGCACTGAACCAACCACCGCGCGAGCCGCACCGACCCTCGAGTCACACCACGCCCCAGCCACGGCACCCGCCGCGGCCATGGGGCAGGTCGGTGAACAGAACCCGGCATCGAGCACGGCACACACACCACTGCCCGCCACCTAGCCCTGAACCTCGCCATCTACCCCGAACACGACCGATCGGTCGGCAGTGCATCTTGACATCCGGATTATGGTGGGGACCATAATCAGTACCGGGTACGCACGAGAAGGTTTCACCGCGCCCGTCGCCGATGCGCCGACCCGAGGAGACGCCGATGTCGCGAGCAACCGAGCTCGACCTGGAGACGATCGACCTGGCCCGCAACGGGAGAGTGCTCACCGCGACCGTTGTCGCGCCACCGCTGAACTTCGTCACCCCTGCCGTCGTGCGCGATCTGGATCTGCTCACCGCGGCCGCCGATACCGATGACACGGTGGGTGCGATCGTGCTCACCGGCGGGCTCCCGGGGCGCTTCCTCACCCATGCGGATCCGAACGCGCTGACCGGCATGCTCGCGATGCCGCATCCGTTCCTCCCGGCCCGCGCGATCGCGCCGCTGATTCCGGTGCTCAATACCGGTCTGCGGGTGCCGGGCGCGGCGCGGGTGCTCGAGCGTTTCGGCGGCGGCCTCGGCACCGGCATGGTGTGGGGCTATCGCTGGAAGCGAACGACCATGCGGATGAACCGATCACGCGTGGTCTACCTCGCCGCCATCAACGGTCCCGCCCTCGGCGGCGGCCATGAGATCGCGCTGGCCTGCGATATCCGCTATGCCGCCGACGCCGACCACGTCAAACTCGGCCAGATCGAGTCCATCGCCGATCTGATTCCCGGCGGCGGTGGCACCCAGCGCCTGCCGCGGCTGATCGGTGCGGCCAAAGCGATCGAGCTCACCCTGGAAGGCACACCGCTCAGCGCGCAGGAGGGGCTGCGTCTGGGTCTGGTGCACCGGCTGATCGCCGAAGACGATCTGCTCGCCGAAACCAGGGCCACCGCCGCCCGGCTGGCCGCGCGCAATCCGGTCGTCATCAAGGAACTCAAACGCGCGATCTACTTCGGCACCGAAAAGTCGCTGTCGCGTGGTCTGAACCACGAACTGGCCGCGTTCCTGTCCACCGGCAGCAGTAAGGCCGCCACCCGCACCCAGGACGCCTTCTTCGACGATCTCGCCCGGCTCGGCGATACCCCGTTCCTCGCCGACCCCAAGGCGTGGATCGACGGCACACGCGTCGACCAGACCAGTTGACGTGCGCTACGGCGCCGACCCACATCGATCTACAGGAGCAGTATGAGCACCGCCACGCCGCAAGGCAGCCGAGTCCAACCAGCCGATCCGGTCGGCAATGTCGAGCGGTCGAACCGCGAGCAAGCCAATGCTGCTGCCGCACAAGGAGAATGGCACAAGACCGCCTGCATCCTGTGCGAGAACAACTGTGGGCTGCTGATCCAACTCGACGGTCGCAGCTTCGCCAAGATCCGTGGCGATAAGGACCACGTCGCCTCGGCCGGATACACCTGCAACAAGGCGTTGCGCCTGGACCACTATCAGAACGGCGGCACCCGCCTGACCGCTCCGCTGCGCCGCGAGGCGGACGGCAGTTTCATCGAAATCGATTGGGATACTGCGATTTCCGAGGTCGCCGCACGACTGTCGAAGGTCAAGGAAACGCACGGCGGCGAGAAGATCTTCTTCTACGGCGGCGGGGGACAGGGTAACCACCTCGGCGGCGCGTACAGCGGCGCCCTGCGGCGCGCACTGGGCAGCCGCTACCGCTCCACCGCGCTCGCGCAGGAGAAGACCGGCGAGGGCTGGGTCGACGCGCATCTGACCGGCGGCCACACCACCGGCGACTTCGAACATGCCGAGGTGTCGGTATTCCTGGGCAAGAACCCCTGGCAGTCGCACGGTGTGCCACGCGCGCGCACGGTACTGCAGCAGATCGCCAAGGATCCGGCCCGCACCATGATCGTGCTCGATCCGGTGCGCACCGAAACCGCAGATCTGGCCGATATCCACCTGCAGGTCCGTCCCGGCACCGACGCGTGGTGCCTAGCCGCGCTGCTGGCGATCCTGGTCCAGGACGATCTGCTCGACCACACCTTCATCGCCGAACACCTCGACCAGGTCGACACCGTCACCGCCGCACTCCGCGATATCGACGTCGCAGCCTACGCCGAAACCTGCGGTGTTCCGGTCGAACTGCTGCGCACTGCTGCGCACCGGATCGGTACCGCGGGCAGTGTCGCCACCTACGAGGATCTGGGCGTCCAGCAGAGCCCCAACAGCACGCTGATCTCCTATCTGAACAAGCTGCTCTGGCTGCTGACCGGAAATTTCGCCAAACCCGGTGCCATGCAACCACATTCGTGGATGGTCCCGCTGGCGGGCTATAGCCGCGACATCAAACGCAGCCCGGTCACCGCCGCACCCATCCTCGGGGGCATGGTCCCGTGCAACTCGATCGCCGAGGAGATCCTCACCGACCACCCCGACCGGTTCCGGGCAATGATCATCGAATCCGCCAATCCCGCACATTCGCTGGCCGACTCGACCAGCTTCCGCGCCGCACTCGACGCACTGGATCTGGTCGTGGTCATCGATGTCGCGCTCACCGAAACCGCACGTCACGCCGATTATGTGCTGCCCGCGGCCAGCCAGTTCGAGAAATGGGAGGCCACCTTCTTCAATCTGGAGTTCCCGCACAACACCTTTCATCTGCGCGCGCCGGTGCTCGACCCGCTGCCGGGCACCCTGCCAGAACCCGAGATCTATGCCCGCCTGATCCGGGAGCTGGGCACCGTCGGCCGCACCCGGCTGGCCGTGCTGCGCACCGCCGCCGAACTCGGCCGCCGCCCCTACGCCCTGGCCTTTGCCGCATTACTCGCCCTGGACAAGAAGATCGGCGCGCTCGCCCCCTACCTGCTCTATGAAACGCTCGGTCCCACCCTGCCCGACGGGGCGCGCTCCGCCGCGGTTCTGTGGGCGCTCGCGCAGCGGGTCGCCAAGGTGCATCCGGCCGCCATGCGCCGCGCAGGCCACGCCGACGCCGACGCCCTCTTCGATGCCATCCTCGCGGGCCGCTCCGGGGTCACCTTCACCGTCGACGATTATCCGGACGCCTGGGACTACCTGCCGCAGCCGCGAATCTCCCCGGCGATCCCGGAATTACTGCACGCCCTGCGCGAACTTCCCAGCACCCCGGCCACCCACACCACCGCAGAATTCCCGTTCGTCCTGGCCGCCGGTGAACGTCGTTCCTTCACCGCCAATACCATCTTCCGCGACAACACCTGGCGCCGCCGCGATCCCGAAGGCGCTCTGCGCCTCAACCCCACCGACGCCGACGCCCTCGGCCTCACCACCGGCGACCACGCCCGCATTACCACCCGCCGCGGCAGCGCCGTCGCCGCCGTCGAAATCAACGACCGCATGCAACCCGGTCACGCGTCACTGCCCAACGGCCTCGGCCTCGACCTGCCCGACGGCACCCGCACCGGAGTGGCCGCCAACGAACTCACCGATGCCGCCTGGCGCGATGCGATTGCCGGAACGCCGTGGCATAAGCACGTTCCGGCGCGCATCGAACCACTGCAAGACGCATAGCCGCCAGTCCGCGGGCACCGGTGGTTCAGTGTTCGACCTACCTGCCGATGATGTCGGTCGGCGCGACTGGTGGTCGGGTTCGTGGCAACGCGGGTGTTCGCAGTCGATCGGGCGCCGCGGCCGTCTGTCCGCACTGCGCAGTCCCTTGCTGTGCTCCAATGCTTTCGCACATATGACGACACCGTAGAGTCGGCGCATGGTTTTTCAGCTCGAGCTGCAGCCTGCCCCACCCCTGCACCTGACGCCGCAATGCGTGGTGCATACCGGAACCGTGCGATTATTCGAGACCGGGACGCTCATCCACACCTCCGGCGCACCCGCCGAGCGGTTCGGCTTCTTCCTTCCGAACACCCACCCCCTGCCCGAGGACGCGCCCGAACCCCAACTCTGGGCGGAGATGCATCTGATGACCGCGACCGCTGCCTCCGTATCCGGAGACTTCCCCTTCGGCGTCGCCCACGCACACGCGGCCTACGTCCCCGATCCTCGCCACGCCTTGCACCGCTGGCTGCATCTGACCGCCGCCGCCCACCCCGCCCGCCAGGTCCGCCTCGGCTACCGCATCACCGTCCAATCGCCCTAGCCGCCGCATCGGATACAGAACGGCATCACCTGACGCCGTGTCGATACGGGGGAGTGTTGACGTCGGTCGTTGTACACGGCGGCCTTCACCTTCGCCGGTGTCTTGATCGGAGCCGTGTCAGGGCACCAGAAACCTTCTACGGTTTTCGAGTGGCGGTGGTGCGGGAACCGTCACGTTCGCGATGAGCGAGGGCAGTTCGGCATGCAGGACAGTCCCGAGGACGGTGACATCGACGTCGAGTTCCGTCGCGCGGATGTCGCACCGGGCCCGATAGTCGCGGTGGTCGAACAGTGTTTCACCGCCAGCGATGACGAGCCGCAGTTCGGGATGATCGCGAGCCAGCAGCGCGAACGCCTCCAGGAGGTCGAGGCTGCTCTTGCGGGGTTCGATGCCGCCGATAGCGAGAACGCAACCGAGCCGCTCTCACCACCCGGATCGGCCTGCGATGGCCGTGGGATCCGTGGCAGCGGCGGCTGACGTTTGCTGGATGCGCTGCTGAGGTAATCGCTCATGGCGACATGGGTCGATACCAGTGGGACACAATGGGATCGATCAACCTTTGTACATGTGTGGGATGTAGGGGAGCTCGGTATGGCTAGAAAATTGCACTACGTCGGAACGCTGCCCGCGGAGTTGGTGACGAGTGATCGCGTTGTCATGGAGTGGGTCCTCGACCACAGCAAGGGGCACTCGGTGACCGCGGTCCCCCGAGATCTGGATCCGGACTGGATCATGGACTACCTGCGGACCCGCAAGGACCAGGATGTGTTCGAGGTCAGGCGGGAGGGGGAGTACGCCGACTACAGCGACTTCCCGTCCTACGGTCTGCGCTCGGGACATACGCTGCAGCGGCAGCACGTCAGCATGGATCGGATCGACCGGATCGGTGAGGTCGTCGACGCATTCAACGCGATGCAGGGCGACCGCGGGGAGCTCGGTGCCACGAAAGTACAGATCAGCCAACCCAATCCGCTGGATCTGGCCATGTTCGTATTCGCAGGTGCGGCGGTTTCGAACGGCTTTCCCGTCGGGAGAGCACTGCGCCGCTCGAGTCTGTTGGTCGCGGCGCTTCGACATCTGCCGGTGTTCGCTGACGCGGTGCTCGAGGAGATGAGCACGGTCATCGCACAGCACGGCGACCGTGTCGTGTTCCAACTCGAATCCCCTCTAGCGCTGCTGAGCATGGTGAAAGCCCAGCAGTTGCACTCGCAGTGGGCGATCGCCCCGCTGGTCGCGCGGCAGCTCGCGGGCGTGATCGGGCAGATGCATGAGATCGCTGCCGACATTGTGGTGCACCTGTGTTACGGCGACTACAACCACAAAAGCTTGCTGTCACCGCGCGATCTGGCCCCAGCGGTGAACCTGCTCAATAAGACTGCGCGACAGCTGAACAGGCGCGACGTTCCGCTGCCTCCAGTGCATATTCCATGTGCCTACGGGGCCGAGCCGGCACCGCAGGATCCCGAATTCTATGCGCCGTTGCGCAGGCTCGATCCGGGCTGGCGGCTGATCGCCGGTGTCGTTTCGCCGGACTCCGCCGAGGACAGCGCCCGCGCGCTGACGCATTTCGAACAGGCCTCCGGCCGAACCGCCTACGGAGTCGGCACCGCGTGCGGGCTCGGCCGATGCAGTGCCGAGGAAGCGGCACTGGCGGCCGCGAACATGGTCGCGGTAGCGGTCACCGACGAAACGCACGGCTAGGGCTTCGGCTGAGCACGGATCGCGCGGTCCGGGCGCTGGCGGTGTACGCCAGCGAGCCCGGGCGGCGCGATCGCGCACATCCTCTGCTGCGCTGTCGGACAACAGGATTGGCATCCGCTCGGTTCGAGCCGCGGGTGCAGCCGGTCGATCCAGCTGTCGCGCTGGACGATCCGAGGCAGGCGCAAGCGGTGACCCTCGCGTAGCTGGACGACCGCCCGGTAACGGGCTCTGCCGCATGGCTATCCGCGCGCGAAGGGTCCTCACCCAGAGCTGCCGAATTCTGAGATGAAGTTCACCACCCGAACGATTCTGGATGGAACGAGCCGTGTGCCGCGCGGGTCGGCCGTAGTCTGAATACCGTAGGGAGAGTGAGGTGATGACCTACGACATCGATGATCACCACCTGGCCGAGCCATTCCATCCCCAGCTGCAACACCGCCTAGCTGGCTGAATACCCTTCCCCCGCATCGGTTTCTGCGCCGACTTCGCCATCTTGTTCGGCGCGTCGCCCGTCACGTCGAGTGACGACGGTTCAGCGTGAAAGTCTCGTTCGGGGATTTCAGCGACTCCTCAGTCACCGCGAATTCGCGATCAGCTGCGTGCCGAATTGCGTTCTCCTAGTTGAGAACTCGTCATTGCTTGCTACAATCAGTGACGTGCGTCGTTACTGTGGCTAACCAATGGCAATGCTTAGCTCGGGCGTGTCTGCGGCCGTGGACAACCGGGAGTTGGTTCGGTCGCAGGTGTCGACGCACGATCCTTGTCGGCAGATCCAGGGAGTTCGCATGAACATTCCGCACGTTCTGGTCATCGGTGGCGGCCCAGCCGGTTCCACCACCGCAGCCACGCTGGCTCGGGCAGGAGGTTTCCGAGTAACAGTCCTGGAACACGACGAGCATCCGCGCTATCACATCGGGGAGTCACTGCTGGCGTCGTGTTTGTCGACGTTGCGCGTGTCCGGCGCCTACGACGCGGTTGCCGAACACGGCTTCCAGGTGAAGCGGGGCGGCTATTTCCAGTGGCAGAGCGACCACTGGCTGCTGGACTGGTCCCGATTGGTCGACGAGGACGCGTGGTCGTGGCAGGTCGATCGCGCCGACTTCGACCACATCCTGTTGAAAAACGCCCGCGAACAGGGCGCGGAGGTGATCGAGCGAGCCACCGTCACGAATGTGATCATGGACGGTGACCGTCCGACGGCCGTCGAATGGACCGTCCACGGTGACGACACGATTCACACAACCGAGTTCGACTTCCTTGTCGACGCGTCGGGCCGTGCCGGTGTGCTGGCCAAGAAGGGACTGCTTCAGCGCGAACAACTTCCGGGATTCCGCAATATCGCCGTCTGGTCGTACTGGGAGGGTTCAACCCTTCATCCGGATAGTCCAGAGGGCGCGATCAATGTGGTCTCCACCCCCGAAGGCGGTTGGTTCTGGCACATTCCGCTGGCAGGCGGCCGCAACAGCGTCGGCTATGTCGTCGCCACCCGAAAGGCCACGGACAAGATTCGGGAGCGTGGACTCGAGCAGTACTACCTCGACACCATCGGCGACAGCGCACCCATGGGTGAAATGCTCGCCGGTGCAACCAGGGTCGCGGAGGTAAAGGCCGAGACCGACTACTCCTACACTTCGGACAGGTTCTGCGGCCCGGGGTGGGCGGTCGTCGGTGACGCGGCAGCATTCCTGGATCCGCTGCTATCCACCGGTGTACACCTAGGTACCTACGGCGGGCTGATCGCTGCGGCGTCGATCGCGAGCATTCTGCGAGGCGATCTGGAGGAGGACGAAGCCCTCGGCTTCTACCAGCACACCATCCGACGGGCGTATACGCGATTCTTCGTGTTGGTCTCGCGAATGTATGAACAATACATCGGTGCCGACGAGTACTTCGGACACGCCAGCAAACTCACCGAGGCGCAAGCAGGCGACACACCGGAGACGTCGTTCACCAAGATCATGTCCGGGCTGACCGACATGCGCGAATCATCGGGCGAACAGCAGCTCACCGGATCCGACACCATCATGTCCGAGGTCGGCACGCTGTACGACGAATCAGCGAACCTCAACTACATGGGCGGCGACAGCAAGCACAGCACTGGTCTGGATATGTCGCCTGTCTGGGATGTCTGGCGTCGCCCGTTCTCCGGAATGGCCGACGGTGAATTGCGCGTCACTGACGCGCCTCTGGGACTGACCAAACAGCCGCTCACCACTGAAGAAGTCCAGCGGTGGACGCGGCCGGTCCGCCCGCCGAAGCCCGCCAGCGAGCCGGTGCATTAGGCAGCGGCCCTACAGATTCTCGTGAGAACTGTTGTGCGGAGCTGGCTGTGACGGTCATGCACTCCGGCCCCGAGCTACCGGGCGATTCCGCGCCCGGTAGCTCGGATGTCCGGATGGTCTCAGATGCGATCGGGCGATTCGGTCACCCGGTCACCCGGATGCTGCTGGGCAGTACAGGTTTCACCATGCCGGCTCTCGAGGCGATCGTCGGCGCGCAGCTCCACGTCCAGGTGTTGCGCCAAGGCGATGTCGAGGCCAGGCAGATACCGGCCACGGTCACCGTGCCATTGGAGGTGTCCGGCATCGATCGTGTTCTCGTGCGCCGATCCTGTTTGATCACTGCTGACATGGTGACCGCATCGGTCAATGACGTCGTCGCTGTGCGGGAACTCGCGGCCGCGTCCGGAATCGACGATCTGCACGTTCCAATCGGATCGGGGCTGATCTCTCGTGGTGTATCCCAGCGGCGCCGTATGCTGCGGGCAGGACTCATGAGTTGGCCGGATGGTCGACCGTGCGCGATGCGGGCCTACGTCATGTGGCTCGAAGACCGGCCGGTCTGCTATGTCCGCGAGGCCTTCAACCCCGATGTCATCCCAGCAGACCGCAGCCCGCTATCCGGCCAATGATCTCCGACCGCGCTCGGCCGGGTGGGCGGCAGATCAACGATTCCGCGGTTCACCGCACTTGTAGTGGGCCGCAAGCCGTTTCATCCATTCCGGTCACGTTGACGTAGGGAGCTGCGATGCCGTCGCTGCTGGAAATCACCACACATCTGTTCCTGCAACTCGCGGTCATCCTGGTGACCTATCGGCTGCTGTGGCCACTTTTGCGGCGGTTGGGGCAGGTGCAGGTGGTGGTCATCATGGTCGCCGGATTCCTGTTGGGGCCTTCGGTTCTCGGCTGGGTGTGGCCGCAGGCGCAACACTGGTTGTTCCCGACTCAACTGAAAGTCGGTGACGCCAGCATCATGCATCCGAATCTGACCGCAATCTATGTGGTCGGACAACTCGGACTGATCTTCTACATGTTCATGGTCGGGTCCTCGTTCAAACTCGATATCCTCGGCTCGCATCTGCGCCAAGCCGGTGCCACCTCAGCGGTCGGTGTCGCCGTGCCGATGGTCCTCGGCGCCGGGGTCGGCTGGTGGCTGGTCGGGCAGGGGCGGTATTTCACCGACAAGATAGCGAATTGGCAAGGCGCACTGTTTCTTGCGGCCGCGGTCGCGGTGACCGCGTTCCCGATCCTGGCTTGGATCATCTACGACTCGGGGTTGTTGAAGACGCGGTTGGGCACGATGTCGCTGGCGTGCGCGGCTGTCGATGACGCGTGCGCGTGGATCCTGCTCGCTGTGGTGGTCGCCACCGCGAAGGACAGCCTGGGTGGTGCGTTCCTCGCGGCCGGTGGCGGAGCGGCGTATGTGCTGTTCATGAGCCTGATCGGGCGCCGGCTACTGGCTCGTCTCAATACCTGGACTCCACGCGCGGGGGATAACGAACGCGCGGGTGGTCTGCCGGTCGGGCCGCTGGTAGTGGTGCTGGTGGTGGTGCTGTTGGCCGCGAGTTTCACCGATTATGTCGGTATCCACTCGGTACTCGGCGCATTCGTCGCCGGACTGTGCATGCCGCGCGGGGAGCTGATCGACCGCATCCGCGAACGACTCGAACCACTGATCAGCTATCTGCTACTGCCTGCGTATTTCATCTACACCGGACTCAACACCAAGCTGAGCCTGGTCTTCGACCCGGCGGTGCTCGCGGTCACCGCGCTGGTGTTGGTGGTGTCGTTCGCCAGCAAGTTCGGCGCCATCGGCTTGGTCGCCCGGGCGCAGGGGATGGGTTGGCGGGAAGCGGGCGCGATGGGTGCCCTCGCCAATGCCCGCGGGTTGATGGAACTGGTGCTGTTGAACATCGGACTCTCGTCCGGGCTGATCACCGCCGAGCTCTACACGATCCTTGCCCTCATGACGCTGGTGACCACCTTCGTCGCGACCCCACTACAGCGGATGTTCGAACGCAGCGCATGGAAGGACGGAATGGTCTTCGGGCCGAATGGCGAGCAGCGCAAGGAAACCGACGCGTTGACTGGGCGGCGAGATCATTGTGAGACAGCGATCGAGCGCAGGGACGAACGCGAGCGCAGCGGTGAGGCCACCTAGCCCGCCACACCGCGAAGCATCGAAATACCTTGTGCCCATTGCGGCAACTCCACCCCTGCGCCTCTGGGCCACCGGCGTCGAGGCGATCCGGTTCAGCGACCCGTCGGAGTCGTTGAGGCCCCTTGCGGGTCAATAAGGGCTCGGACGCGCCAATGCGGCGGAGTGCATCGGCGGCACAGGTGGCGGCCGTCGAAAAGTGGTGCCAGCAGCGCGATCTCGTGGTAATCGCAGGTCCGATGGCGATCTGACCGATCACGCCGCAGTGCGCTGCCCCAACTGGACCAGCTGCACAATGCGGCTTCCTTCGCCACCGAAACAGGCCACCCAGCTTCTGCGGATCATGTTGGTGCGCAGTCATATCCATGTGCCGACACATCGGACTGGTCGATGCCGATCTCGCTGCCCCCACGGGCCGATCGCCGAATCCGACAGCACCGCAACCGGTTCGACACTCTACCCACCCACCGCCGCCCAGGACGCCGGCAGTCCAATAGACGATCGCGCAGGGGTGACCCGAACGAGATTGACGCTACAACGTTCGTCAGCACTACTGGCCTCTCGTTGCTATGTTGCTAGCGTGGGCGAGTCGCCGGGTTCAGCACAGGTCTGGAAGGCTGTCTGTGCGAACGCTCAACGACCCGACACACCGCCGCCCTCGTTCGAGGCACATGATCGAGGGACGTATACGCGCTCAATGATGAAGTCTTGCTTGTCCAATCGCTGTTCTCGTCTGGAGTCATGTCTTTGACCACACCACAGTCCCCAACGTCCGCGCCCGACACCATCACTGCGCCCGGAGTCTGCCCCGTCCAGCACGATTCGCTGGGCGACACCGACGTCCGAGTACCGTTGTACACGCCGGATTTCGTCGCTGACCCACATCACACCTACGACGAGATGCGCAGCAAATACGGAACGATTGTTCCGGTCCTTTTGGCACCCGGTGTAAAAGCGACCCTTGTGATCGGCCACTCCACCGCGGTCAGAATCCTCAACGACCCCGACCACTTTCCGGCTGATCCGCGAACATGGCAGAAGACCATTCCTGATGACTGCCCGGTCCGGCCGATGATGGCGTGGCTGCCCGCGGCGCGCAACAGCGACGGCTTTGAACACAAACGCTTCAGGGATGCATCCGTTGCGGGCATCGACGGGATCGCCACGGACACTTTGCCTTCCCTTGTCGAGAAGGCCGCTGTCCCGGTGATCAACACCTTCTGTCGGGCAGGCAACGCTGACCTGGTGAGACAGTATGCCTTTCCGCTTGTCCTGGAGGTACTGAACCAGCTGGTCGGCTGCCCGGCCGACATCGGGCAGCGGGTCGCGGCCGGAATGGCCGCGAGATTCGACACGGTCAAGAGCCGCGAAGGCATGATGATGCTCAAACAGGCACTGATGGAGCTGATTCGACTCAAGCGCGAACAGCCCGGCGATGACGTCACCTCGCGGATGACGAACCATGCCGCCGGGCTCAACGACGACGAGATATTCGCCCAGCTGATGTCCTTCTATGGTGCCGGTTTCGAAGCACAGCGCAATCTGATCACGAATGCACTTCTGCTGATGATCACCGACGACCGATTCGCATTCGGCAATGTGCTCGGTAGGAACCTGTCGACGATCAACGCCCTCGACGAGATTCTGTTCAACGACCCGCCCATGGCGAACTTCTGCACGACGTACCCGCGGCAGCCGGTCATGGTCGACGATATCTGGTTGCCCGCGGACCAGCCGGTCGTCATCAGTCTTACCGCCTGCAATAACGATCCCAAGATCCGCAGGAACAACGACGCGGAGGAGAGCAGTCTCGGCAATCGCTCACATCTGGCCTGGAGCGCTGGGCCACACGCCTGCCCCGCCAAAGACGTTGCCTACCTTACCGTCCAGTTCGCCATTGATCTGCTGTTCGATGCCCTCCCCGACATCGAACTGATCGGCCGTGTGGACGACCTGGTCTGGCGGCCGGGCCCGTTCCACCGCGCTATGACGGCACTTCCGGTCACTTTCTCACCGTCCCCGCCGATGAATATCGTCTAGATCGATTCTGGTTGGTCCACGGCCCAGCATCAGGACAGCCGGGCCGTTCTGCCGGGTGCCGTCGCAGAACGTAGGCACTCGCTGCGCACGTCCGAACGGACATGCCGCACGGCTCAATGTCGCCCCGTCGACGCAGGGGTGATCGTGTGCCGGGGTGCCGGCCGCGCCAGAAGCGTACGGTTCCAACGGACTTGGGCGACCTCGCCCTCTCCGACGATGAGATGGGTTGCCCGAAACTGCTGGCAGGCTGGATGCGCCCGTCCTCACCCGTATCGAAGCCATTGGTTGATCGCGGCGATACGGATTGCGGCCAGGTAGCCGACGGCGAGTTCAGTGTGATGGCACATCACGCCGCGGGCAACCGAGCCGCATCCACCACCGGATCCCATCGATGAGCCGCCGCTTGGTCAAGCACGGGGACGGCCCGCCTTCTTGCCGCGAGGCAGTAACCGCGCCCACGAGCCGCCCGGCCCGACATCCCTTTTCGGAGACGGGACCGGGCGACCGGTGCTATCGGATTCAGTTCGCGTTTCCGGACTTCGGGTCGAGTGCCAGCGTCGGCCGTGCTGTCGCCTTGAAGTCGAACATCGCATCGAGCACTCCGGCGCGCTCGTCGTAGGAGTCGTCGCCGATCCGCCCGGTCTTCCAGTTGTCCTCGATGAACCGCAGGATCGAGGTCTGGTCGGTCAGGGTGTGATCGACGAAGTTCGCCTTGGCGTAGGGCGAGATCGCCAGCAGCGGCAGCCGCGGACCGTAGCCGCAGCGGCCCCGGTACTTGGCGGGTTTGCCGGTCGGGTCACCGCAGGCGCCGGCCCCGGTGAGCGTGTCTTCCGCAGAACCGGAGGACATAGCGATCGGCGCGGACTTGTGGTCGTACCAGCCGTCGGAGTCGTCGTAGGCGATGACGACGGCGGTGTCCTTCCAGTCCGGCAGCTTCTGCAGGTGGTTGATGCTTTCCACGAGGAACTGCTGCTCGTCCAGCGGATCCGAGTACGCGGCATGACCGTCCTGGTAGCCCGGCGCCTTCAGGTAGCTCACTGCCGGCAGGTGGCCAGCGTCGGCGGCGGCCCAGAAGTCCGACAGGTCGTACTGGTGATTGGCCTGATCGGTCTGGCCGATCTTGTCCACCGAACTCGGCGGCAGGTGATGCGGGTTCGCCGTCGACGGGTAGTACTGGAACGGCTCGTGGTGCGGGATGTAGTCGGCTTTGGTGTCGAACGCCTTGTCACCGGTCTTACCGGTGCCGCCGAGTGCGACGCCGACGTTGTGGGTGGCGCCGCAGACAGCCTTGCCGTCCTTGGTCTCGGTCGGTTTGAACCCACCCTGGAAGAAGCCCCAGCTGATGTTCTTCTTGTTGAGCAGGTCACCGATGTTGGTGCCGCTGAGCTGGATCTGATCGCGGGTCGAGCAGTCGTCGCCGAACGGCTGCGGGTCGTCGATGACGGTGCCCTGGTTGTTGCCGGCGTTCTCGACCACGTAGTGCTCCGGGAACGGCTTACCGTCCGGCATGAATTCCTTTGTCACACCGTGGGTCTGGCCGGACACCAGGTTGATCGCGCCGGGCGTCGACGGGCCGAAGGTGGTGTTGTAGGAGTTGTCGCTCATCGAGAAGTGCTGGGCGTAGTTCCACAGTGCCGTCACCGAATTGCCGTCGTAGTAGTCCATCACCAGGCCGGGCGCGCCGAAGGTCGGCGGCTTGCAGGCGGCAACCTCGGTGTGCTCGACGAACTGGTCCATCTTGCCGCCGTCGAATGCAGCCTGCTCGTCCTTGTACTCATGGTCCTGATCGCAGGTCACCTGCTGGTTCGGGCCACCGAGCCGGGTCGGCTGGAACTTGTTCGGATTATGCGACAACAGATCCGGGGTGAGCCCGTCCACCTTCGGGGTATCCGGCGAGGCGGTGAACTTCGAACCGTCGGTGTTCGCCGCGTTCGGGTAGGTGCCGAAGTAGTGATCGAAGGAGACGTTCTCCTGGAAGATCACCACCACATGCTTGATCGGCGTCGCGGTGTCGGTGTCGGGCGAGGACACCTTGTCCGACGAGCTGGAACATGATGTGGCAGCGAGCGCCAGCAGCGCGGCGAACGCGGCGGCACCGCGACGTCGTCGGCCGAGACAGCGGCGAGCCGAGGCGGACATGGAACCTCCTGGTCGATCCGGATCGCGGCAAGCGATCACGGGGGCGGCGGTCGACTCCGACCGTACCGATCGTGACCATTTCAGCGCACCGTGGTGTGCGCGAAAGTGAACGGAAATCGAAACTCCGGTGAATCAAGGCTCTCGATCAACCGCCAGGCCAGATCCACCCACAACCAGCCGGATCGCCCGCCTGCGGCGCAATCCTCTCCACCCGGAACAGGGGTGCTCTCCGACACACTGGTCGCCGCCGCGCGGTTGGCGCAGGTGATGCCGCGGTCACGGCGCAGCCGCGGCTCCACCGCATCGAGTACCTCGTCGGTATCACCGTCCACGAGCCCATCTTGCTGAAACAGCAAGATAGCGTGCCAGCTCGCGGTGCGCCTGGCCAGACTGAGCGCATTCCGACACAAGGAGTCTCGATGAGCACCACCGATGCGGTCAGATTCTGGGACGGCGTCTACGCGGACCGCCCCCGGGTCATCGACCCGCAGCCGAATGTTCTTCTCGCCGAAATAGTTTCGATCCTGCCGCCCGGCGACGCACTGGATCTCGGGTGCGGCGACGGCGGGGACGCGCTGTGGCTCGCCCGTCGGGGATGGCAGGTCACCGCCGTCGATATCTCCGTCGTGGCGGTCGAGCGGCTCGCCGGCCTCGCCCGCTCCCACGGTCTGGGCGACCGGGTTGTCGCTGAGCGGCACGACTTGCGACAGTCCTTCCCGCCGGGCCGATTCGACCTGATCTGCGCCCACTATCTGCACACCCCCTTCGACCTGGACCGGGAATCCGTGCTGCGCCGCGCCGCACACGCGCTGCGCCCGGGCGGGCGGCTGCTGGTCGTCGACCACGGTTCAACCGCGCCATGGTCGTGGAACCAGGACCCCGACCCTCGGTACCCGACCCCGAGCGAGGTCGCCGCGGGTATGAACCTGAATCCGGTGACATGGACGGTCGAGCGCGCCGACGCACCCCATCGGATCGCGACCGGGCCGGGCGGGCGCACCGCCGAGGTCACCGACCATGTCCTACTCATCCGCCGTACCGCCTGACGCTCGCGACAAGGGAGACCACCATGCCCAGCACGCCGGGCCGCATCCGCCGCCGCGACACCCCGCCGCCGCGGACCGGAAACGACGAGACCGGGACCCTGCGCGGATTCCTCGACTATCTCCGTACCTCGATCGCGGCGAAGGTCGAGGGTGCCCCCGAACCGCAAGCACGAACTTCCGCAGTACCGTCGGGCACCAATCTGCTCGGCCTGCTCGAGCACCTGACTCACGTCGAACGCTCGATGTTCCTCGGGGACAACGTCACCGACTGGCAGGCGACGTTCCAGGCCGCACCATCTGACAGTGTCGCCGATGTCGTCGCCCGCTACCGCGACGCGGTCGAGCGTGCCAACGAAATGCTCGACGGCTGTACCGATCTCGGCGCACCCGTGCCACTGCCGCGACCGGGCCGTCCCGCTCCCAGCGTCCGCTGGGCGCTCACCCACATGATCGAAGAGACCGGCCGCCACGCCGGTCACGCCGACATCCTGCGCGAACTCATCGACGGCACGGCCGGACGCTGAGCCCATCCGCCTTCCCCCGGAAAGGAATTCATGATCATCGCAGCCCGGCTGTCGTCGCGCCGCTTCCTCCGATCTGCCGGTGCGCTGGCGGCCGTCGCGTTCGTCCTCCTGCTCACGATGGGGACCGCGGCCTGCTCCACGACAACCCCCGCCGTCGCCCCTTACGCCGCCGCCACGCACGGGGATCCCCAGTTCGAGAACGCTTTCCGGCACGAGTTCGCCGACGTCGATGGTGTCCGTATGCACTATGTGACCGGCGGTAACGGCACACCGGTGGTGCTGATCCACGGTTGGCCCCAGACCTGGTACGGCTGGTGGCCGATCATGCCCGCGCTCGCCGAACATCACACCGTTTATGCCGTCGACCTGCCTGGGCTGGGCGACAGCACCGGTTCACCGACCGGCTATGACAAGGCCACCCTGGCGCGGTACGTGCATGCCCTGATCGCTGACCGGCTCGGGGTGCGGGACGCGCGGGTCGTCGGGCATGACTTCGGCGCCGCGGTCGCGTTCGAGTATGCCGCCCAGTTCCCTGCCGATACCGCGCGTCTGGGCTACCTCGACCTGCCGCTGCCCGGGCCGGCGATCGATGCACGTACCTACCGCTCGCTGAGTTGGCATATCGCCTTCCATTCCCAGCGGCGGGTCCCCGAAGCGGTCGTCGGTGACCATGTCCGCGAGTACCTGGGCATGTTCTATCCTCAGGTTTCCTTCGGCGGCACGGCATTCGGTGGCACCTCGGATCGGTCCCCGTTCACCGACACCGACATCGACGAATTCGCACGTACTTACAGCCGGCCCGAGGTCCTGGCGGGCGGCTTCGAGCTCTACCGCGCTCTGGACACCGACGTCCGCGACACCATAGCCGCAGCACCGACACCTGTCCCGACCCTGGTCATGAGCGCCCAAGGGCAACTCGACGCGATCCGAGGCACTGTCTCTCCACGCCTGACCAACATCGTGCGAGCCGTGGACGTCCCGCACGCGGGGCACTGGCTCGTCGAGGAGAATCCCCAGTTCGTCACGGCGGAACTCGAGCACTTCCTCGACGGATGACCGCTGGCTCGCTCGGTGTTGAATCGGACTGGGCCTCAGTGATCGAATTCGCCTCCGCCGCAGCGGTAGCCGTTCCCCGAGGCCCAGTCGGCTCGGCGCCCAGAGCGTCCGGCCGAAGCCGCCGAAGACTAGGAAACATCTTGTCCCCCGACGCATCTCGGTCTCACTGTGCAGATCGCGTCGACCGAATACGCAGGAAGGATACGACGTGCCGCATTACCGAGTACGTTCCACAACCTCGGCTCCCGTCAGCGCGGTGTGGGGTTTGCTGATCGATGGCCGCAGCTGGCCCCGGTGGTCCTCCGGGCTGGACGAACTGGTCGAGGAACGCTCCAGCGGCCTCGATTCACGCGGCCACGACGGCATCGGCGCGGTTCGAGCGTTCCGCACCGGCCGGGTCGTCACCGGTGAGCGACTGACAGAACTCGCGCAGGATCGGCTCCTCGCGTACGAGGACGCCTTCAACTTCGCCATGAAGGACTACCGCGCCGTCGTCGAACTGGAACCGACTCCCACGGACGGAACGACCATCATCTGGCGCGGCACCTGGCGTATGCGACCCGGGATCGGCTGGACCATGCCCTTCGTCCTTCCCCGGGTGATGCAGCGCATGGCCGACGACCTCGCCGACTACGCAGCCACCGCGGCGGGGCCGCACACCCCCCGACCGTGACCAGCGTCGCCCGGGCGACAGGTCCAGCCGGGAAACCGGCCGTGCGAACCCCAGCGACCGGCTGGCACGGTGCGGTGGATCAGTCCTTGCCCTGCCGGAAACTGAGTCGGGATCTGCGCAGACCGCTGAACGCATAGCCGGCCGCCCATACCGAAATCACAATCAGCACAACGAACATCGGTAGCCAGCTGTCCTTATGATGATCGACGCTCCACCACACCCCCGTAAACAGAATCGCGCAGATGAACAGCAGGATGTCGCGCAAGCTGCCGCGATAGGAGCCGGCCGCTCTGCGCAGCGGCCGGTATCGGTTGACGGTCGCAACCAGGTCGTCGATGCGACTATCAATGCTCTGTTGCAGTTCGGCTCGCCGCTGCACCTGCTCCGGAGGTAGGTGGTCCAACAGTTCCATATCCTGCTTGATCGCCTTGCGGATATCCGGGCCCCTCAGATATCCCGCCGCTGCACCGAGAGCCACTCCACCGGCGATGGGCGCAATCCCCACGGCAAGGTCGGCCAAAGCGGGCATGCTTACGTCTCCTTAGCCTCGATCCGTGCAGGTAATCTGGCTGTCGAGATGTCCTGAAAACGAGAAAGTGCCTTCTGAACTGGGATGATTGCTCACGCAAGAATCAAGACCAGGACAGGCGGACACTTTCGGTGCGATTGTTGCACAGGTCCGCCGGGCACTCGGCGAGGTTCGACGACGACAACCTCACGTCGGTAGCCGGGCTGGTCCCGGTGCCGAAATTGTCCGAGCAGACCGGCCTGACCAGCTGCGAGGTGACCACTGGCCATGCGGCAGCCGCGCCACACCGGTGCCTTACCCTCCGGTGCGCACCAGCTCGTAGTCACGGGCATCGAAATGGGTCCGCTTGTCGTACTCGCTCATCCGGCCCGGCCAGTTCGTCGTCACCCGTCCACTCGCCTCGCGATACCAGCTGGTGCACTTGGTCCACACCGTATGTTCGAGCCGCCCCTGGATCTCCTCGTCGAAGCGGGCCTCCACCTCCGGCCGCACCGACAGATAACCGCGCACACCACGCAGATGCTCGACCGCCTGGCGCACGTAACGCGCCTGCCGCTCGTGCATATAGATGATCGAACCCGCACCGAGATTGGTATTCGGCCCGTACATGATGAACATATTCGGGAAATCCGGCACGGTCAGTCCCTGGTAGGCGCGCGCACCACCCGACCACACCTCGCTCAGCTCCTTGCCGCCGATTCCGCGAATCGCCATGGGCGCCAAGAACTGCGTGGCATTGAAGCCGGTGCAGTAGACGATGACATCGACCTCGTAGAGCGCGCCGTCCTCGGTGCGCACACCGGTCGCGGTGATCTCGGCGATGCGCGAGGTCTCCACGTGCACATTCGGCTGCGCCACCGCCGGGTAGTAGTTGCTCGCCATCAGTCCGCGTTTGCACCCGGCCGCATAATCCGGTGTCATCTTGGCCAGCAGTTCGGGATCGGAGATCTGCGCCGCGCGATGCCGGTTCGCCCATCCGGAGATCACCTCCGCGATGCGTCCGTTGCCTTCCAACCCGGAGGTCACCAGCTCGTAGAACGCATACCAGCCCAACCGCTCGGCGCGCTGGATCACCGGGAACTTCTTGCCGATCGACAGTTTGTCCAGTGCATTGAGCTTCGGTGGCGCGTAATAGCTTTCGATCTTCGGGATGATCCACGGCGCCGACCGCTGGAATACCGTCAACTGGCCGACCATGGGCTGAATCGCCGGAATGATCTGAATGGCGCTGGCACCGGTGCCGATGATCGCGACCCGCTTGCCGGTCAGCTCGACATCGTGATCCCACCGCGCGGAATGGAACGCATCCCCACCGAAGGAATCCATGCCCGAAATGCTCGGCCACACCGGACGCGACAACTGACCGACCGCGGGCACGAACACATCCGCCTCGAGCACCTCACCGTCGGTCGTGCGCACCTGCCACACGCCACGATCGGCGTCGAAGTCGGCCGAGGCTACCTCCACACCGAAACGCATGTGCTTGTCCAGGTCGTAGCGCCGCGCGACATCACGCATATACGCAAGGATGTCGGGTTGTTCGGCGAACCGCTTGGGCCAGTGCGCATTCGGGGCGAAGGAGAACGAATACAGGTCCGACGGTGCGTCACAGGCCGCGCCCGGATAGGTATTGTCCCGCCAGACTCCGCCGAGTCCGTCGGCCTTATCGATGATGGTGTACGCGTCGTAACCGTGGCGCTCGAGCTCGAGCGCGGCCGCGAGACCGCCGAAGCCGGCGCCGACGATGAGCACAGACGGAGTGCTAGTCATGTCGATAACTGTATGAACGCCGACACAGTTGCCGAGAGAGCGCCGCGGCCACAAAATCGACATTTTCGGCCATAGCCGTCCCGCGCATCAGACGGACTTCGGCATCACGGCAGGGCAGGACCTCGGATTCCTGCGCGGCGATCACAAAGGGCCCGAAAGACCGCGGTCACGACGCGACCGGGACGACATCCGGCTCAACCTTTCGATCGGCATGGAATCCCGGAAGATACCGATCGACGAACGGTATCAACACCTGGATCAACGGCCCGATCCCGAACGCGTACACCACGGTCCCCACACCGACACTGCCACCCAATAGCCAGCCGGTCGCCAACACCGACACCTCGATCCCGGTCCGCACCAACCGAACCGACCATCCCGTCCGTCGAACCAGTCCGGTCATCAGTCCATCACGCGGTCCCGGCCCCATGCCCGCACCGATGTAGAGCACCGTAGCCACCGCATTCAAAACCACCGCGGCACCCATAGCGCCGATCCGCACCGGCAGCACATCCCACACCGGCAGCATCCACAACCCGATATCGACCGATACCCCGATGACCACGACATTGCTCACCGTCCCCAGACCGGGCCACTGCCGCAATGGAATCCACGCCAACAGCACCGCGACTCCGGTGACCGCGGTCACCGCACCGAAACTGATCGGCACATGCCCGGCCACCCCCTGGTGGAACACATCCCAGGGATCCAACCCGAGCCCAGCCCGAATCATCACCGCCATCGAAAACCCGTACAGCCACAACCCGACATAGAGCGCCACCAACCGCCGAACCAACATCAGCCCAGCATGCCGAGAACTGGCCTCTCGAAACAGAGCCAATTGCCGATCACTGGCCTCGCTACCGGCTCGCGTAAGAGAACCAATTCCGACCCGACCGCTACCCAGCGGGGCCTCGGCTTCTACACCGTGCGCGGCACGGAAATGGTCTCCCAGCGCATTTGCTCCATCGTCCAAGTGCCGCACAGGAACGCGGCGCCATCGACCGATACGATCCCCGACCCGTCGCGGAACTGCTTGCCCGGCTGGCGCATTCGGTGATGCTCACCCCACAGACCGGTATCGACTTCGTTTCAGCCGGTGACATTCGCTGCGATCGGCATGCGGGTCAGCAAGCCGGTGGCCTGCACCATCGAGTTCTCCAACCGGTGCGTCATGGAACACGCCGCCCAATTCATCTACAAGATCTGAGCCCCCGATCGGCCGCCTCAGGGCTCACCTTCGACGCTGAGGCCCAGCTCGGAGTCGCCGCGGCGCGAGCAGCTCCCGCCAGCGCGCAAGCACCGGCTTCTCACGAATCCCCGTCGCGCACCACGCAGCGGAACCCGAGATGGCAGGTGGCGGTGTCCTCGGCCTGGCCTTGCCGGGCGGCGGGCCGGTAGCGCAGACAGTAGTTGGCCGCACACAGAAAGGAGCCACCCTTGATGACGCGCCGCGGAAAGCGTTGGGCCGCTTCGGATTCAGGCGTGTCCACGCGCGGATTGCGCGGCGCACAGCAGGATGGGCCCGGGTGCTGTGCGCGGAAGTAGTCCACGGTCCACTCCCACACGTTGCCGGTCATGTCATAGAGACCGTGACCATTGGGGGAGTAGGTGCCGACCACCGTGGTGCCCGGTCTCGGTGTCTGTCCTCGGCCGGGAAAGAACTGCCATGGGAAGGCGCCCACCCAGATATTGGCCATGCGCCTGCCCGTGGGTTCGAACTCGTCACCCCAGGCAAAGGTGGCCCCGTCCAGCCCGCCCCGGGCGGCATACTCCCACTCGGCCTCGGTCGGTAGTTGTTTGCCCGCCCACGACGCGTAGGCCTCGGCATCCTCGTATGCGATCTGGGTGACCGGATGGCGATCGAGTCCATCCAACGTCCCGACGGGCCCGCGCGGGTGACGCCAATTCGCCCCCGGCGCATACCACCACCAGCGCCGCCAATCGTCCAACGGCACCGGATGCCCGGTGGGCCGGAACACCAGCCCACCGGGTACCAGATTCTGCGGCTCCGCATCCGGATAATCCTCGGCCGCCAGCGGACATTCAGCGACCGTGACATATCCGGTCTGCTTCACGAAGCGCCGGAACGCAGCATTGGTCACCGGATGCGGATCGATCCAGAACGAATCGACCCACACCCGATGCACCGGACGCTCCTCGGGGAAGAACTCCGCCGACCCCATCTCGAAGTCGCCACCCGATATCCGGACCATGCCACGCCGCACATCCGCGCGGCTCCCAGTAGCCATGGACACCTCGCCTCAGTCGCGCGAAAATGCTGCGGCCGCAGCCATTTCCAGATCCTCATACGGCTTTCCGGACACATCCGCGACCACCTGATGCATGGTTCCGCCGGTGAACGGGAACGGCGAGTGGTAGCGCGCGGAAACCGACTGACCGCTGTCTCGACCGACACAGACTCCTTCCCCCACACCGGAGAAGGTGATGGGCTGGGTGCGCATGTCATCGAGTGAGCCCACCGCGCTGTCGTCGATGTACAAGATGGCCTCACCGGTGGGCGTGAAGTTATCGGACCGGGTGCCGTGCCGTTCGTACCGAACCCCAAGGATGTGATCGCCGAGCGGTACCGGACGGTCGGAGACGATGATCTGCTCTTCGTCGCCGAGGAAGTTGTAGATGTAGTACAAGCGCCCGTCCTGCAGGAACAGCGTGTGCCCACCGAGACGCCCGCCATGGGCGAAGAGCACTCCCTGCGCATCGGGACTGGTGATCGTCGTCTCGGCGAGCAGCGCGAACGAGCGCCCATGGATCTCCAGCGCCGCACCCGGTCCCACCTCGGCGCTGCCCGGATAGTAGACGAAATTGTCCCTATCGGTGGCGTAGGTCGGACGGTAGCGGGTCAAGGCGGAGATGATGTCGAGGTCGTTGAGCGGCATTCCGTTGTACTTCGCGGCCTCGGAGAACCACAGCGCCTTCATCTCCTCCAGCTTCTCCGGATGAGCGTCGGCCAGGTCGTGCATCTGACTGCGGTCCTGCTCGATATGGAACAGTTCCCAGCGGTCCTTGTCGAAATGTCCCCAGCCGGACGGACAGGCCGCGTGAACGGTGTCGGCGAACCATCCGCGATGCCAGATGCCACGCGTGCCCAGCATCGAATAGAACTGCGTGTGCTTGCCGACATCGGCATTCGCGTCATCGAGCAGCGCCCGGAAACTCACGCCCTCCAAGGGACGCTGCGCCACATGCTTCACGGTGTCCGGGGGAGTGATGCCGAGCAGTTCATAGACGGTGGGGGTGATATCGCAGACATTGAGGTACTGGTTGCGCACCTCCCCGCGCGCCGCCATCCCGGCGGGCCAGCACATGATGCACGGGTCGGCGATGCCACCTTCGTGCGAGGCATACCGCTTGTACAGCTTGTACGGGGTGTTGAAGGCCATCGCCCAGCCGATGCTGTAGTGGTTGTAGGTGGTCGGTGAACCCAGCGCGTCGAGCTTCACCAAACTGTCCTCGATAGTGTCGATGTAGCCGTTGAAGAACTTCATCTCGTTCACCGAACCATTCGGACCGCCCTCGCCGCTGGCGCCGTTGTCGGAGAAGGTGACGATGATGGTGTTGTCCAGCTGGCCGCTTTCCTCGAGGTAATCCAGCAATCGACCGATCTGCGCATCGGTGTAGGACAGGAATCCGGCGAACACCTCCGCCTGCCGCCGGAACAGCCGCTTCTCATCCTCCGACAGCGAATCCCACGCGCGCACCGTGTCCTGCGCCGGCCACGGCTTGCCATCCGCGCTGGTGGCCGTCGAATACGGGTTCATCGGCGACAATTCGGTGTTCTCCGGTACCAGACCCATGCGCTTCTGGTTCTCCAGGACGATCTCGCGATACTTCTCATAGCCCATGTCGAACCGGCCGCGGTACTTATCGGCCCATTCCTGAGCGACGTGGTGCGGCGCATGCCCGCACCCCGGGCACAGGTACATGAACCAGGGCTTGTTGGGGGCGATCACCCTTGCGTCGCGAATGAACTCGATCGACTTGTCGGCCAGATCCTTCGACAGGTGATATCCGTCCTCCGGTGCGTACGGCTGCGAGATCGGATGGTTGTCGTACACCAGATTCGGATACCACTGGTCGGCCTCGCCGCCGAGGAAACCATAGAACCGATCGAACCCACGTCCCAGCGGCCAATGCCGCTTCGAGGCCGCCAGATTCTCCTCCTCCAGCGGAGTCATATGCCACTTGCCGACCGCGTACGTATTCCACCCGCGTTCGGCGAGAACCTCTGAGCACAGCGCGGTTTCAGCCGGTATGCGACCACACATGCCTGGGAAGCCATCGGTGAATTCCTCGATGGTCGCCATACCGACCGAGGTAGCATTCCGACCGGTCAGCAGGGAGGCACGACTCGGTGAACACAGCGCGGTGGTGTGGAACTGGGTGAACCGGACACCAAGATCGGCGATGCGCTTCATATTCGGCATATCGACCAGACCGCCATAGCAGTCCCAGGTACCGATCCCAATGTCGTCCCACACCAGATACAGCACATTCGGCGCACCCTGCGGTGCCGTCGGCTCCGCATAAGGCCCCCAGTCGGGCACCGAATCACGAATATCGAGCGCGATATGTCCGTCGAATTTCTTCGCCATCATCCACCTCCAGCTACCAGAGCTGTTCGTTCACCGTTGTCATCCTGTCGTCCGGGTTGCGGACCTCATGCCGTGCGCACGCCGACAACTGCGGCCGTCCGGCCGGAATGGACACTCCCACCTGCGGGGATACCGCGGCGAAGTTCAGGTGTTCGAGCCGACGCGCGATGGCCACACCACTACTGGACCAATGTTCAGAAAACCGCTGATCAGCACCTTTTGTACCCATAAAGAGTACCGACCGGAAGGGATTCCCAGAAGGAGTCGAATGGCAGGCTCCCGGCATCACAGGCGCACCGATCGACCGACGCGTCGCCGAATACCGAAGATCCGCCCGATAACCAGAAATCAACCGATTCCGACGCAATCCAGCCAACCCTCGACACCGCTTAAATCGTCACTGTGACGTTTGGGGGGGTCGTGCGGAGATTCAGGGGAGCAGGGCCAGAGCGCCTATACATCAAAGATTGAGCTGATTCGATATTTATCCGTCAAAATTCGAGTTTCGCCGGAATATTTACATTGGAGAGGTCGTGAACCTTACGCCGACTGCGCGAATGAAACGCACACTTCCGCACACAGCAGTCGGCAGGGCGGCCCGGCGCTCGGCGAGCTGAAGCCCGAAACGTGATACATACCAACGACATACAAGCAGAGCCCCCCACTCCCAGCACCCCCTTTACAACGCCGATAATCAACACTATGTCAAGTAAAGTCCATGTCGGTGGCTGCTGACAGACTCCGCGTTGTGACTCCAACTCCCGATTCGGAGTTGATCCGCTGCTCTCCCCTGATTGGGTGCGGTCAGCTCAAATCCCGCAAGCAGATGGCTCAGCCAGGTCCGAAATCCCCGCTGTGCAATACCTGCTACCAACGAGCTCGACGAGAGCGCCAAGGCCCGGCGGAGATTCGACGCGCCAATCTGTGGGCCAAATACCGGATCACACCGGAACAATATGACCGCTTCCGGGCTGACCAGCAGTTCCGCTGCGGCATATGCGGTGCCAAGGAAGCCGACATCGACCTATCGAAGGTTGGCGGCCGTCCCTGCAAGGATGGTCGAACACTGTTCAAGGTCCCCCTTGCCGTCGACCACGATCACACCACCGGCGCGGTACGCGGACTCCTGTGCCCACCATGCAATGCGGGTCTCGGTGCGTTCGGCGATGATCCGGATCGGCTTCGTTCTGCAATCGCTTACCTCACGGCAATCGTCAGATCTCCCGGTGGCTGATCGGTGGATTTGTTGGTTCGACAGAGTCGGTGTGGGTGGTGGGGGCGGGTGGTTGTGGGATCGTCTCGAGGTTTTGCGAAAGCCTCCCGACGGAGACTTGAATGAGTCATACTTCTGAATGTGTCCACGACTTCGGAATTCGAGCGGATGTTGCGTGGAGCCGCGCTACGCGTGACGGCGCCGCGGGTGGCCGTGCTGACCGCCGTGCACGAGCATCCGCACTCCGATACGGACTCGATCCTCGGCCGCGTGCGCGACACCCTCGGCGCGGTATCTCATCAGGCCGTATACGACGTACTGCGCGCACTCACCGCCGCGGGGCTGATCCGGCGCATCCAACCGATGGGGTCGGTCGCGCGTTACGAGACACGGGTCGGCGATAACCACCACCACGTCGTCTGCCGATCATGCGGCGTCATCGCCGATGTCGATTGCGCTGTCGGCGAGGCGCCGTGCCTGACCGCCTCGCACGACAACGGTTTCGTTCTCGATGAGGCCGAGGTCATCTACTGGGGTCTGTGCCCCGACTGCAAGACCAAGACACCACCCCTGTCCGGATCACAGCCGTGATCACAGCCCGTTTCACTCACTCCCCCGAAAGGAATTGCCGTGCCTGAGGAACATCCGCCCATCGGAGAAGCTAATACGGAACCCACCGCCGGTGGTTGCCCCGTTATGTCCGGTCGGCTCAAGTCCCCGGCCGAGGGCGGAAGCAGCAACCGTGAATGGTGGCCGAACCAGCTCAATCTCAAAATCCTGCAGAAGAATCCGGCCGTAGCCAACCCCATGGGCGCGGACTTCGACTACGCCGCGGAATTCAAAACCCTCGATCTGGCTGCCGTGAAGGCCGACATCGTGGAGGTGATGACCACCTCGCAGGACTGGTGGCCCGCCGACTACGGCCACTACGGACCGTTGTTCATCCGGATGGCCTGGCATGCCGCGGGCACCTACCGCATCAACGACGGCCGCGGCGGTGCCGGTGCCGGCATGCAGCGGTTCGCGCCGCTGAACAGTTGGCCCGATAACGCCAGCCTGGACAAGGCACGTCGCCTGCTGTGGCCGGTCAAGCAGAAGTACGGCAAGAAGTTGTCCTGGGCCGACCTGATCGTCTACGCGGGCAATGTGGCCCTGGAGGACATGGGCTTCGAAACCTTCGGCTTCGGCGGTGGCCGCGTCGACCAGTGGGAGCCCGAGGAGGACGTCTACTGGGGTCCCGAGCACACCTGGCTCGGCGACGAACGCTACACCGGCACAAGGGATCTCGAGAATCCGCTGGCCGCGGTCCAGATGGGTCTGATCTACGTGAATCCGGAAGGCCCCAACGGCAATCCGGATCCCCAACTGGCGGCCATCGACATCCGTGAGACGTTCCGCCGCATGGCCATGAACGATGTCGAGACCGCGGCACTCATCGTCGGCGGCCACACCTTCGGCAAGACCCACGGCGCGGGCGACGCCGACCTCGTCGGCCCCGAGCCCGAGGCCGCGCCGCTCGAAGAGCAGGGCCTCGGCTGGAAGAGCGCCTTCGGCACCGGTGTCGGCAAGGACGCGATCACCAGTGGCCTGGAGGGTACCTGGACGCCCACCCCGACCAAGTGGGACAACAGCTTCCTCGAGACCCTGTACGGCTACGAGTGGGAGAAGACCAAGTCCCCCGCCGGTGCCTGGCAGTACATCCCCAAGGATGGCGCAGGAGCGGGCACCGTGGCCGACGCCCACGACCCGTCGAAGTCGCATCCCCCGGTGATGCTGACGACGGACCTCTCGCTGCGAGTCGATCCCGTCTACGAGCAGATCACCCGCCGCTGGCTCGACCACCCCGAAGAGCTCACCGAGGAATTCTCCAAGGCGTGGTACAAGCTGACCCACCGCGACATGGGTCCCAAGGTCCGTTACCTCGGACCGGAGGTTCCGGAGCAGACCCTGCTGTGGCAGGACCCCGTCCCCGCCGCTGACTACGACCTCATCGGAGCGGCCGATATCGCCGCGCTGAAGAGCCAGATCCTGGCCTCGGGTCTGACTGTCGCCCAACTCGTTTCGACCACATGGGCGGCGGCCGCGTCGTTCCGCGGCAGCGATAAGCGCGGCGGCGCCAACGGCGGACGCATCCGTCTGCAGCCGCAGAGCGGGTGGGAGGCCAACAACCCCGACGAACTCGCACAGATGGTGCGCACCCTGGAGGGCATCCAAGAGTCCTTCAACTCCGCACAGACCGGCAACACCCGGGTGTCGTTCGCCGATCTCGTGGTGCTCGGCGGCGCCGCGGCCATCGAGCAGGCCGCCAAGAACGCCGGATACGACATCGAGGTGGCGTTCACACCGGGACGTACCGATGCCACCCAGGAGCAGACCGATGTGGAGTCCTTCTCCGCACTCGAGCCCACGGCCGATGGCTTCCGCAACTACCTGGGCAAGGGCAGCCGCGTCCCGGCCGAATACCTGCTCATCGACCGGGCGAACCTGCTGACCCTCAGCGCTCCGGAGCTGACGGTCCTCATCGGTGGTCTGCGCGTGCTCGGCGCGAACCACAACCAGTCGCCGCTGGGCGTGTTCACCTCGACTCCCGGGGCGTTGACCAACGACTTCTTCGTGAACCTGCTGGACATGAACACGAAGTGGGAGCCGGCCTCGTCCGACGACGAGACCTACGAGGGTAAGGATCGCGCCACCGGTGCGGTCAAGTGGACCGGCAGCCGCGTCGACCTGGTCTTCGGGTCGAATTCGCAGCTGCGCGCACTCGCGGAGGTCTACGCGACCGACGACGCGAAGGAGAAGTTCGTCAAGGACTTCATCGCCGCATGGGTCAAGGGGCCGGAATCGAGGTCGGGGCGGATGTAGTCGGGGTTTTGGGGGTCTTCTACGGCGGCTGCTACGTCGAAGACGGCGTCGAAAAT
>NZ_JBEXUI010000041.1:0-73675 GCF_040614395.1 Nocardia sp. NPDC005998 | reverse complement strand
CGACCCTGATCAGGACGGAAGCATGATGAGTCAGCACATCGGCTACCGAAGAATCTATGAAGCGCCGATTCCCTCCGATGGGACCCGAGTGCTCGTCGATCGGGTGTGGCCGCGCGGGATGCGGAAGACGGATGCGCATCTGGACGAGTGGATGCGCGATATCGCTCCCTCGACCGAACTGCGCCAGTGGTACGGCCATCGGCCGGAGCGGTTCGCCGAATTCCGTCGCCGATATCTCGCCGAATTGCGGGACGCGCGGCATCGGGACGCGGTCGCGCAACTGCGGGAAATGGCCAGCCGACATCCAGTGACGCTACTCACCGCCACCCGCGACATCGACCACAGCCAGGCCGCAGTTCTCGCGAACTGGATTGCGACGCAGGCGAATTCGCCGGACTAGGCTGCCCGCATCCGGTCTATCGCTCGTCGACGATCTCGCCGGTCTCCGCAGTGGCGTCCTGGGTCAGCGCCATTGTGGCGCCCACCAGCGGGAAGCCTTGCGAGGCACCGATCGCCGCCAGCATCTGCTCCGCCGACTCCCACCGCCACGTGTCGGAGTAGCTGCCGTCCTCGAGCCGGGTAAGTCGTGTCTCGGTCAAACCCGGATTCGCCCTGCGGATTCCGTCGATCAGCGTGGCGCGCTGTGTCAGGAGCGCGTCGAGTCGGTCGGCCGCTACGCGATAGTGATGAATCCTTACCACCGGCATGGTGCAGTCCTTACTACTGGTCGAATGAGGGGGAAGGAACTGCGAGTTCCAGGCTTCCTTCACTGTCGTGGTGACAACAAACAGCCTCACATCGAGCCGGAATCGCTGGTAGTGCACGCAACATCGGTCTCGTGTGCATCTTCCGGTGCGGACGATATGCAATCTGCACAGTCGGTGTCGATGGTCAGCCATCCGATCAGCGCGGCGACGATCGGCCAATCAGAACGCCGAGCGCAAGGTCTCCTGGCACAGTCTGCCGCCGCTGGTGGCCGGTGAGCCGATCACCCCGTTTCAGCGCGCCGCGATCCTCGGCGACGCCACCAACCACGTGTGCCACTGGGGATCCGCAGGCGCCGGCTATATAAACACCGACGTCACGGTGGCCCTCTCCCGACTCCCGATCGGCCACGAACTCGGGCTTCGCGCCGACAACACCATCGCTGCCGACGGCATCTCCATCGGCAGTGCCACCCTCTACGACCGCACCGGGCCCGTCGGCACCTGCGTGGTGACCACACTGTCCAACGCTCGCCGCCAAATCGACTTCACAACCACGACAGCCGCCGCACTCGTCGGCGAACCGCGCTGACGCAGGGGCGAGTTCGCTGCCCCCGGCTACCCGTTACCTTCCTCATGCTCATCGCAGTCGAGGGTGTGCTGCGTGAGAACGTGGCGGCGTCAGACGGTTGGTTGTTTCCGGTCAGGAAGTGCGAGCGTCGTGCTTGTCGCGGTTGGCAAGGACCTGGTCCATGTGGGTCTGTGCCCAGCGCCTGAGGTCGCGTGTCAGGTGGTGGAGTGAGAGGCCGAGGTCGGTCAGCTCGTAGGTGACGGTGATCGGGACGGTTGGCGTTACGGTGCGGACGAGTAGGCCGTCGCGTTCGAGTGCTCGTAGGGTCTGGGTCAGCATCTTCTGGCTGACTCCCGCCAGCAGGCGGGAGATCTCGGAGTAGCGCATCGCTCGTGCGGCATCCGATGCACCGGGCTGGTCGGATTTGTCTGCTGCGTCGCCGCCGAGTGCGCACAGGATCAGCACGACCCACTTGTCCGAGATCCGGTCGAGGAGCTGGCGGCTGGGGCATGCTGCCAGGAACGCGTTGTACTCCATCTTGGCCTGCGCTCTCTGGGCAGCCTTCGTTGGCTTCACTGATCTCGTCTTTCGCCTGTGGTGAGTTACGCACTTCAGAGTGCCTACTTCCCTACGGGAAGCAACTCTCCAATACTCGTCCAGGGAGGCTGAAGTCGCCACCCACAGCGATAAGCGAAAGGCACAACGATGAACGCGCCAACCACATCACTTCCCGGGGGCACCTGGACGCTGGGCAACTCAACCATCACCCGGTTCGGTTACGGCGCAATGCAACTCGCCGGCCCGTGGGTCATGGGGCCGCCCGCTGACCACGATGGCGCCCTGGCCGTATTACGCGAGGCGGTCGCGGCCGGTATCGCCCACATCGACACCAGCGACGCATACGGACCGCGCGTCACCAACGAGCTGATCCGTGAGGCGCTACATCCCTACCCGGAGTCGCTGTTCATCGCCACCAAGGTGGGGGCGAACCGAGATGCGCAAGGCGGCTGGCCCACGGCCCGCCGACCCGAAGATCTGCGCAAGCAGGTCCACGAGAACCTCCGGTCTCTCGGGCTCGAGACCCTCGATCTGGTCAACATGCGCATGGGCGATGCCGAAGGCCCCAAGCCTGGTTCGCTCGCCGAGGCGTTCGAGACGCTCGTCGAACTCCAGCAAGAAGGCCTGATCCGTCACCTCGGGGTCAGCAACGTCACCATCGAGCAGGTCGCAGAGGCCCGCGGTATCGCCCCGATTGTGTGCGTGCAGAACATGTACAACCTCGCCCACCGCCATGACGACGACCTCATTGACAGCCTCGCCGCCGATGGCATTGCCTATGTACCGTTCTTCCCACTGGGGGGCTTCACCCCGCTACAGTCCGATGCGCTCTCGGGGATCGCGGTCCGGCTCGGGGCAACGCCGATGTCGGTCGCGTTGGCCTGGCTGTTGCAGCGCTCACCGAACATCCTGCTCATCCCCGGCACATCATCGACAGCCCATCTGCGCGAGAACATCGTCGGCGCTGGGCTCGTCCTTTCCGATGCGGACGTGGCCGACCTGGAGGGTATCGGCCACTGAACGACATGCGGGCCGCGCCCGGGTCAGGCCCGTCGCTACCCTGGCGCAGGTTTCGATTGCGCTGGTCTGACCATTTTCTGTCGGCTCGACGAGTTCGGGACCGCGGTAATGGGCGTCGCAGGCGAAGCTCTCGCGCCGTGGACTGCGATGGGCGCTGGAAGCCACTGCGTGCCAGCACCTCCAAGATGAAGGCGTCCGATTCATAGAAGCCAATGGGGCTTTCTCCATGCCAACTGAGACAGAGTGCCCTGAGCGACAAGACGTTCCCTCACGAGATGAAACCCAGGTCGTGACGAGCGGTACCGACAGCGGGACCCGGGTCGGTCGCGACGACGCGGTGCAGCAATTCCGAGTAGATGTCACGGAAGTCGACGGTGGTCTTCAGATCACCGTTGTCCAGGTCGGTGAGGCTTGGCTCGTCGCCGTAGAAGCCGCCCTTGACCCGCGCTCCCGCAACGAACACCGGCCCGGCAGTGCCGTGGTCGGTGCCCTGGGAAGCGTTGGCGGCGACGCGGCGGCCGAATTCGCTGTAGGCCATGAGAACTACGTCGCGGCCACGGGGATGCCCTGCCATATCCGTCAAGAACGCCGACACCGCCTGGTCGAGCCGTGCGAGCAGTTGCTGCTGGGTGCGGCGTTCATCGGCATGGGTGTCGAAGCCGCCCAGACTGACCGAATACACCTGGGTGGGCACACCCGCCTTGATGCACTGTCCGACGAGCGCGAGCTGGGCGGCGAGCGGATTACCACCGGGACCGGCTGGTTTCGCGCCGATCGAGGAAAACGTCTGCGCCACAGCCTGTTCGGCGTGATAGCCGGCACAGACGAATGCCTGGGCGGGACTGTCGCGGGGGTCGGTGGCGGCGAGCGCGGCCAATTCGGCGGACAATTCCGGCGATAGCGGGGCCGTGGCGGGATCCAGCGCTGCTGCGGTGTGCTTTTCCCCTATCGCCAGCTGCGGCAGCACCGGGCCGATATTGACCGCACGCACCGGGTCGTCACCGGCCGCGTCGAGCCAGCGCCCGATCCATCCGGTATTGACCGGGCGGTCCGGAGTGGCCGTCTGCCAGATGTCCATCGAGCGGAAATGGCTGTGATCCGGATGCGGATAGCCGACCCCGCGCACGATCGCGAGGTTGTGGCTGCCCCATAGGTCCGCGAAGCCCTTCATCGCCGGATTGAGTCCGAGCTGCCCGTCCAGGTGCAGTACCTCCTGCGGCTGATACGACAATTCCGGCCGCGCATCGTGATAGGCGTTGTCCGCGTACGGAATCACGGTGTTGACGCCGTCGTTGCCGCCGTACATCGTTACCAGGACCAGGATTCCGGCGTCCGGCGCCAGGGGTGCGGTGGCCGCGTGCCGGTGCACCTCCTCCCAGGTGATCACGGAGCCACCGGCCAGCCCGAGCGCACCCAGTACGCTGCTGCCGACGAGGAACTGTCTGCGATTGAATCGAGCCATGGTTCGATGACTTTCCGGTCAGCTGGTCAGGTATTCGGGAGTGTTCACCGCGATCGCGATGAGCCGGGCGGGATCGTTTCGGACCGCCCCGAGCACGGCGGCACTGCGGTCCGACCAGGCGCCGATGCCGAGCTGGTAGCCGACCGCATCGAGGCGATCGCCCGGCGCGGCGGACGAAATCCGGCTCAGGTCAGCCTTTTTCACGAGCTCAGATGCTGCGGTGAGCCGAATCCGCGCCGCGGCTGTCGACATCCACGCCTGGCCGTGCGGCCAGCCACCGACCGACGGCGGGTAGAACGGCAGCTGTCCGAGATTGCGCAGCACACCCGCCAGCTTCTTGACGTCGGCGTCGTTGTCCATCGGGACCGCCAGCGCGCGCACCATGCCGATCAGCCATTCGACCGGGCCGTGCACGACAGTGTCTTGCACAGCGGCGAATTCGTCGTCGGTGAGGATCGCAACCACCATCCCCGCGGCGTCGCGATTCGGTCCGTAGGCCGCCACGGCACGATCGATCGCCGGTTGCGACGGTGGTGTATCGGAGCCGAGCTGCTGCCACATCCGCCCGGCCACATAGCGAGCCGACTCGGGCCGACCGAGCACGATATCGCAGAATTCGCGGGCGCCGAGCGAACCCGTCACGCCGAGCACGGTTTTGGGTCCGGGATCGTGCCGCTGGGAATTCAGCATGGTGACCCCGCTGGCGTCGATCGTCCACCCGGTCAGCGCACGCGCGCCTTCGCGCACATCGGTCTCGGTGTAACCGTTGCCGTGTCCGAGCGCGAACAGTTCCAGGAACTCGCGTGACAGATTCTCGTTGGGCGCCTTCGCCGAATTACTCGTGCCGTCGAGCCATTTGAGCATGGCCGCGTCGGTGAGCATCGCGTAGGCCAACGCGCCGAAGTCGCCGGTGCCCAGCTGGCGCAGCTTCTGGTTCTGCGCGGCCAGCGCGGCGGCATTGCGAACTTTGGCCGCCGATGTCGCGAAGTGGTTGTGCCACAACAGGGTCAGCTTCTCATGGATCGGCTGATGTACGGCGGCCATGCGCCGCAACCACCACGCGGTCAGCATTGCGAGTTCGTTGTTGCGTTCTGCGTTGTAACGTCGGCGGACCTCGGGCGTCGCGTTTTTACCCGGTGCGGTGGTAACGGCGAACACCGGCAGCGGCGTCGCCCGCGCGCCGGCATCGGCGTCGGGGTCGGTGGTCAAAGCCGATCGCAGATAGTCGGCGGGCTGCTGCGCACGCACGGCATCGATCTCGGCCCCGGTCGCACCGAAGCCGGCGCGACGAAGCACGCGCGCGGTGCGCATCCACTGCGCAGATTGGCTGCCCATGATCCGAGTATCGCGCCGCCCCCGACGTTCATCGGCTCGTTCATCGCCACCTTTCAGGCAATCTTCAGCTCCGCGGCGCAACAATGACACCTGTGCAGCCGGGACGAATACTTGTTATCGAAGACGCCGAGGCCATCCGGGTCGCGGTGGGATCGGGGCTGACCACGGCCGGACACGAGGTGCTCAGCCGGGAGCACGGCCAACAGTTGGAGCGCGATCTCGCGCAGTTCCGGCCGGATGTGGTCGTGCTCGACATCATGCTGCCCGGACGCGACGGATTCACCCTGCTGGAAACTGTGCGCGCCAGATCAGGGGCCGGCGTCGTCATCCTGACCGCCCGCGATGGTATCGACGACCGGCTGCGCGGGCTGCGAGCCGGCTCGGATGATTATGTGGTCAAGCCGTTCGACCTGGCCGAGCTGGTGGCCCGGGTCGATGCGCTGTTGCGGCGGATGGGCAGACTCCAGACCAAGACCACGATCGGCGATCTCGTCATCGACGTGGAATCCGGTGCGGTGCACCGCGGCGGCGAGACCATCGTGCTGACCCTCACCGAGTTCAAGCTCCTCGGCTATCTCGCCGCGCACCGCGACCGGGTGGTCACCAAGGCCCAAATCCTGACCGCCGTATGGGGATACGACGATTACGACCCCAACCTGGTCGAGGTGAATGTCAGCGCGGTTCGGCGCAAGCTGGAGGCACACGGACCGCGGCTGCTGCACACCGTGCGCGGTCTCGGCTACACCTTGCGGGTCGGCGACCAGTGAGCTGGCAGCGCCGCCCTGGTGACCACTACAGCTCTCATCGGGCCGGGGTGCGATGAAGACGGTGTCGCTGCGCAGGCGCGTCACGCTCACCACCGCTACGGTGCTCGGTGCGGTACTGATCATCGTTTCGCTGGTGGTGCACGGGTTGTTCGCGGTGGCGCTGAATCGCAGTCAGAACGCGGTGCTCGCCGACCGCGTTCAACTGGCACAGCAACTTGCCGACCAAGGCATCTCGCCCACCGATCTGCTCACCCGGATCGATGCGCGGTCGGTGCGAGCGCGGCTCGTCCTCGCCGACGGCCGCACCTTCGGCAGCCTGAATGCCCAGCACGAGGACCAGTCCACGGTGAAGACCAGACACGTGCTGCTCAATGGCCGAGGCGAGTTGGACCACGCGCGAATGACCCTGCAACTCGATACCAAACTATTGGCGGGGGCGCAGTCGAAGCTGGTGGGCGTGCTCGCGGGCACCACCGCCGCGGCGCTGCTCGTGATCGTCATCGGGTTGCCGTTCGGTATCCGCCGCGCCCTCGCACCCTTGGATTCCATGACCGTGCTGGCTCGCGAGATCGCCCACGGCCGACGCGGGCGGCGGTTGTCGCCATCGCGACCCGACACCGAACTGGGACGCACCGCAACGGCTTTCGATGAAATGCTGGACGCACTGGAAGGCGCCGAGGCCCGAGCACAGGCGTCCGAGGAACAGATCCGTACCTTCGTCGCCGACGCCGCGCACGAGTTGCGCACCCCGATCACCGGAATTCGCGCGATCGCCGAAGCGGTCCTGCAGCAGCCGCCCGACGCCGATCCCGACGCCAGCCTGCAGATGCAGCTGCTGTTGGTCCGTGAGGCCCAGCGCGCGGGCCGGCTGGTCGACGATCTCGTCGATCTGGCACGCATCGACGCCGGACTGCCGCTGCGGCATACACCGACCGATCTATACGACCTCGCCGATGCCCAGTTGAGTCGGATGCGGCTGCTGCACGGCGATATCGAGTTCGAACTCGCGGGCGATCACGTGGTCGCGGCCATCGACCCCGAACGCGTCAACCAGGTGCTGTTGAACCTGCTCGAGAACGCGTGCCAAGCCATGCCGGATAGCGGCACGGTGACGGTGTGGGTCGGCGCCACCAGCAACCTGGCCGAGGTGACGATCAGCGATACCGGCCCGGGGGTGCCGCCCGGCGAACGCGAGCGGATCTTCGACCGGCTGGTGCGTCTCGACCAGGCACGCGATCGCCGCGCGGACGGTTCCGGCCTGGGACTTGCCATCGCCCGCGGCATTGCCAGAGCCCATGGCGGCGACCTGATCTGCCTCGACCCCCCGCCCGGACAACACGGTGCCGTATTCGTGCTGCGGCTGAAGATCGCCTGAAGATAGTGGCGCGACAAGTGCGCTCGGCAGGTCGGGTCGGCAGATTCGATGGGGACATATCCCGCCGACCACTGGAGTAAGAATGAAGCGCAGTCTCGTCGCCGCCACCCTCGCCGGACTTGCCATCGCCCTGCCCGCGACCGCCTCCGCCGACCCCGGGCCGCAATGCAACCCCGCGGCCGCGGCCCAGGCGAAGGCGGACAGCGCTCCGAAGGTCGCGGCATTCCTGTCCAGTCACCCGGACTTCGCCGCAGAAGTGGCGAAGGTGAAGGCCCTGCCCAAGGATCAGCGCAAGGCGGAGTGGAAGTCCTACCGCCAGGCGCACCCGCAGGACGTACAGGACTTCAGGACCGCCCGCGCGGCCATCCACGACTACCGCCAGGCCTGCCACAAGTAGCCATCGATCTCGGCCACCCGCACCCGGTATCACGGGTGCGGGTGCGGGTGCGGATCGAGAGCAAACAACGCCCTTGGGCCGCTTCACAAGTCGGCCTTGTTGCCGCCGGTATCGGCGTTCGAGATGCTCATCGGACCGAGTGCTCGAGCGGCTCGCTGAGTTGCGACAGGCCAACCCACGATGCCATCGCGTCCAGGTCAGCGCTCGACGCGCCGAGCGCTTCGGATCTTCGGCGCCGATTCGACCATCTCATGGGACTGCCTCACGAATGTTCGCGCCCACGCATCTAACTCGTGCGATGCGTGCATACGCACCGCGGGACCGAAAGTGCCGCGTCCAGACAGCTTCTGCCGTATTGAGCCTTCGGTCCAGGGAGTTCCGTCGAACGTAGTCAAATGGTTGATCCGCCCCACAATCGACTGCCATATCACTACGTTCGGCGAGCACTTGGACTGCATAGCGCAGGAATCTATCTGGAGGGGCTAGTAGGGTCCAGGTACTCCACACATGCATGAATCAGGAACGCCCACAACCACTTCCGATTATCGCGCCGTCCGGAGACATAGAGCGTGACCCTGGCGAACACAGCCGCCAGCGATGCAGCGTTTGCACTGACTACAGCGGGCACAACAGACATCGTCAGCACCGGATGGATGTGGATTCCTCAACGATTGCACGCTCAGGTCGCTGAGTGTTCGGCAGGCGAGATGCGCTGCGGCTCGAGATATCCGCTCATGACTCCCCGATCAGCGGACGTTCGTGGGATGGTCCAGCCTCGATAGCGGGTGCGTCGACTTCCGTCCTCTCGAGGTTGTCCGTCCTTCTCTATGCTGACATCCGGCATCGCTTGCTGCAGACAGGTGAAAGGGGGGCCCGTGGCTGATCCCGGCATCGGCGCAACGTTCGCGGACCATGTCATCGAAGGCATGCTCGGCCAGGGCGGCATGGGCACGGTCTGTCTTGCTCGCCACCCTCGCCTGCCCAGGTTGGTGGCGCTGAAGCTGCTCAACCGTGAGGTTTCCAGCGACGCGGAGCTGCGTCGGCGATTCGAGCGGGAAGCCAGCGTTGTGGCACAGCTCGAGCATCCCAATATCGTGGGAGTCTATGATCGTGGCACTCACGATGGTCATCTGTGGATCGCCATGCAGTACATCCAGGGATCCGACGCCGGCCGCCTGGACTGCCGAACTGTCACCGGCGATCGGGCAGCACGGATCATCACCGACGTCGCCGCGGCCCTCGACTATGCCCACGCCCACGGTGTGCTGCACCGCGATATCAAACCGGCCAATATCCTGCTGGCCGCCCCCGATGCCGGTCGCGGAGAACGTGCCGTGCTCACCGACTTCGGCATCGCACGGCTACAGGACGCGACGACCAAGGTCACCGCCACCGGAACCTTCGTCGCGACGATCGCCTACGCCGCACCCGAACAGCTGACCGGCCAGCCCCTCGACGGCCGCGCCGATCAGTACTCACTGGCATGCACCCTGTTCAGCATGCTCGCCGGACGTTCGCCCTTCGCCGCCGACCACCCCGGGCAGGTCGTGGCCGGGCACCTGAGTTCACCGGTACCGTCACTGGTCCGACTTCGGCCGGATCTCCCCGCGCAACTGGATGCAGTCCTCGCTCGCGGCATGGCCAAGGAGCCTGGCCAACGATTCGACAGCTGCGGCGAATTCGCCGCAGCGGTCGCTGACGCCGTCCGATATCCGGCTGAACCGATCACAGGGCTCGACGCATCGACGGTGGCCACCGAGACGGTAGGAGGGAGTCCATCCCAGCGGGCAACGATCGTCCAGGACTGGGCACATCCCGCCACGGCGGCAACCGCGGCGGCGCCCCAAGGCCAACAGATTCCGATGCCGCGCCGCCAGGTGCAACCACCTGCACGCAAGAAGATCGGATTCTTCGGCCCGGCTGTCCTGCTCCTGCTCGCGGCAGCCGCTACGGCCGCGATGCTGGTCGGGAGAGCCCTGAGAGACCCGGGCTACCCGGGAGGGGATCTGGCGCCACCTTCGAAAACAATTTTGCACCCATCGTGGCGACCAGAACACCAGGCAATTGCGGACGCGTTCCCGAAACTGGTCCCGAGCCAGAAGGACTTGTCAGCTTCAGCTTCCTGGCGAGGGGCTCTGTGTTTCCCCGCGGTCATTCAACACGAGGTGTCGGTGTGGGCGATCGAGTGCCAGCCGCGGGATTCGAGCTCCAGCCGGGAAGACCACATGTACACGGTGATGGATTTCGGAACCGCCGAGGCCGCCAAGGAGTGGATCGACAAGGGAACGAGTAGTGACCACGGTCCGGTCAGACGGCTTGCGCACGCTGGGTGCGTGGCGGATCCGCTGGTCTTTCTCCCCCAGCTCGGTGGCGACGCGGAGATAGCGTTCCCGGATGACCCCACCAGGTCAAGGTTTCTGGTGACTGTGAGTCCGGTCGCGGGTTCGATCGCGGACGTCCCGTCGAACTGGTTCCCGTCAGCCCCCGTTTGCGAATGAGTCGACATTATTATGCGGCGTCACACAGGTATTGGTTCCCTGCGGATGCACGGCCAACGAGGCCGCAGGCCGGCTTGGAAATCTCACGTAATCCGCTGATGCCGCTCGGGGACGTTGTCCGAATGCGCGGTAGTGCCGCCGGGCGCGGTTAGCCGTGCGAGATGCACAGCGGCACAGGGCATCCGCTATTCCGCTGATCGACTGCTTGCCGACAAATTCTGGTGCAGTTGTTCCCACCGTTGACCAGGTTTGTTGCCGCGACCAGTCGAAAAAGGCTAATGCCGTGGGTCAGGTGGCGCCGAACTCTCACTGGTACGTGTGATCTGGACGTCTCCCAGGAGATTCGAGGCCGAGTCGGGGCGTCGTAAAAGACCTTTCAGAAGACGAAGCCGCGCAGTGCCAGGAAGCGCATACCGCCGACCGCCGCCATGATGGCGATCACGGCGCTCGCCTGCGCGATCTCGCCGAGGCCGGGTGCCAAGAACTCGAGACCGGCCAGCGCCGCCGTGCTGATCAGCAGGCCGATCAGTGCCAGCCCGCCGCCTTCCCACTGTGCGCTGAACCAGCCGACCCGTCCGGCCGCGCGGAAGGTGAGCTGCCGGTGCAGTTCGTTCGCGATCACCGTGCTGACGATCGAGCCGACGATATTGGCGACCAGCGGGCCGCTCCCGTTCATGGCCATGAACAGCAGGCCATAGGCAATGTTGCTGGAGCCGCCGACCAGGGCGAAGCGGATCAGCTGGGCGAAGGCGTGATCACCGCGCAGATACCGCATCATGCCGGCGAGACGGTCGAGCGATTCTGTGCGCAGCATCCGGAACGGGCCGGCACCGATAGTAGCGATGTCATCGAGGATCGTGGTGTCCCCGTATGCTTTCCGCATCCCGGAAGCGGCGATTGCTGTGCTGTTCACCTGAGTACTGTCGCCAGCCGGTCGGTCACCGACCTGACACCGACCTGACACGCCAACTGACACGGTGTCCGGCCTGGTCACCGCGGACAAGGGGTGACGAACAGGCACGTGTCCGCGGACTACCTAAGACACCGGATCATCGACAGCGGTGCGCGGCCCGACACGACGGCCCTACATCGACGAAGGCACCTCATTGCGGAGGATCCAACCGCTCTCGAGCGCGTTCGACGCGCGATAGCGCCGCCAGCCGCGCGTTCAATCGGGGACAAACGTTGGCCAGCAGTTGATCTCGCGACGCGCGCTCATACCGCGCGACGAGTCGCGTACGGCCCGAGACGTACATCAACCGCACAGCGCCAGTTGGGTGAAAGCCCGAAGCGCGTCGTCGATGGGATGCGGCTGTGGCTTCCCCGAGGAGTCGAGTTGGTTCCATCGCTGCAGGTTCACCGCGATGGACATTTGCCGCTTGCCGTCAGCGCTGGTCATGGATATCGCGCCGCCGCCCCAGACCGAACCGTCATGGCCCCAGTAGGTGCCGTGACCCGGCACCGTCATCTTATGTAGGCCCAGACCGTAGTCGATTGTCTTACCTTCGAAGGAGATGACCGGAACAGTATGTTGCATCTGCGCCAGCGCTGCTCGACTGATGATCTCGCCTGCCAGTAGCAGGCCGAAGAAGCGGTTCAGGTCCGCGGCGGTCGATATCAGCGAAGCCGCCGGCCCCACCCACGACATGTCATAGACGCTGTAGTCGCGGGGCGGGTCGATCATGCCGAACCACGCCTCATAGTGCAGTGAGTGCGGTCCGTTGATATGCGGTCCGGCTGGGAGTTCGGTGTCCCTCAGCCCGGCGCGCTCGATGACGTTGCGAGTGATGCATTTCTCCGCCGAGGTACCGGTAACCGACTCCAGGAGTTGGCACATGAGCAGGTAATTGGTGTTCGAATACACCCCCGGAGTGCCACCCGGCTTCCCGGTGGCAGGCGCCGATACCCCCAGCTCGATCAGGTCGATCGCGTGAAACCTGGTGAACCGGCTGTCATCCAGGCTTGCCGGTGTCGTTTTCGCCAGGTCCGGGAATGCCGCGAGGGACGGGTAGGCATGCGGGAGGTAGTCGGCGAGGCCGCTGGTGTGGTTGATCAACATCCGGACCGTGATCGCCGCACCTCGTTCGCCGGGAACCAGCCGCGGCAGGTAGTGGCCGATGGGTGTGTCGAGCGCTATTTCGCCGTCGTCGACCAGCTGCAGCACGGCGGCAGCGGTGAACGTCTTGGTGATGCTGCCGACGCGGTGTCGCATCTCGACTGTGACGGGGCGGCCGGTGGTGACATCGGCTACTCCGGCTGCGCCGCACCAGATTTGGTCGTCGTCGCGCACTTCGGCGAAGACTCCGGGCATGCCCGCGCGATGGACGGTCTCCAGGGCCGTCTGCAGCTTCTCGGTATCAAATGTGTTGGTCACGGGACCACTATCAAGCGAGCAGTCCTGCACGGTATTGGAAAAATCTTCCCCAGGCCCGGTACCGGTGCTGTGCGATGGTGGGCAGATAGTGCGCCGTCAGTGATCCCGGCGTGCGGTTGGCGAATATCGATACGTCTCGGCACAGATGAGCCTGGTCGGTGTACCCGCAGTCCACCGCGACGTCGGCGGCGGGCCGGCCCGCCAGCAGACCGTCGACCGCAGACCGGAATCGGACCAGCATCGCCGCCCGCTTGGGTGTCAGGCCGATCTGGGACTCAAATCGCGCCCACAGCCGCTTATGGCTCCATCCGACGGATTCGGCGAGTTCGCCGATCTTCACCTGGCCACCGGAGGTGAGTATGCGATTCCAGCCGGCGAGCACCTCCGGGTCAGGAGTCCGCATCGGCCTATCGCACTGCGCCAGAAACGATTTCGTCAATGCGAAACGTTCGTCCCAGGTCGGGGTGGACGCGAGTTGCTCACGCAGTCGCCGAGCCCGCAATCCCCACAGGTCCTCCAGGCCGACAACGCCCCGGCCCAAATCTGTTGGGGAAATACCCAAGAGCGAATACGCCTGTATCGGCGACAACCGAACCTCGATGCACGCTGCCTGCTCGCCACGAACACGCATGGCCTCGATGGGAAGCCCAGCAACGAAGCCTCCAAGGGTTCGCCGCCCGACCGCATCGTCGACGATCAGCCCGCGATCCCCGAATTCGATCAGCACGGTGATCGCCGCTGTCCCGGCGACCCGAAGATCCACCCCGACGCCACCCGCATCGCGGTAGCCGATGATCGCGGCCCCCAGCGGCACGGCATCGGCCGGACCTGCGAATTCCCACCCCACATCAGACTCGCGGCCGAAGTCCACAGTTCCCACCCGTCCAGGCTACGGAATGGTGCGGACACCGCCATCGCTCACGCAGGCCCGGCCGCGGGCTGAGCGGTGAGATCAACTGCGGTGCAGACCGTCCGATGATGGCGGCCCCATCGAGTGCCGGCGATGTTGATGCTCGCCAGCGCCCGTCGAAGATCGGTGTCCGGGGCAAGCCGCGCGATAACGCCAGCGTCGCCCGCAGCGGGCAAACACGTAGACCGCATTCGACAGGTGATGCAGTAACTGCGCGCTGTCGCTGGGGATGCCGAACGCCGCACAGGCCGTTGCGAGCGCAGGGGCACGGGATTCTTCGTCAGCCGAGGCTGATGGTCCCGATATTGTCGCCGCGAATATTGACCTGTTTCGCGTTGTCATAGGCTTGCGCGACGAAGGTCTCAATCGCCCGGTCCTGCCGTGCCGTGGCTACAAGCCGTTGCACCTCGGCGGCGAACTCGGGATCCGATCGGGCGGCCGAGGCGATCAACTCGGCGGCGGCCGTGCGATCCTGCAGCGTCGACGTCTCACTCAAAGCCGCAATGGCGGTACCTGTTTCAGGCGCATGCCCGAACTTTCCTGCGATAACTTCACGAAGGCGTCTGACCGCGCGCCAACTGCTCGTCGCCGCGGCCGAAGCGAATTCGTCACCGAACTTCGACGCCATCAACGCTACCGCTGCCACGCCTAGCGAAACCGGATCCACCATGCCCGCCCCTCGAATACTCAGCCTGCGACCACCGCCAAGCCTAAATGACCCCGCTCGCAGCCGCAGCCAAATCACCTACCGCGCATTGCGTCTGCCCCGGCCAGCTGTATGAGGTCCTGAGGTTGGTGACGCCGGTGTGGAGGCGGCTGGCTGGTGGCCGGCTTCCGGTAGGCCAGTCGCGAGAAGCCGTCAACCGCGATATGGGCCGACGTGAAGGTTGTGAACCAGTATCTCGCCGCTACCGCCAAGATCCCGCATCATCCAACGGCAGCACCGGCTGCGGCGTGGTCGAACGACTCCATCGCCAGCCTGTGAAACGCTGCGCGGCAGACTGTATCAGTGTGATCGCTGGTCGTATTCGAGCGTGACGAGATTGGTTATGGCCGATTCGGCTGCCGGTGCGGCGAGGCTTTGGTAGATCTCATCAGCTTCCTGCTGTTCGGTTGCGGCGAGGGCTGTCTCGCCGAGGTGCGCGCGGCAACGCGCGGCCCCTTCCAGCGCGCGGGCCTGTTCGAGTGGGTTGCCGATCCGGCGCGCCACGTCAAGTGCGTCGGTGAACCTTACTAAGGCCCCGTGCGGCTCGCCGGTCGCAATCATGAGGTCCCCGATAGTGTTGAGCACTTCGGCTTCACCGACGCGATAACCGATGTCGTGGTAGACATCCAGTGCTTGCAGATAAAGGCCGGTTGCGCGTTCGTGGTCTCCGGTCGACCGGCGCACATTGCCGAGGTTGCCGAGAGCAGCGGCCTCACCAAGTCGGAATCCGATGTCGCGGAAGACTTCCAGCGCCTTCTTGTGCAGCCTGGCTGCGCCATTGCTGTCCTCAGCCAACTCTCGCATGTTGCCGAGGGCGCTAAGGGTGTTTGCCTCGCCTAGCCGGTATCCGACCTTACGGTAGGCGGCCAGTGCTTTCTGGTACAGGTCAGTGGCGCTGGCATTGTCCCCGATTAACCGATGCACGTTGCCAAGGCTGAACCGAGTGTTTGCTTCGCCGATCTCGTTCCCGATCTCGACGTAGATCCGCAGTGCTTGTTCGTGCAGCATGACAGCACCACCGTATGCACCGGTCAGCCGGTGCACGTTGCCCAGGTTGTTAAGAGCGGTGGCTTCACCAAGACTGAACCCGATGTCGCAGCATATGTCCAGCGCCTGCTGGTACAGGTCGACTGCGCCAGCATGGTCCCCGACCGACCGGCGCACATTGCCGAGGTTGCAATAGGCAGTGGCCTCACCGTCGCGATCACCGTTCTTGCGATAGATCTCCAGTGCATGCTGGTGCCGTTCAGCCGCAGCAGCGTGATCTCCAGTCAGTCGGTGCAAGTTGCCGAGATTGCTGAGAGCCTTGGCTTCGCCGAGCCGATCGCCGAGATCGTGTGCTGTGACGACAGTGCGCTGCTGAACAGCTACCGCGTGCGGCCACGGACCGTCGCGCTCCAACAAACCGGCGAGCGCCCCGGCGAGGTCAGGTGTTTGTGGGTGGTGGCGGTCGGCGGCGACCTCGAGGCAGGCCAGCAGGTTGGCACGCTCCGTTCGCATCCATGCCAGCGCCTGCTTCTCATCGCGGAAAAACCCGGTTCTAACACGTCGGGGCACAGCCGGTGGGTGGGAGTCAGGCTGTGTGATGGGGCAGGTGATGCGGGCCAAGTGCTGGTTCGCAGCGGCGGCAGTGACCTGATAGTGGTCGAGCAGGCGATCAAGAGCCCGGTTGTTGTCGTCGGGAGGGTCCGTCTCGGCAAGGGCGCGAGCATAGTCACACAGCAGATCGTGCAGTCGATAGCGACCCAGAGTGGTTTCCTCGATGAGGTGGTCGTTATAGAGCTCCTCCAACTCTGCCCGCGCTTCCCGCACCGATATACCGGCAAGCGCCGCCGCGGCATGAACGTCGATGTCCGGGCCGGGACACAGACCCAGGCACCGAAACACTCGCGCTCGCTGGGAAGGCAAGTCGCGGTAGGACATGGTGAACGCGGCGCGGACAGCGCGCTCCCCGGTGTCGAGTTCGGTGAGACGGTCACCGGTCGCCGCAAACTCGGCCGCCAGCGCCGCGATCGTCCACACGCGGTGGTGGGCCAGACGTCCGGCCAGCAATACGATCGCCAACGGCAGATATCCGCACAACTGCACGATCTGCGCCGCGGCGGCCCGGTCATTGTCATCGGGGTCACGGCGAGCCAGAGTGATGAACAAGTCAATAGCAGCACCGGGATCGAGGATGTCCAATGCCAACGGCATCGCGTCGTCGAGAGCGACCAAGCGTCGGCGGCTGGTGACAAGCGTGAAACAGCCGTCTCCGGCCGGCAACAGCGGCTCGATCTGGTCCGCGGTCGCGGCATCGTCGAGGACCAGCAGAACCTTCTTGTCCGCCAGCCAGTCCCGCCACAGATTGCTGCGCCCGGTGACCGTGTCGGGTAGGTTGCGGGGATCGATACCGAGGTCGGTAAGAAGGGTAGCCAGCACGTTGGCAGGGTCGGCGGGAGCCTGTCCGGGAGTGTGCGCATGCAACTCCACGAAGTAACGACCGTCGGGGAAACGCTCAGCCAGCACATGGGCGGCACGGATTGCCAGGGCGGTCTTGCCGACACCGGGCATTCCGTCGATCGTATGGATCGACACCACCCGCGTCGGCCCCGCCGCATCGAGAATCTGCTGCAGCTCATCGTCGCGGCCGAGAAAACCCTTCGTATCACGGCGGAGCGCAGTAGTTACGACCGGACGCGGTGGAGGCGGGGCCTCGTGCAGGGTTTTCAGGTTGAAAGTACCGGTGTTACTGCCGATTACGTTCACTTGCTGAGAGCTGTCTCGAGCCCGAAAATCGGACACGACCCCCCTATCTCATCTCGATTGTCAGCGTCGCCGCCATGCATGCTAGTACTCCGGCCACAGTCACCCCCTCTGCCTTTCTCCTGGATATGCGTGGCCCATCACTGGATGGCGAGGATCTTTACTTTGACCCTGTCGACCTCGAAACCGACTGAACTCCAACCAATTCCAGCTGGTCGAATACTGACGACAGGGCACTCAACAGGCATCCGAGCACGACAAGCAGAACGTTCCCAGCGGGTCAGCTAGAGGTCTGATCGCAAGGCCGCGAGACGCGATACTGCCGGACCGACTTCGGGTACCCCGATGCGGCGAAAGATTTCGATGGCCTCGGCCAACTGCGTAACAGCCACATCGGTATGGCCGAGACTTGCCAGACAGCACGCACCACCCTCGAGCGCGCGTGCTTGTTCGAATTTGCTTCGAATACGGCGTGCCAGCTCGAGCGCGTCGGAAAACGTTGCGAGGGCGCTTCTCAACTCGCCGATCTGAGTCAACAACTGCCCCGTCTCGTTGAGAACCTCGACCTCTCCAAGGCGGTCACCGATCTCACGACAGATTGCCAGGGCCTGTCCCAGGAGGCTGGCAGCCTCCCCATGGCTCCCCGTCCGCCAGCGCACGCCACCAAGATTGTTGAGGGCGGCGGCCATGCGGCGGCGGTCGCCTGCCTCCCGACAGATAGCCAGAGCCTGCCCGTGCAGGTCGGCGGCCACGCGGTAGTCCCCGGTCTGCATGAACACATTGCCGAGATTGTTCAGCGCATCGGGTTCGCCGCGGCGATTGCCCATCTCTCGATAGATTGTCGACGCCTGCCCGTACAGGGTGACGGCTGTGGCGTAGTCACCAGTCCGTCGGTACACATTGCCGAGGTTGAGGTACGTGTCTGCTTCACCGCGGCGCTCGCCGATCTGGCAGTAGAGCGCTTGGGCGCGAACGTGGAGATCACTCGCCTCGGTGTAGTCTCCGGTCCGCCATGCCACGATTCCGAGATCATCGAGCGTATCGGCTTCACCCCGACGATTGCCCGTCTCGCGATAGAGGTCCAGAGCCTGCCGCAATAATGCAGTGGCTTCGACATGATCACCGAACCACCACTGGACACCGCCCAGATATTCGAGCGCGCCGGCTTGCCCCAGACTGCTGTCGACTTCGCGATAGATAGCCAGAGCCTGCCGATGCAGGCTAGCGCTTTCCGCGTAGTGCCCGAGCGAAACCTGCACAATCCCTAGGTTGTTGAGGGCGTTGGCCTCGCCGACACGGTTGCCGATCTCGCGATAGATCGCCACGGCCTGCCGATGCAAATCGGCAGCATCGCCGTAGTCTCCGATCCGTCCGTGCACGAACCCTAGGTTGTCCAGGGCGGTGGCTTCACCGATCCTGTCGCCGAGATCTTTCGCGGCCGCCGCAGCGCGCTGATGAAGCAGGCGCGCCAGTGGCCAGGGCCCATCTTGATCCAGCAACCCAGCCAACACCTCGGTCAAGGCGGGCAGGCGCGTCTGCCGTTGCCCTTCTGCGTGTTCCAGACAGGCCAGCAAGTTCGCCCGTTCGGTACGCAACCACGCCACCGCCTGCACATGATCATCGAATTGCGGTAGCGCAGCGGCCGATGGCAGGGTGAGATCTGCCCTGGACCGAGGGAACAGAGACAAGTAGCTGTCAGCGAAGCCAGCCGCGAGTAGGTAATAGTCCAGCAGCCGTTGTAGCGCCTGGTGGGTCTCCACTGCGGAGTCTGTGGTTGCGAGTGCTCGCGCGTACTCACGCAACAGATCGTGCAACCGATATCTACCCGACGTGGTCTCGTCAACGAGGTGATCGACATACAGCGCCTCCAGCTCACGCCGCACCTCTGGCACCGGGCAATCGATAAGAGCTGCCGTCGCATAGACGTCGGTATCGAGCCCAGGGCGGAGACCCAAGTATCGGAAGATCCTCTGCCGTTGCGGCGGCAGATCCTGGTAGGACATGGTGAATGCCGCGCGCACGGCACGGTGCCCGGTGTCGAGTTCGCCCAGCCGGTCGGTCGCGCCGGCGAACTCCGAGGCCAGCCCCGTGATCGTCCAGGCGGGATGGTGAGCCAGCCGTCCAGCCAACAGCACGATCGCCATCGGCAAGTACCCACACGACTGCACGATCGTGCCAACCGCGCCCAAGTCGGCCTCCGTCAGGCATGTACGGCAAGCCAAGGTCGTGAACAGCTCGACGGCTGCATCCGGTGCGAGGATATCCAGAGTCAGCGGCACCGCGTCGTCGAGAGCGATCAATCGGCGGCGACTGGTGACCAGAGTCAGGCACTGGCGACCAGTCGGCAGCAGAGGCTCGATCTGGGCGTGGTCTCGAGCGTCGTCGAGCACCAGCAAGACACGTTTCCCATCAAGCCGGTCGCGCCACAGATCGCGGCGACCAACAAGGCTGTCGGGAATTCCGCCAGGATCGATCCCCAGTTCGATCAGCAATCCCGCCAGCACTTCCGTTGGGTCGGCGGGCTTTTGACCGGGAGTGTGCGCATGGAGCTCAACGAAGTATTGACCATCGGGAAACCGCTCCGCCAGCTCGTGTGCAGCACGCGTGGCCAAGGCAGTCTTACCGATCCCGGCCATGCCATCGATCGTGTGGATCGCGACCACCCGCCCCAGCCGTGCCGCTTCCAGTATCCGCCGCAGTTCATCGTCACGGCCGATAAAGGCCGCCGCGTCACGGCGCAGCGCATTAGTGACTACCGGCCTCGGCGCGGCTTCATACACGGTCGAGACACGGATACTGCCGGTGTTGTCACCAGCCACGTTGACCTGCTGGGCTCGACCACCGGCCAGGTGTTCGGACAACGGAATTCCTTGGCGTTCAAGCGATGCTGATGGTGCCGATATTATCGCCGCGAATGTTGACCTGTCGTGCGCAGTCGTAGGCGCGCGCGACGAACAGATCGATTTCTTTGTCCCATCGTGCACCGGCGATCAGCCGTTCCACCTCATGGGCAAATTCCGGATCGCGGCGCGCTGAGGCCTCTATCTGCTCAGCCAGCCGATCCCAGCCCTGTGGTGTGGCATCGTCAACGAGAGCTGTTATCGCAGTGTTGGTTTCAGCGTCACGGCCCAGCTCGGCTCCGATCAGCTCACGAAGGCGTTCGACCGCGTTCCAGGTGCTGCTTCCAGCGTCGTTCGCCAGTCTTTCACCGAACTTCGATGCCAACAACGCTGCCGCCCCGATTCCCAGCGTCACAGGCTCCATATCAACCTCCCCCTACTCGGCCCCGACAATCTGAGTCTAAGTCCGCCACGACAGCATCGCAGCCGAACCGGTCGACCAACCGTCGGTAGCGAATGGCATCGGAGGTGCGGGATCTCGATCGCATGACCCCGTGATCCGACGCCGATCCACCTGGCATCCCTGGCGCGAATCACCTTGCGGCAACCTCCGCCTCGCACCCAGGGCCCGTTCACCGATGCCTTCGGCGGATCGTATCGAGTGCGGCGCACCGGTCGACAGCATGACACTGCGCGCCGCAGATCTGACGCTGCCGTTGCGCACCGTAGACCCCGTGCTGGCACAGATCCTGCACCGGCATGCCGATTCACTCGCGACATCCCGTCTCGACGAGCCGTCCTGGACGGAGCGAGTGCAGCAGGAGCTGGCCCAGCACAACGGGCGAGGACCGAGCCACGAAATCGTCTGGCACACCGGCTCGGTTACTCCGATGCGCGGGCATTGCGCCGTGCGGCCCGGCGCTGGGATTCCGAGCCGATGTCGAACGTCAGGCCAGCTGAGGGGATTGTCCTGGATAAGACGCACTCGCAATCAGGTTGCTGCAGACAGATACCGTCGTGGCCAGCACTGCGGTCAGTTGTTCCTGGTCAGCGAGCCCGAGGTCATCATGAACGGGATGCTGTGATCCTGTCCCGCCAGGATGGCGGTTTGATGGCGCTCGTCGTCGGCGATCGACCAGAACGCCAGCGTGGTTGCGCCGCAGGTCTGCGTGGCCGGGGACAGCTCGGCGGTATTCCCATGGGCCTCGAAGGTCCAGCTGCAACCGTCGGCGGTACGCGCGGTGACGGTGCTGCCCGCCGACGGGGCGAAGGTGACCGGCCCGGACATGGGAGCGGGCGTGAACGGCAGGGGAATGAAGTAGGAGTTGGTGGCGGCGTTGGTGGGGAAGGGCGCGCGGTCGAAGGTCCAGGTACCGCTGAAACGCCGCGCGGTGTCGGCCTGCGTGCCCGCGGCGGCGTTGGTGCGGCGGCCGTCGACCAGATCGAATCCGAAGGTCCCCGGGCCGAGATAACTGTTGGCGTGCAGGGTTTCTCGCTCGATGCCGTCATCGACGGTGACGCGCCAGCGGTCTATGTTGTAGCCGGATCCGATCACCTGGTTGAAGCAGTACTGGGTGGTGGAGGTCATTTCCAGAGCGTCCCCCACGGGCCGGAAATGCCAGGTGCAGCCCTGATCGGTGTGGCCAAGGACCTCGCCGTCGGCACCGCGAGTGAAGGTAATGGTGCCGATCTGCGGAATGTCGGGCCGGTATCCGAACAGGTCCATGGTGGCGATGTTGGTTCTGCTGACGCGGTCCGGCTGGTCGTAATTCCATGTGCCCAGGTACTTTTCGACCGCTCCGGTCATTTCGGCGGACGCGGTCGAATCCGCTCCGGCCGGTGCCGGGGCGGTCGCGAGGCCGGCCAGCGCCAGGGCCGCGATCGCGGTCAGTCGGCTCGAACTGCGCAACATGAGTTCTCCTCGAATGGTGCTTCGTGTTTTGCGGGTCGGCACTATGACGAGGCGGGCGGCGGGAAAGTTACCGCGCCGGATCGGTAACTTTTCACCCCGCCGTCTCGTCGTAATCGGTATGGAGACTCATGGCGACCAGTTCACCGCGCTGTGGGATGCGCATCGCGCCTACCTGGTGGACCTGGCATTCCGAATGCTCGGTGACATCGCGGAGGCCGAAGACGTTGCACAGGAGGCGTTCCTGCGCCTCTCCCGCACCCCCGCGGACGAACTGAACAACATCCGCGGCTGGCTGACCGTGGTGACCGGCCGCCTGTGCCTGGACCTGATGGGCAGTGCCCGGGCCCGGCGCGAGCAACCCGGCGACCCGGAGCTGCTGAACTCGGTGGTCTCGCCGGGCGTCGACCCGGCGGACCGGGTCACGCTCGACGATCACCTCCGGTCGGCACTAGCGATAGTGCTGCAGCGACTGAATCCGCCCGAACGGGTGGCGTTCATCCTGCACGATGTGTTCGCGCTGCCCTTCGAGGAGATCGCGGCGATCTTGGGCCGTCCAGCGGGTACGTGCAGACAGCTGGCGCGACGGGCGCGTACGAAGATCACCGGGGCGACGACTCGTCCCACGATCGCAGCGGCTGATCGCGCGGTCGTCTCGGCCGACCCGGTAATCGATCAGGCCACGGCATCGACACACCGAGCCGTCCTGGACCGGTTCATCGCGGCCTGCTCCGGCGGCGACCTCAACGCCCTGCTGACCGTGCTGGCACCGGACGCCTGGGGATCGGCGACCTTCGTCGCGGGCTCGCTGCCGACCCCGAAGGACACCCACGGCGCGACGGCCGTGGCGTCGAACCTGCTCAGCTACTTCGGATCCGGCGCGACGCTGGTGTCACACCCAGCACCCGCAACCGTGGGTGTCCTGGCGTACCACAACCGCGTGCTGTACGGCATGCTCGTGCTCACGATGCGCGGCGACCGCGTGGCGGGCATCGAGGCGATCGTCGACCCGACGATCCCCATGGCGTAAGGACGGCCTACCGGCGCGCGCCCTGTGAGTAGTGTCGCTAGCGTGGAAGACGCCGGACTCGTCGGAGTGCAGAAGACCCTCAGCCCCGTCCTCAGGGCCAAAGCACTGGACAACCGGCTGCCCGATCCGATCCTCGGCGACAAATACGCCGAGCAGACGATGCGCCGCCTCGACCCCGACTACGACAAACGCAGATTCGGCACCAACCAGATGGGCCTCGCCGCCGTGGTACGCACCAAGGCCCACGACGACTGGGCCCGAAGCTATCTCGCCGATCACCCCGACGCGGTGGTGCTGCACCTGGGCTGCGGCCTCGACGCCCGCGTGTACCGGATCGACCCGCCCGCCACCGTCGACTGGTACGACCTGGACTACCCCGCCATTATCGAACTGCGGCAACAATTCCTGCCGCCGCGAGCGCACTACACCCTGATCGGCTCCAGCGTCACCGACCTGACCTGGCTGGACCGTATCCCCCGCGGCCGGCCCGTGCTGATGATCGCCGAGGGACTGGTGCCCTACCTGACCGAGACCGACGTCCGGCGACTGTTGACCAGTGTCGTCGACGCCTTCCCCACCGGCCGAATACAGCTCGACACGGTACCGGTCTGGGCATGGCGCACCTCGAAATGGGACCCCACCCTGCGCAAATACGACACCCAATTCCACAGCGGCTTCAACGATCCGGCCGCGCTGGCCGATTGGCACCCGCGACTCGAATACATCGACGAGGCACCGATGAACGACTCACCGGTGCTGATGGCCAAGGCACCTGCGAACGTACGCCGCATGTTCCGCCTCCTGAACCTGCTGCCGGGCATGAAACGATCCACCCGCATCGTGCGGTTCCGGTTCTGATCCGCCGACAGTCAGTACAGGCTGGTGAACGCGGGGATCTCGTTGCTCTGGCCGCGATCTGACGCGGGGCGATAACGACCGTCGAGGAGGCTGTCGCTGCTCGTCTCAGGGGACGGTGACGCGATGTAGCTGTGGTAGTGCGCGCAACAGGACCCATCGTTGCACCATGAAGCAAATAAATCACTTGTTTCACTGAAGCAAACAACTGAAGCCTGAACTGAGCCAACAGCTTCGCCGCAACTAGCCATGACGTGCAGAAAGGCCGCTCATCGGCTACTCGAGCCTGGCGTGAGGGCCGGGTCCCGGCCAGGATCCGGTCCAGGTACCCGGTGGGATGCTCCCCGAAGCGGCTGCCCGCCAGCGTGATCGGCGTGGCTCTCTCATGGCTTGCCTCCCACCGCGTGCCGTGCGGGACTGGCCGGAAAGGGGAACGCACGGCCTGGAAGAGACCGCCAGGTGTTGCCCTGCACCTGCCTCTAGGCCGGGTCCACCGGCCGAAAGCATCGAGCGAAAAGGTTTGCAAGCTCGGCCAAGTGGCTCTGTCCGTGGGCGGCAGTTATTCGCGAATCCTGGTGGCGTGTCGCCACAGGTATTCACCGAAGATATCCGCGATCGGACGAACAGGGTCAGGTCAGCGCTCGCGCTCGGCCGAGCCTCTCCCCCTCTCGAACATCCGAAATGCCGATGCACGGATGCCAATTCGCCACATACCGTCTTATTCGCGCGAGCCCTCGGTGCTGCGGGATCCGATGGATCCCGGCTGGACGGTCGGGTCTCCGGTGATCATTTTGTGATGCCAGTAATGTGCGAGTTCGCATGCAGCGCAGTATCGTCGGGCGCGGTGCGCAATAGTGGCCGCTCGATTGCTGTCTATTCATCAGAGCAGCAAGAGGCAGTCTCCCCCTGATGAAGTAGTGAAACTCGGTTGTTCCGAGGGTCCGAAAGGTTAGGAAAAATATGTTCCGTTATGCCCTGATCAAGACGAGTCGCGTCCTTGCGGTGAGTGCCCTGCCGTTAGCTGCGGCCGTCGTATTCGCGGGCGCGTCCTCCGCCTCCGTGGATCAGGCTGCTGCGGCGGCTCCGGCGGCACCGGTTGTTGCCCAGCCGATCGCCGGGCTCCCACTGGAGGTCACCACCAACCCCGACGCGCAGTACCCCGACCCGGTGCTGAACGGCGCGGCTGCGGGCGCTGCGATCGGCTCCGCCACCGGTTCCTTCATCGATCCCGTGCCCACCCTTCTCGGCGCCGTGATCGGCGGGATCGTCGGCGCGGTCGCCCCTGGCGTCGTCCCCCAGATTCTGCCCTGATCCCCTAGGGCACAACCCTTTTCGTCGAGTCCGAGCAGTTCGAGCTGCTCGGACTCGACTGGTTCACCGACTGTGCACTCACCTCGCGGTGCGGATAGACACCGCGTTCCGCTCGTATCAACGATCGGCGATGCAGGACGTTCCGCGAACGGCCAATGGCCCGAGACGATCTGATTCCATTGATCTTCCGATGCGGCCGTTTCGGACAGCGCGAGCGCGGCAAGAGCAGACCTATGCAGCCGAGAATTGTGCGAACTGTCTCCCCAGCATGGAACTATGCGCAATGGATAACGTAGGCAGGCACGGTGAGGCGGACTGGATGGCTCTGGCACGAGATGAGGCATTGGCGTTACTGGCAGATCCGCTCTCGGCGCGGCGACGGCGCGGCGCCAAACGGCTGCGTGCACTCGCCGACCCGACGACAGCAGCCCAGATTCGCACCGCGCTTGAACGTGAAATGCTGGACCGACGTACCTGGGAGACGCAGTATCAACTGATCATGGCCCTGGGTATGACCGGTGGCCGCGACGACGTCGAATTCCTGAAAGGCCTGGCACGCCAACCTCGCTCCACGACGACGGTGAACGCCGCGCTCGGAGATGCGATCGTCCGGCTCGGTCGTGCGGTCGACAACGACCCGGCCCCAGCGCTTTGGTGCCTGCGGCAAGATGCCGAACTGCTCGCCGACGGCGCGCTGCGCGCGGTCGCGATGCTTCGACTGAGATTTCCTGACGACGCGGTCGGCGAGGTCTTGGACTACGCCGAAGAGCATTTCCGCGATCTCGACCATCGGTACCTGCCGTACTGGCCGGCGGTCGCGGCGGCCGGCTGGTCCGGGCCCCGAGTGCAGGCGTTTCTGATCCGATGTTCACAAGACGACCGGCAGATCATCGCCGCCGCCGCGAACGACGCTCTGAATGGTCGATATGGAAACCATGTCAGCATCCTGTAGTGGCAGCCCGGAAATCTCGTGCCCGAGATCGCATCGGCCCATTGATCTTTGGACGAAATCCGTGCGGAAGTCACACCGTGCCAACCGGATTCGGGTGCCGCTGAGCGGGGGCCAGTTCGGGTCATGGCGTGGACGGCTGCGCTGGACCGAGAAGGTCCCACCGGTTGCCGGATATGTCGAGAAAGACGGCGACTCGTCCATACGGCTCGCGACGCGGCCTGATCACGAATTCCACTCCCGCAGCGGTCATTCGGCGGTATGCCTCATCGAAATCGTCGACGCGCAGGAAGAATCCGACGCGACCGGCCACTTGGTTGCCGATTACGGGAATTTGCAAGTCGCCATCGGCTCGGGCCAGCAGGATGCCCGTGGACGCAGCGGGCGGGCGCACCACAACCCATCTCTTCGGGCGGCCGTCGTTTGTCAGCGAAGGCGAGTCCTCGATCAGGTCGAAGCCGAGGACCCGCACGAAGAAGTCGATGGCCGGGTCGTACTCCGCGACCACGATCGTGACCAGTTCCAAGTGCACGGTGTCAGCGTATTGCGCACCGAGCCCCACCTATCAGCTCTTGCCGCTGACTGAGCGCTTCGGCGGGGTCGGCCCACGGCGTCCCATGCAGCCGATGAGCGGGCATTGGTGAGGTGCCAGGTCCGGATCGCCGTCGCCTGTTTACGTTCCGTGGATCGGCTCGGATGGGCTGGCGAGTTCGGTTCGACGCCATTGGCCTGGTGGTTGTCCGTGGTGGCGGCGGAAGGCGGCGGCGAAGGCGTTGGGTGAGGTGTAGCCGGTGCGATCCGCGATCTGGGCGAGGGTCAGTTCGCCGGTGCGGAGGTGGTCGCGGGCGAGGGTCATCCGCCAGTCGGTGAGGTATTGCAGGGGTGGCTGGCCGAGTGCGCGTTCGAAGTGGCGGGCGAAGGCAGGGCGCGAAAGTCGGCTCAGGGACGCCAGTTCGGGCACAGTCCAGGGATGACCGGGCTCGGAGTGAATGGCATGTAGAGGTGCGGCCAGCCGGGAATCTTTGGCAGCTCGGTACCACGCGGGCGCTGTCGGGTTCTGCTCGAAGTAGGCACGCATGGCCAAGACCAGTAGCACATCGAGGAGTCGATCGAGAACGGTTTGTTGTCCGGGGGCCGGTCCGCTCAGCTCGCGCGACAGCATTGCGATGACATCGTGCAGGGGGTCGTTGGCGGCGGTGCGCAGTAGCAGGATCGGGGGCAGTGTCCGGATCAGGCCGAGACCGACGTCGCCAGCGAATCGATATGCGCCACAGAGGAATACCGCCGCATTTCGGAGGTCGGTGTGCTCGTCGTCGGTGTGAAGTTCGCGGAAGCGTTCCGGTGGGATGCAGACTGCGTGCGGCTCGTGTGCGATGTGGTGGTCGCGGCCGCCGCGGACCAGGGCCAGGTCGCCGGGCGTCAGTTCGATCGCATCGTCGTGATCGTCGAGCCACAGCCAGGCGCGGCCCTGCACGACGGTGTGCACGGTCAGCTGGATGGTGCCGGGCAGCTGCAGCCCCCAGGGGGGCTGCGCGATCGAGCGGGCAAAGACACCACCCGACGCGCGGGCACACGCCAGGTGTTCTTGCAGAATATCCACTAGATGAGAGTATCTCATCGCAATTGGAGAGTTTCACACATTGATCAGCTCGATCGAGGAGGACAGAATGGGCATATGACGACTTCGACTGCTCTCACACTCGTGCTCGGCGCCACCGGCAAAACCGGCTCGCGCGTCACGAGCAGGTTGCGTGCGGCTGGGAGTGCGGTGCGCACCGCCGCCCGAGCCACCGCCGATGCGCACTTCGATTGGGACGACCCGCACACCTATGCACCGGCACTCGCGGGTGTCGAGCGGGTCTATCTCCTCGGTCCGGTCGGGCGTATCGACTTCGCCGGGCAGGTATCGACGTTCCTGGACAAGGCCGAGACCGCCGACGTCGGTCACGTCACCTATCTCAGCGCCTACGGTGTGGACGCCGCGCCACCGCAAATGGCCACGCGCAGTGTCGAACTCGACCTGATCGGCCGCGCGGGCCTCAGCCACACGATCCTGCGTCCGGCGTGGTTCATGCAGAATTTCAGCGAAACCTTCCTCGCTCCGATCAACGGCGTCATCGCTGTCCCCACCGGCAACGGCGCAGAGGCGTTCATCGACGCGGAGGACATTGCCGCGGTCGCGAGCGCGACCCTCGCCGATCCAGCGGCACACACGGGCGCGGAGTACACGCTCACCGGTCCCGAAGCGATCACGGTCGCCGACGCGGCCGCCATCATCAGCAGCGTCTCGGACACCGCGGTCAACTATCTCGACATCGACCGCGACGAATGGATCGCCGCCGCTATTGCGGGCGGAATACCGGCCGAGTACGCGCCGGTGCTGCGCATGCTGACCGAAACCATCGCGTCCGGACACGGTGCGCAACCGACCGGCGATGTGGAGAAGGTCACCGGAAAAGCACCAACGAGTTTCGCCGACTTCGCCCACCGCACGGCGGCAGCCTGGACCACCGAGACTGCCCGATGACTCCGATCGGCGATCTCGGCGACTTCCGTGCCTTGGACCCGTTCTTCCGGATCATCGAGCAGGGAGTGGCCGGCCTCGTGGACGGTGACCACTTCTTCGACATGCTCGCCGAGGACGTCGTCATCGAATACGTGATCACGGTTCCGGGTTATCCGCGCCGGGTGGTCGGCCGGCAAGCCATCGCCGATCTGTATCGACCCTACGGCGAGGTGTTCGTCCTCGACCGCTGTCACGACCTGGCCGTGCACCACGACAAGGACTCCGGCGTAGTCGTTCTCGAATATGCTTCCCAGGGCCGGACCGTCGCGACCGGTGCCGCATACGCCAACCGCTACATTTCGGTACTGACCATCGCCAACCGCAAGATCGTGCACTGGCGCGACTACCTCGACCCGCTAGCGGTCTTCGACGCCATCGGCTGGCCCGCCGACAACCGAACCTGAACACGCAGCGCAAGTACCGCCGCGGCCTGACAAGATGATTTCTCCTGTGCCAGGCCGACATCCGCTACGGCCGCATATCTCGCTGACCGAACCGGCCAGCGAGAATGGTCGGAGGGTGCGACTCACCGCCGCTCAGCGGCAGATCTTGTCTGCGACATCGCCAGGCACGCCGATCTCGGTGCAGTGCAGCGCACTGCCGAGGTCCACAGGCTTCCAGCCTCCATCGGCCGCCACGTAGTGGAACAAGACCTGGGCCCGGTTGACAGTATTGTTGTGAGTTCCCGTATGGGCCATCGCCCACTCACCCGCACAGTCGATTCGATCCTCGAGTTCGATCGGCCGCGCCAACCGCGACTCGATGTCAGTGCCCCGCAACGCTTCCAGCAAAACAGCCTTGGTAACCGGGCACACCGGCGGCGAGCTCGCCGAACTCGGATCAATGACCTCCGTCGGGAAGTCACGGTCCGGGGTCACCGTGCGGCCGTCGGCACCCAAGGTGAGAGTGACAACGACCGGCCCACCCGAGGGACAGCAGCTGGCGTCTTTACCCGTCAGCCAACGGTACTGGACCCGGACACTGCGATCGGACGAGCCGACCACCTGTGTATACGCAGTCGACTTCTTGGTCGCGGTGCCCAGATAACCTGCGTGGTTGAACAGCATCACGTGCCAGGGTGAGCTAGCGGTGCCGTGCGGAGTCCCAGCGAGCACCCACAGTATGGCGGGACATGCGCCGACGGAGGCGTCAGTGCCGCTGTCTGCATAGAACCCGTCGCCGCCGACACCGGTACCGAGTGTGCCGAGCGCGGCCGTGACCACCGCCGATGTCAGATCCACGCATCTGCCGTTTCCAGCAGTGGCAGGAGCATTGTCACCCGCAGGCGGCTTGGGACCTGGTGACTGCTCAGTGACGGGAGGCTGAGCCGATCCCGGCAGGGCAACGGTAGCGGAGCTCGACACCGACGACGCCCCGGACGTCTGCGTGGTCACGCCGTCCTGACATGCCGCCGCGATGGTCACCGCCGCGACCGCCACAATGATGCCGATGATCCTTTTCATCGAATGCCCCTTTCCCCTCGGTACTACAGAGCACTTCGCGCCCCGGACGAAGATCGTTGCACCCCTGCTTTCATGGGCACACCGCCCTGCGTCCTCGTCAACCGGCCGTCGACACCCAACCCGGGACCTACCGGATCGGATTCGAGCAAACCCGCGCCGACCGAATCGGCAACAGTGGCAATCGCGAGGCGAGACCTGTTGCAGCTCAGCGCATCCTGCTTTGCCGAGATACCGCCAAACGACCCAGCCGATGACTGCAGGCCGACAGGCTCGGTCCGGTCGTTTGCGCTTCGCAGAACAGGCGGTTGGTGTGAACACCGATAGCTTACACGGCTTCACACGGCCAGTTCATTTCCCCTGCTGCAGGTCGTGCCGAAATAGGCTCTGTTGCAACAGCTTCGCGCGCACATGATGCAGATGTTGGTTGACAAAATTTCCATGGGCAGCGAGGGTTGTCGCGGCTACCGCCTTGGCGAGCCGTTCGATGGAGGGGGTATCAGGTGTCAGTTCACCAGAACAAAACGGTGCCTGTGTGGGGCGCCAGATGCCAATGTGAGGTGCTGTGATGGCGAGTGGGTTCTACAACCACCTCGACGACCCGGATGAGTTCTGGGACGACGAGCCTCTCGTACCGCAGAGGTCCAAAGCCGCTCAACCTGATTCGGCGCCGCCTCCTCTCGCGCCGAAACCTTCATCCACCCATCAACAATCGGTGCTACCGCGGGTCGAGGCCCGCTCCCGGACAGCGGACCCATCTGCGATTCCACCCCGTGTCGGATCATCGTTCGCTTCAATGCAACTCGACCGACAAGTCCGACTGGACTGTGGGCCAATGAGGATTATGTCAACGATGATCGCCGCTGCTGCCCTGATTCTGGCGACTGGATGTTCCTCGTCGCCGCCTTCAGGAACACCCACGTCAACTCAGGCTCGACCAGCGATGACGCAGGGAGAGCTGTGCAATGTGGTGATGAACTTCTTTACGACCGAGTTGCACGCCGTCGAAGTGCGGACCATCCCGGTTGTCTCCGCAGATACCGCCCTTGCGGGCAGCGGAATATGCGAAGTCGCTCAGGGCCAAAGCCCCGCTGGCAACTACATGGCGCGAAGTGCGCCGAACGATTCGGACCCGACTGAGGGTCGCCGTGGGTACGCGAAGGCGCCAGAGCTGGGCGATGCCGTGTGGGTTTACGACATGAGAACAGACAAAGGGAATCCCTCGAACACAGTCCGGTTCGCTACCCGGGTCAACAACTGGAACGCCGTTCTCGAGGTCCAGGATACCGAGACTCGAACAGCCAACGGCACACTGCACCTGACCGATGAGGACAAGCGCAAATCCGTCCAATTCCTTGCCGAGCTGACCACTAAACTGGCTGGCTGACCGATAGCAGATGCGGTGATCTCCAAATCCTGTAGAGCCAACGTGTATAACGCGGAAAACTGCGCAGGCGCTGATGAGAATGACCGTGCCGGAAAGGGCTGAACGACCGGCCGAGGGGGCGTCCATGTCGATCAGGGGAGTCTCATCCGGCCGGAGAATCAGGGGGATGTACCCAGGCCGGCCGAGAGTCGACGACCCGCTGTCGGATAGCCAGGAAGGACTCCACCCGAGCGACCATATTCAGCGATCACGCCGCAGGGAGCCCGTGGATGGATGCGCGTGGCGGCAGATATGCGACCACCGATCGTGCAGGAGGGGCCTTTCAGTGAATCAGCGATGGGTGTGGCCGGAGGGCGAGCTGGCCGGGAATTGCGAGGCCGCCCGAAATTGTCAGCGGCTGAACCGCACGAAATTGTCAGGAGGACTCGGCGCTCTGACGTCGCCGGGCGGGGTCGATGATGGGTAAATGACCACCAGATCGCGTGCCCTGTCTTTCAATACGGCCGCCGCCGAATATGCGGCCAGCCGGCCTTCTTATCCACCTGAGCTTTTCGACGCGATCGAAGAACTCTCCTGTCACAGTTTGACGGGTGCTCGCGTCGCCGATATCGGCGCGGGCACCGGGATTGCCACGGCGCTACTGCGTGGGCGGGGAGCCGAAGTCACCGCGGTCGAGCCTGGTGCGGAGATGGCCGCTGAGTGTCGTAGGGAGGTTCCGGGCGTGCCGGTTGTGCGCGGAGACGGCAATGCTCTCCCACTGGCCAACACTTCCCACGACTTCCTCACCTACGCGCAGTCCTGGCAGTGGACCGACCCGGCGGTCTCTGTACCTGAGGCGCTGCGTGTATTGCGTAGCGACGGTGCACTGGCGATCTGGTGGAACACCACGGCTTTCGACGTGCCATGGATCCACGCGCAGCACCTGCGCATCGCCCACCACTGCGGGACGAAACCCAGGCCCGCTGCGCGCCCCGACGACGCCGAAGCCATCCGGCTTGCGGGCCTGACAGGTCTGCGAGTCGCGCGCCGCCAGATGCGCTGGTCCCGCACGGTCTCTCTGGACACGCATCTGGCCAACATCGGTAGCCGCTCGGCGTTCCTCGTTCTCGACGAAAGCCGACGGCGTGCCTTTCTTGCCGAGGAACACAGGTTGCTGAGCACTGCTTTCCCAGATGGCACCATCGAAGAGACCTACTTGGTTGATCTGTTGGTGGGCCGTTTCCCCAGTTCAGGGCACTGACATTTCGTCGACAATGGCTACGACACAGGTGCGGGCGGGCCCACATCCTCACTGCTTATGGAACACCGCCCAGCCGGGTGGGGATTTGCGGGCGGCGGCGACGACGGCGGGCACGATGGCCAGTGCCAGGATGCCGCCACCGATGGCCAGCCTGGGGTAGCCGGCAGCGGCGACGACCAGCCCCGAGGCCATGCCGCCGGCAGCACCTGCGATGGCGATGGTGACGTCGACCAGGCCCTGGGTTTTGGCACGGGTAGCCAGCGGCACGGCGTCGGTGATGATCGCGGTGCCTGCGACGAGGCCGAAGTTCCAGCCGAGACCGAGCAGCGCGAGTGCCGCCGTCAACAGGGCGACGGAGTCGCCGGGGGCACAGGCGGCGACGATTCCGGCGCCGAGCAGGGTCAGCCCGGAGACGGCGGCGATGGTGAAGCGGCCATAGCGATCTACGAGCCAGCCGGTCAGCGGCGATGGCAAGTACATCGCGCCGATGTGGATGGCGATGACGAGGCCGGCGGCGGCGGTGCCGTGGCCGTGGTCGCGCATGTGGACGGGCGTCATGGTCATGATCGCGACCATCACGAACTGGGTGAGCACCATAACCACCGCACCGACCAGCACACCGGAGCCGCGCCTTTCGACCGCACGGCGCGGCAGGCCGTCGGCATCGTCAGGCTGCGCGGCGATGCGTCCGGCCTCGAGCGTGCGGGCAAGTAGTAGCGGATCGGGGCGCAGCCAGATGGCCAGCACCACGGCTGCCAACGCGTAGGCAGCGGCAGCGAGCAGGAACGGACCGGCCAGGTGGGGGATGCCGAGTGCGTGTGCGAGGTCGCTGGTCGGCGCGGTGAGGTTGGGGCCGACCACGCCGCCGAGTGTGGTGGCGACCAGCACGGTGGACACGGCACGGGCGCGGTGCTCCGGGCCGGCCAAATCGGCTCCGGCATACCGGGCTTGCAGATTGGTGGAGGTGCCTGCGCCGTAGACGAACAACGCAACGAACAGCAGGATCGGGTTACCCGCGACAGCGGCCGCGATGACTCCGACGCTGCCGATGGCACCGGTCAGATACCCGGCGACCAGGCCGGGGCGGCGGCCGCGGGCTTGCGAGATTCGTCCGACGGCGACGGCCGCCAGCGCGGAGCCTGCGGTGCCGAGCGCACTGGGCAGACCGGCAAGGCTGGTTGAGCTGAGCATGTCCTGCGCGAGCAGTGCACCTACGGTCACACCCGCCGCCAGCCCCGCACCGCTCAGCGCCTGAGCGGCAACCAGGACGAACAGGGTGCGACGCTGGGCCTGGGAGCCGGAGGGGTCATCGATCTGGGCAGATACTGAAGTCGCCACGACAGACTCAGCCCAGCTCGCCCAGGTCAAGGCGGTCGCGCAGGCCGGCCGCAGTGAAAGCCGCGACCAATTCGGCGCGGCCCTCGGTGAAGTGGGCCCAACCCTCGTAATGAACGGGAACCACCCGACGTGCGCCGAGGAGCTCGGTGGCCTCGGCGGTCTGGGTACTGTCGAGGACGATCGGCGCACCGTCGAAGAGAACGGAGAAGCGGGGCGCACCGGCGAAGAGGATGGCGGTGTCCACCGGTGCGAAACGCTCGGCGATCTCCTCGACCGCAATGAGTGAGGCATTGTCGCCGCTGACATAGACGGTGGGCAGGCCCTCCCCGGTCAGTACGAATCCGACCACCTGGCCGGTGATCGGTTCGACCTCCTCGCGTGCGCCCGGCCCGTGGATCGCAGGCACGCCCGTCACGGTGATCGTGCCGCCGCCGGGGCGATCCAGCTCGATCGACTCCCAGTCGACCAGGCCTTTCGCCCCGTTCCCGAGGCGTTGCCCGCCACCCGGCGTGGTGAGGGTGAGTGGCACGTCGGCGAGCAGGGCACGGCCGGAGTCGTCGAGGTTGTCGGGGTGCTCATCGTGCGAGAGCAGAACCACGTCGACGCGGCCGAGGTCGGCCGGCGCAGCGGCGGCCGGCGCGGTCTTGGTCAACAGGCCGCCGGACTGCTGGTAGTCGCGGGGCGCGTCGAAGGTCGGGTCGGTGAGGAACCTGAGCCCGCCGTATTCGAAGAGGGCGGTCGGGCCGCCGAATACCCGGACGCAGATCTGCTGATCGGTTGTGCCTGCAGAAGTCACTAGCAAACTCCTCACGGATGATACTCCATATATCCGTGAGATACGGTAGGTTGTTCTCACGGATAAAAGCAAGTCGTAACATGAGATTTATGAGAGTCGTGCGAGAGACCTCGACCGCCGCATTACCGCCCGCACCCGGGGCCGAGCAGTACCTCGCTCTCGACTTTGCCGACAGCGCCTATGTGCTGCCCGGCGGACACTTCATCGACCTGCTCGGCACCCCCGAATCGACGAATCGTTGGCTCGCCGAACGCGGCCTCGCGCCTGCCGATGCCGGAGTGCAGGAGATGTGCGCGACGCAACTGCGCGTGCTGCGAGAACACATCAGGGCATTGTTCGCCGCCCGCCTTGCGCGGCAGCCGGCATTGCCTGCAGCGCTGTCCGCCGTGAACGACGCGCTGAGCCGGACCCCAACGGCCGCCCTGCTGCAATGGGACGAGAAGAAAGGCCCGTACCGCGCTGCGCTGTGTCCGCCCAATGAGATCCTCGACCGCGCGCTCGCGACGCTCGCCGCAGATGCGGCCGACCTGCTCACCGGCTCCGATGCCGATTTCCTGACCATCTGCTACTCCGCCCCGTGCAATCGGTACCTGATCCGCCACGGGCGCCGTCACTGGTGCTCAACGCGCTGCGGCGACCGCGCTCGCGCAGCCCGCGCCTACGCCCGCGCCAAGTCGAAGGACTGACCATGCCATCGAGCCGCACCGTCCTCGCGGCCCACATGGCTTCGGCCACACGACATTTCAACGCACGATAATGCCGACGAGTGAGCGGTTTCCGGCGCGCAATCGAACGCCTTGGGCGTCCGAGCGAGCAAAGCCGATGTCCAACATCCGATCTCACGCACATCGGATTCTGCCGATGAGCGGTTGCGCGGCGGCCGTGGAAGGATCGGTCGCAGCGTAATTGGTTATTGCATCAACTGGATGTGCGGATGTTCATGTGATGCCGGGCAGACTCGGATGATCTGGTTGTTGCGGTCGGAGACACAGATCTGGGTCGGCTCGCTCGGGCCGCCTCGGACAGCGCCCCATGAGATGTTGGCGGCCTGGTCCTCGTAGGGGATCCAGTGGTGGACGTCAGATCGCCACTCGTCGCTGGCGATCGTCAACAGCGGCTCGGTCGGGGTGCCGCAGGTGGGGCAGGGGTTCGGATAAGGATCTTGCATGCCCCATTTGATAAAGCCGCCGATCTTCCATCCGGGCGCGATACACAAGAAGTCGTACGGCTGATCACGGTCCTCGAGACCGCCGAACTCGACGCCGGGAATCTGGGCCATGGTCCACTGGTCCACTCGTTGCCGAAGTTCCCCCTCGAGCTCCCCCGAGTGCGGGTATTCGATCACTTGTTCCGGATCGATCATGCACGGTTCGAGCACGAGGTCCTCCTCGTACTCCGCCGGTTCCGGAGGATCCACCAGAATGTCAGTGATCGCCGCTGCGGACCGCCAGAACAGTGCGGTCTTGGGCATACCATCGTCATCGTGCTCGTAGGGGCACCACAACACTTGCAGCAGATCCGCTCCCTCGGGCGGATGCAGACCGGGCACGTCACGGACGTACAACTGCGCGACCGGTAGCATCGCTATCGGACCGTCGGCCGCCGGGCGCTCCGCCATCCGGTCGAGGATTTCCCTTTCCTCCGTGGTGTATTCCCTGCCCGCACTGCTTCTGGCCGCGCGCATCCGCCGCTCCAGCCTGGCGTCCGCCAAAGAGATCGACGGGAGACGTTCTGCGTCGTGGTCCTCAGCGTGGCAGTGCGGCCATGGCTCGCTGGCCGGCCACAACAGTGGCCCGCCAATCGAACTGTCGTGCACCGATGGTGTTCCCGGGCGCGGATGCAGGCGAGTCGCGGTGCGGGCCAGTGGCGCCAACTCGGGAAAGACGGTCACCAGATCAACCGGACGTGGCGGCGTAATACGAGTCATACAACAGCCTCTCGACGTACCCGGAGATGTTCGATTTCGATGACGATGGGGCTGGCATGGTCCCATCCTGAGACTAGGCATCCGAGCCTCGACCAACTTCCCACCACTGACAATCGCAGAGCTCTCCGAGAAAGCTGGGAATCTCAATGCAGGAGAGGTCGAAGAAGCAAGGGCCACTGCACTTCCAGGCGCATCCCCGTGGCCGAAGCTGTTCGGCCGGACCCGGTCCGCGAATTCGAGTGTCGAAACGAATGTCAGGAGTTTGTTGCTGTGAAGAAGTGGATGCCCGGGGCCAGCGCGGTGCTGATGCTGATGCTGGGCTGCCCGCCGATGGCTGGCGCCGAGAGTGCGGGCCCGGCTGATTGTGACGGTACTCAGTGGGTTGGTAGCTGGATGGCCGCACCATCGGATTCGTTCGGTGTCATCGATCCGTCGCTGGCGCCGCAGTTGTCGGCCGGCGATCAAACTTTCCGACTGGTGGTCACCCCGCACCTGGGCGGCTCGACAATGCGCGTGCACCTGACCAACCGCACCCGGCCGACACCCATCGAAATCGGGCACGTGACCATCGGCGCGCAGGCCGACGATGCTGCCGTGCACCCGGATTCGCTGCGGGAAGTGACGTTCGGCGGCGGTCGCGGTGTGACGATCCCTGCATGGGGTGACCTGGTCAGCGATCCGATCGAGCTGTCCTTCAATGCATTCGAGCCGTTGTCGATCGGGGTGTACGTGCCCGGCACCGCGGTGCTGCCGACCGAGCATTTCGTCGCGAACGCCACCAGCTTCTACAGCCCGCCGTTCGCCGGCGACCAGGCCGCCGACCCGTCCGGTGCGGCAATGTCGTTGCGCACCACCGCGATTCCGCTGGTTTCAGGGCTCGATGTAGTGGCGCCCGGTGACGTCGGGGCGATTGTCGCGGTCGGGGATTCGATCACCGACGGGTACGTCGACTCGAACTATCTGGGTTACCAGCAACACATGTCGGTGGTGGACCGCAACGTGCGCTACACCGACTTCCTGCAGCGCCGCCTCGACGCGGCGGGCAAGCCGTTCACTGTGCTCAATGCCGGTATCTCCGGAAACCGGGTCAGCCGTGACGGTCTCATCCCGCAGTTCGGGCCCGACGCCGTCGCCCGGATCCGGGCCGACGCGATCGACAAGGCGGGGGTCACCGATGTGATCGTCGCCGAAGGCATCAACGATCTCGGCATACCCGTCGGCGCCGGCTACGAGCAGGTCATCGCCGCATACACCACGGTGATCGAACGCCTGCACACGGCCGGGCTGCGCGTACACCTGGGCACCGTCATGCCCGCGAGCAACGCCCTCGCCGACGGCATCCTCACTCTCCCCACCGCCGAGCCGGTCCGCCAGCGGATCAACGCCTGGATCCGCGACCAGCAGCTGGCCGACACCGTCATCGATTTCGATGCGGCCCTGCGCGATCCCGCCGACCCCACCGTCCTCGACCCCCGCTACGCGAGCCCGGACAACCTCCACCCCAACGCCGCGGGCTACCAGGCCATGGCCGAAGCGATCAACCTTGATATCTTCACGCCCCGCTGCGCCTGACACCGGCCGCAGTCACCCGGCCACGTGATCTCGGGGGCACGTGCCGTCGGGGCGCTCGGTGGGAGCGGCCACGAGCCCCTGCTCGGTCCGGTGAGGTCACCGGCATCAGCGGAGAACTTCGAGTGCGGCACCGACAGCGATCGGGTTGTTCGCGAGCGAACGACCGCACTGCCGAGCTGATGGCCTGGGGCGCATATCAACTCCGCACCGGCCCCTACCCCACCACCGGAGTGATCGGCCCGATCGAAGCCTTCGGCCTGGAAACCCTCCGCCACGGATGCGTCGAAATCGGGCTCCGACCGGACTGATCCACCTCCTACATAACGTCCGTTTCGGTTACCGCCAACGATGGTCGCCGAGCACGGTCGCTTCCGAACCTGCGTCCGCGAAGATGACTTGACTCGTGACAAAACGGTTGTGACGCAACGGCTTTGGCGGCCTTACGCACGTCGTCATCAGCGATGATCCAAGCGGGCCGCGGGCGTATCGACAACAGCCACGGCAACGACATTGCGGGCAATGCCGGCCAAGGCGTCGAGCCTTATCTCGAGTATCCGCGAGTGGCCTTGTCCGCACCCAACTCTCGGGCCCGGCGCTCTTGTGCCGACGCAGCCCGGCCTGGGCAGAGTTCATCCGGCATCCTGGTGTCGGTCGGTGGTGCGCAGCGGCGCGCCGACGTGGTGCATGTGCTTCAGCGCCTCGCGGTAAGAGGAGATCAGCCCGGTCTCGTGGTATGGCACGCCGATTTCGGCGCAGTAGTCGCGGACGATCACCTGGGCGTGACGCAGATTCGGCGTCGGCATGCTCGGGAACAAGTGGTGCTCGATCTGATAGTTGAGCCCGCCGAGGGCGAGGTCGGTCAACACGCCACCGCGCACGTTGCGGGAGGTCAGCACCTGCCGGCGTAAGTAGTCGGGGCGGTCGTCGCCGGTCAGAGTTGGCATGCCCTTGTGGTTCGGGGCGAAGATGCAGCCCATGTACAGGCCGAACAGTGCTTGGTGGACAGCGAGGAACGCGAAGGCTTTGTCGGCGGGCAGAACCGCGAACAGTGCGGCCAGATACGCGGCGAAGTGGCCGAAGAGCAGCGCGCCCTCCAATCCGCGGTGTTTGACCGAACGATTTCTGAGCGCACGGGCGCCGGCCACATGGAGGTTCAGGCCCTCCAGCATCAGTAGGGGGAAGAACAGGAATGCCTGCGCCCTCCCGATGAGACGAGGCAGGCCACGGCTCGCCCGCGCCTGCCGTTGTGACCAGACCAGAATGTCGGGCGCGACATCGGGGTCGAGTTCCTCGTGATTCGGGTTGGCGTGATGCCGGGTGTGCTTGTCCTGCCACCAGCCGTACGCGAGGCCTATGCCGGCATTGCCGACGAGTCGGCCCACGACCTCCGTCGGCCGCCGCAGTCGGAAGACTTGGCGGTGCGCGACATCGTGCATGACGAGGGCGACCTGAGCGCACGTCACGGCCATGAAAGCCGCGACCATGAGCGTCCACCACGAGTCCCCGACGAGGACGAACGCCACCCAGCCGGCCGCGAACGCGATCCCGATGAGGCTGAGCCGGACCGCGTAGTAGAGGGGACGCCGGTTCATCAGTCCCGCATCGGAGATCCGGCGCAACAGACGGGCGTAATCACCGTCGGCGCCACCGCGCCGCGATGATCGTGGAAATGACTCTGGGACCAAGGCCGGTGTCGTCATAGATCTTCCTCAGGAGCTGGGTCGGAGGTAACACCTCCGCCCGTCCTCGATGCCGGCCGGCCGGTCGACGTCGATCGAAGATTTGATTTCAGCGAGAACTGCTCGGCATGTCGGGGCGGAGGTGCCGATTCGAAGCTATCGGCCGGATTCTCGTTCGATGTAACCCCTTGGTATGACATGGAATCGGACTGCGGTGTGATAGCGGACGCGGACCGAGGGAGGGCACACCACCCGGCACGAACCCGCTGAACGCACAGCAGCCAGAATTGCTGCATCGCGGCTCTGGCTCTAGTCGACTCGAGCGCGCGCTCATGCCGAGATGCGGATGCTCGGGCCTCAGAGTTCGAACCAATTCGGCGTGACTGCGGCAGTCGGGTGTCGTCTCCGGTGCATCCTGTCGTGGCGGGGAACTGTGCTGGTCAGCCCTTTGCCTCGCGGGTGAAGAAGGGTTCCGCCGCTTCCAGGCGCGGTACCGCGATGCCTGATCGTCGTGCTTGCGCCAGGGCGTCTCGGCAGATCTCGCGGGGCTCCTGGGCCTCGCGGTCGGAGTGCGTTTGGAAATTCAGGCGTATCGGCTCGACATGAGCGGTCAGCCAGGCGAGCGCGGAGGCCGTCAGCCGGGGTGCACGGAAGATCAGAACACTGCCCCGGTGGCGTCGCAGGTCGACGCCACGCGCCTCGAGCAGCGGTAGAAGTTCGCGACCGGCCAGCAGCCCTTCCCAAAAGTCACCCCTCGACCCGGTCAGTTCGGCCAACGAACCCAGTCTCAGGCCTTGTGAATGAAGACCGGCGTCGCTGGCGAAATGGATCCACAGCCAGCCACGGAAGTCGGGTTGTTCCTTGATCCGGAACCCGGCCTCGCGAAAGACCCGGCGCACGGCTAGTTCACGGTCGGTCGTGGGCCGGTCGATGGTACCGAAGATGACCCGCCGCAGCAGTGCCGCGCGGAGCACGCCGCCGGCGACGAAGCCGCCGCCGGATTGGGGAAAGCCCCACGCGACCTGGTCGAGCGGCAGGGCACCGATCGCGGCCGCCGGCTCGGACCAGATGTTGCCGAAGACCAGCACCGTAGCGTTACCGACGCGCGGCGCCAGGAAGGCGGCCGCCTCCGGGAGGCGATGGTGCTGCACGCTGAGCACAATGAGGTCGAAGTCGTGGTCTGTCTCCAACTCCTCGCGGTAACGCACCTGCCATTTCTGCGCGACGCGCAGCCCCCGTCCCAGGCGCCGCGTATCCAGTAGATCGAGGTCTATCGCCGCACCGTAGGCCGCCGCGCGGCCCGGCCTGACGTAGAACTCGACCTCGTGCCCGGCCTGTTCCAGTGCCCAGCCGTACACGGTGGAAATCACACCTCGTCCGAACATCAGCACCTTCATACTTTCGCCTCCGCGAGATAGGAATTACGACGCTCAGCGAATTTCCAGCATCCCCTGCAGGTGTCCTCGCCAAGCTTGTTCTGTACGAGACAGTATCGTACACTTATGTGGTGTCGACCGATCACCCACCCCGTTCACGCATGTCACCCGAACGTCTCGGCGAATTGTTCGCCGCCGTACGTGAGTTGCTATTGGAAGTCGGCTACGAGCGGCTCACGTTCGATGGGGTGGCGGCACGTGCTCGAACGAGCAAGCAAACCCTGTACAGGCATTGGGGAGGCAGCAAATCCGGTTTGGTCATGGACGCTGTCACACAACACCCTCCGACCCTGCCCGACTACACCGTAGTGACCTCGCTAGACGAGGCATTCGCGCAGATGACCCGCGCCGATAGCATGTCGGCCGGAGACCTGCGCATGGGATTCACGCTGCTGCACGCGGCCTCGACCGACCCCGATTTCGCCACCGCGCTACGCGCGCGAATCATCACACCCGTCGTGGACCAGCTGGCCGCCGTTTTCGAGGCCGCCGCCGACCGCGGCGAGATCGTGCGCGACTCGTCGCTGTTCCAGCGGTTGGCCGCGCTGATCCTCGCCGATCTGGCCTTCTCCCCCCTGATCAGCGGCCAGGAGCAGAACGAGGCGTTTCGGCACGAGCTGCTCACGACGATCGTGCGGCCGGCGCTGACCTTCATCGATGACAGCGACCACGACGGGCGAACTGCGCAGCAATAGCAGCAGGCATAGCCGAACTCGACCTTTGGCCGTTCTGGCATCAGGATCGAGGAATAGCACGGCAATCGAATAGCCACCGTCCGCCAGGTCGAGCCACAACCATTGAGTGGCAGGCAATCTCGCGGAACGCTCGCTCATGTCGACGTGTGTGTGATCAATCGTATCCGTTGAACAGAGCTGACCGAGCAGATCGCGTCTCTCGAGTGGATGCTGTTGGCTGAGAAGGAAAAACAGTCGGGGCCGGGAGAGTGTCCTGGCAGAGTGCTCGACATGACTGCCTCCGGCCCCAAAGCGGATCTGCACCGTTACCTGCGCCATGCCCGCGAAGCCATGCTGTGGAAGCTCGACGGCCTGCCCGAGTACGACGTGCGTCGCCCGATGACCCCAACCGGCACAAACCTGCTCGGCTTGGTCAAACACCTCGGCACCGTCGAGTTCGGCTACTTCGGTGACACCTTCGCCCGCCCATACGACGAACCCCTCACCGAACACGACTTCGAGGCCGATCCCACCGCCGACATGTGGGCCACCGCCGAACAGTCACGCGAGGACATCATCGGGTTCTACCGTCGGGCCTGGGCGCATGCCGACGCCACGATCGACAGCCTCGACCTCACCGCCGAAGGCTCCGTCCCGTGGTGGTCCGAGGACCACCGGATCGTCACCCTGCACCAAATCCTGGTGCACGTGGCCGCCGAAACCCACCGGCACGCCGGACATGCCGACATCATCCGCGAACTGATCGACGGCGTCGCAGGCCTGGTCGACGGCAATGACAACATGCCTACCAGCGACCCGACCTGGTGGCAGCAACATCGAGCCAAGCTGGAGAAAACCGCAAAACAGGCCGCCGGGCCGTGCTGACCGATGAATCCCAGCCTTCTTGAAAGCCGCTCATCGTCGATAGCATTCGGCAACCGACGTCAGGATGACTGCCCAGGACGTCTCGGACCCTGCCCGTATCGATCGCGGAGACTCCGATCGGTCGACTTCATTGCGCCACAACAACAATCGGCGTACGGGGGCCGGCTCGGCGACAGGGTCTTCGGCGAGGGTTCTGAGATGGGATCCTGGACAATACGCTTCGTATGGTGTGCTGTGTCAGTAGATGTAGACCACCGCATTCTCACCGCCGGTGCAGGTGATCAGTGGGCCGTCGGCGACGCAGTTCATCGTGTAGGCGCGGCCGGTGACCGGGCTGGTCGCGACGACCGAGCGCGATGAGCGCGAGACATTCGCGGCGGCGGAGTCGGCGTAGGACTGGCGGACTGCTTCGGCGAAACCGCAACTGGTGACCGAGGATCCGGTGGCCGATTGGGTGAAGGTGCCGGACACCGGTTGTCCGGTCGTGCAGTGCGTTGCGCCGGCGGGCAGGGTGACCGAGGTGGGGGCGGCCTTGCTGGTCGAGGTTGTCGGCGGTGTCGTCGAACCGGCGGTGGCGCGGGCGGCGGTGGTCGTCACCTGTGGGCCTGCCTGGGCGTCCTTGGAATTCCCGGAGTCGCCCGAACCCATCAGCTGCCAGCCGATGGCACCGCCGACGGTGAGTACGACGATGACGAAGACGGCGACCATGATGGGCAGCACGATCGAGCGGTCGCGCCGTTGATAGGTGTCCTGGCCGTAATCGTCCTCGTACTCGGGCTCGGCATAGCCGCTGTGCGGCGGGTATTCCGATGCGGCTTGGTATTCCGATGCGGCTTGGTATTGCGACGCGTGGTTGGGCGCAGCCGCGTGGGCGGGCCCGGGCGGCGGTTCGAACGGCGGTGCGCCCGAGAAGGGTTGCGGGATGCGGCGAGTCTCCGGAGCGGGCGGATACTGTTGCGCGCCGAACTGTTCCGGGTACCGCTGTTCCGGGTATCTGGCCTCGGGGTAGTGCGAATCCGGATACCGCATCGTCTGTTCGGCCTGCGACCTCTGCGCATATCGCGATTGGTCCGGATACTGCTCGGTCGGCGGGACCTGCGAGCCGCCCGGGTAGTCCGGCGACTGCGGATACAGCGTCTCCGGATACTCCGGAGGCTGCGGCGACTCCGAGTACAGGTGCGCGTCCGGAAACGGCCGCACCGGCCGCGCGGTTCCGGGCGCGCCGTGCGGCGGCCGCGACGGCTGCTGCGGCGGCAATGGTGTGAACTGCAGATCGGCGGGCGAGACCACCGTCGGCCCGGTCGGATGGATGACCGCGGTGATCGACAACTCCCCGGTCGCGTCGGCGGGCACCGAATTGCGGTGCACCACAGCCTGATCCGACGGACCACGGGACGGATCGGGCGGACGCACGATCAGCGTCGGGGTGTTCGCGGCGGGGGCGGCGGCCAGCGCCGCCCTGGCCGAGCGGGCCAGATCGGTCGCGGTCGGGAAGCGATCGGCGGGCTTCTTGGCCATACCGCGGGCGATCACCTCGTCCATCGCGGCGGGAATGCCCGGTCGCTGCACGCTCGGCCGCGGCGGCGGATCGGAAAGATGCGACCGGATCAGCACACTCATGCTCCCGGCCGGGAACGGCGTCGTCCCGGTGAGGCATTCGTGCAGCACACAGGCGAGGGAGTAGATATCGGCGCGACCGGTCACCGGGGAAGAATCGAAGCGCTCCGGCGCCATATAGGCATAGGAGCCGATCGCGGTGCCCGCCTGGGTCACGGCACTGTCGCCGTCGGTGTGGGCGATGCCGAAATCGACCAGGTACGCGAAATCCGCGTCGGTCACCAGAATATTGGCCGGTTTGACGTCACGGTGCACCAGACCATCGGCATGCGCGGCATCCAGGGCAGCGGCGATCTGCTCGATAATGCCGATTGCGCGCTCGGCGCTCATCGCCCCCTGGCCGCGCAGGATGCCGCGCAGGTCGACGCCGGGCACCAGGCGCATATCGATGAACAGCACACCGTCGATCACGCCCCAGTCATGGATCGGGATGATGTGCGGTTCGGCCAGCCGGGCGGCGGCCTGTGATTCGCGACGGAAACGCACCTGGTAAATGGGATCTCTGGCGAGCTCCTCGGACAGCAGTTTGACCGCGACCACGCGGTCTTTCACCGTGTCGTACGCCTCGTAGACCTCGCCCATACCCCCCTTGCCGAGCAGCGATCTGAGCTCATACGGCCCGAACCGACTGCCGACTCTCCATCCAGGTCCATCCACCCCGTCAATCCTCCACATCCCGGGCGAGATCGCCCACCACCATCGGCGGTCGTGCGCGATCGGGGCTGCCCGTCAACCTGTGGATTGTCCTGGTGCGACCACCCCGTGGTCAAACGCAAACACGATAGCGGCGGCCCGATCGCGCAGCTCCAGTTTGCCGAATATGTGTCCGACGTGGCTCTTCACGGTCACTTCGGAGATGCCGAGTTCACGGGCGATCTCCGCATTGACGCGACCGCGTCCGATCAGTTCGAGCACCTCGTACTCGCGCGCGGTGAGTTCGGCGAGTCTGCTGTCGTCGCGGATGGCGACGGGACGCACCGTCCGGTATGCCGAGAGCACCCGGCCGGTGACCGAGGGATCCAGCCAGGCGCCGCCGACGGCGACCGTGCGCACCGCGCGGATCAGATCCTCGGCGGGCGAATCCTTGAGGATGAACCCGGCCGCCCCGGCGCGCAGCGCACCGGAAAGCAGCTGGTCGTCATCGAAGGTGGTGAGCACGAGCACCGGTGGCGCGCCGTCGCGCGCACGCAGCGCGCGGGTCGCGTCGATACCGCCGACGCGCTTCATGCGCAGGTCCATCAGCACCACGTCGGGGCGGCTGGCCGCGATGGCGGCGGGCACCTCGTCGCCATCGGCACATTCGTTGACGACGAAGCCATCGCGCCGCCGCAGGATCCGGCGCAACCCACCGCGCACCAGCTCCTGATCATCGACCACCAGAACGGTGACGGCATCCTCGCCACCGGCCGCAGACACCGAGGTCACGCACCCTCCCCCAGCACACCGTCGCGCCGGATGGCCTCGGCCTTGTCACGCATCGCACTCGCCGCTCCGTGGATCATGTCGGGCACCGGGCACGACGGCGTCGCCCAGCTCCGCGCACCGCTCAGCGGGAATTCGGCCCGCACCATCCAGCCGTCGTCATACGGTCCGGCCTCGATCCGGCCGCCGAGTAGTTCGGCGCGCTGCCGCATACCGGACAACCCCATCCCGCCACCCAGATCCGGTGGCAACCCCTTGGGCAGTGTGTTCGTCACGATGAGCCGGGCCACCGTCGAGTCCACCTCCAGGAACACGGTCGCGGTCGCGCCGGGCGCGTGTTTGATCACATTGGCCAGGGATTCCTGGCCGATCCGGTAGAGCGCGAGCCCGACGGCGGCCGATACCGCGGTCAGATCCTCGACGCGGGAGTAGCGGACATCGAGTCCCGCCCCGGCGAAATCACCGACCAGGTCATCGAAATCGCGGATGCCGGGCTCGGGCAGCAGTTTCGACGGCCGCGCGTCCAGCAGGCCGATGGTGCGGCGAATGTCGGCCATGGCCTGTCTGCCGAGTCGTTCGGCGTCGACCAGTGCGTCCACCGCTTCGTCCACATCGCGATCGGTCTGCAGTGCGTGCCGGGCCGCGGTCAGATGCAGCAGGGTGATACTCAGCGAGTGCGCGATGACATCGTGCACTTCGCGGGCGATCCGGCGGCGCTCCTCGTCGGCGGCGCGGGCGGCCCGGATCTGTTGGCTCTGGCGTTCCTGATAGAGGAATTTGCGCTGGTACTGCAACATCACACCGACCAGCCAGCCGAGTGCGATCCCGATTGTGTACATCTGGATCCCCTGCAACCGCTCACCGGTCACACTCCACATGAGATGCCCGGCCGCGTCGAAGGCGGCCAACTGCAATGCCGCGACCACCGCGAAGAGCGCACTGAAGCGTTTTCGCACGATGGCCGCGACCTCGCCGACCATCACCACCAGGATGAACGGGGAGAAATCGGCCGATACCGGTTGGGTGAGCAGGATCGCCGTCGCGGCCAGTCCGGAGAATGCGAGCAGGATCGGGCTCGGGGTCACACCGAAGAAGCAGAACAGCGGTACCGAAACGAAGACCAGAAGCACCGCCAGGATCGGCAGCACCGTCGGAAAGTAGTCGTGCCGCTGGATGGTCGCGCCGACGCTGACGAAGAGCAGGGCCGCGTCGGCGCTGATCATTACCGATGGCGGGTAGTCGAACGGCAGCTCTTCGAGGTTGCGGCGGATGACCGCGATGGGATTGTGTAGAAAGGCCGCGAACCGATCCCGGATGCGCCCACTCTCCCGGAACGGTATCGCCGGTTGGGCGCCCGCCGACGAGCCGATGGCGTGGATCACATCCATCCTGTAAGGCTAACCGCCAGATCGGGCCCGCTGCATCGTGCCGGGAACGGGTCGGGACTCCTACCGCGGTAGGAGATCGATTCGCGTCCCTGGCACGAAGACACCTTATTTTTCCGTCCGTAGCGTGGGATTCACCAATCACGGAAGGCCGAACGCCATGTCCGATCATTTCGAGCGACCTGCAAGCAGTCGCTACGGCGATCAACTCGAGCGACAAAGTAGTCGCAATGGCTGGGAGGACCAGCACCGCCGGACCGAGATCGTGCGCACCGTGCTCACTCGCGCGGCCGTCGATCCGGCCAGCCCCGACCTGTTCGCGGACATCCCGGAATTGGACCGGCTGTTCGGCGGACCGGAAGGCCTCTTGCTCGCACTGCGCTATCGGTGGAATATCCATCTCGACGCGAAATTGGATCAAGCGCTGCTGCAGGGCCAATCCGCGGTCGAGGCCTATCTCGAACTCGCCGCCGAGCAACCGGTGCTGCGTGCCGTTCTCGACGCGCAATACCGACGCCGGGCGTCCGAGGCGATGGCCCGATAACGCGTCACGCGGCACGCGCTGCGCAACAATCGAGCGAGTTCGAACACGTGACGAAAGAGGGTGGGGACCGCGATGCCGGACTTGGCCATGCTGGAACTGACGGATATCACCAAGGAGTACCGCGTCGGCGAACAAACCGTGCGCGCGCTCGACGGCATCAGCCTGCGCATCGAATCCGGTGAATTCACCTCGATCATCGGACCGTCCGGCTCGGGCAAGAGCACACTGCTGCACCTGCTCGGCGCACTCGATACCCCCGACGCCGGGTCGATCCGGTTTCAGGGCGAGGAGATCGGCGGCCTCGACGATGAGCGGCAATCCGAATTCCGGCGCCACCGTGTCGGTTTCATCTTCCAGTTCTTCAACCTGCTGCCCACCCTCACCGCCTGGGAGAACGTCGCGATTCCGAAGCTGCTGGACGGCACCGGATTGCGCAAGGCCAAGCCGCGCGCGCTGGAACTGCTCGACCTGGTCGGGCTCAGTGAACGCGCCGCGCATCGTCCCGCCGAGTTGTCCGGTGGGCAGATGCAGCGGGTCGCGGTGGCGCGGGCGCTGATCATGGATCCGCCGCTGATCCTGGCCGACGAACCGACCGGCAATCTGGATTCCAAGACCGGCGCGGCCATCCTGAAACTGCTCGGCGATATTGCGGGCAACGGCAATTCGGTGGTGATGGTGACCCACGATATGGGCGCCATCGAATACTGCGACCGGGTGATCACGTTGCGCGACGGACAGATCGGCGCCAATGACAAGGTCGATATCGCCGAGCGGGCGGTGCGTACATGATCGGCGCGGCGTGGGATCGGCTGCGACTGTTCAATATCGGAGAACTGCTCGCCCATCGTGGCCGCACCTTCATGTCGCTGACGGTGATGGCCATCTCGGCCTCGCTGCTCGTCGCGGTGTTCAGCATCTCCGGCTCGGTCACCGGATCGGTGGACCGGCTGACCCGCAGCCTCGGCGGCAAGGCCGCACTCGAGGTCACCGGGATCACCGACGCGGGCTTCGATCAGCAGGAACTGCAACCGATCGCGACCACACCCGGTGTCGACAAAGCGGTGCCGATGTTGCGCGCGCAGGTCGGGTCCGGCGCGGATAAGGCGCTGCTGATCGGCGCCGACGCCAGCATCGCCGCACTCGGCAGTGAATTGGACGGGCCGATGGCCGCGCAGGCCGGCAAACTGCTCACCGTGCCGAACGGTGTCCTGGTCGGATCCGGCATGGGGCGCGCCGAGGGCGAACAGTTCCCGCTCGGCTCCGGAACCGTCACCGTCGCAGCGGTTCTCGATAAGAAGACCGCCGAGCAACTCAACGGCGGCCATATCATCGCCGCCCCGCTCGGCCTGGCGCAGAAACTCACCGACCGAATCGGGCGGCTGGACTCGATTCAGATCATCGCGGCCGATGGCACCGATGTCGACCAATTGCGTGCCACGCTGACCAAGGTGGTCGAGGGCCGCGCCGTGGTCGCCGATCCCGGGCTGCGCACGGCACAGGCCGGTGGCGCCATCCAGATCGTGCGGTACTCGACGCTCATGGCCTCGGCTGCGGCACTTATCGTTTCGGCGTTCCTGATCTACAACGCCATGAGTATGGCCGTCGCCCAGCGCAGGCCGGTGTTATCGATGCTGCGGGCCGTCGGCGGCAAGCGCGGGCCGATGGTGCGTGATCTGCTCGTCGAGGCGGCGCTGCTCGGCGTGCTCGGCGGTGTGGGTGGCTCGGTGATCGGTGCCGCCATGGGCGGCGTCGCGATCAACAGACTTCCCACCGCCATCATGCAGTCGGTGGAGGCGCGCACCGAATATATGGTGCCCGGGTATGCAATTCCGGTGGCGATCGGCGCCTGCGTGCTGGCCAGCGTGCTGGCGGCCGCCATCGCGGCACGCCAGGTGTACAAGGTCGAACCGATCGAGGCACTGGCACCGGTGGAGGTGGCGCGGGCCGATACGACGAGCGCGGCGCTGCGCTGGACCTCGATCGTGCTCGGCCTCGGCCTGATCGTCGGCGCGATCGTCATTGCCGAGGCCGATCTCGGCCGCGTATCGCTGGCGGCGATCTCGATGTCGTTCGCCGGGGCGGTGGCACTGTGCTTCGCCGCCACCGGGCCGATCGTGCGTGCTGCCGCGGTGATCGCCGGATGCTTCGGCGCACCGGGCACGCTCGGGGCCACCACCCTCGAACGCGCACCACGGCGGGTGTGGGCCACCGCGATGACGGTGATGATCGGCATATCCGCCACCGTCGCAATGGGCGGGGGCTCGCGCAATATGGTCGATTCGGCCACCGCTTCGTTCGCTGGGTTCGGCGATACCGATCTGTTCGTCAGCACCAGCTCGATGGAGCAGTTCCCGACGGGGCCATTGCTGCCCAGCGGATTACGCGAGAAGATCGCCGAGGTGCCCGGCGTCGAGGAGGTCGGCCCCGCGCAGATGGCCTTCGCCACCCTGGGCACCGGGCGGGTGATGCTGCAGGGCTATCCGAGCGAGGCGAACGAATCCGAGACCGGTTCGGTGCGTCCAGAAGTCGTGGCCCACTTGGCCGCCGGACAAGGTGTGGCGATCTCGCGGGATGTCGCACGATCACTCGGCGTCGGCACCGGGGCCGAATTGACCCTGCCGACCCCGACCGGCAATCACACCGTGCGGGTGCTGGATGTGATTCCGTACATCTCGGCCATCGCGGGTGTGGTGGTGATGAATCTCGACCAGATGCGCGCGTGGTATCAGCGACCGGGTGAAACCGTGCTCGCGGTGCATTTCCAACCGGGCGTGGACAAGTCGGCAGTGCGGGCCGCCGTGCGGCGGGTGGTGCCGGCGGATATCCATGTCGACACCGGCGCGCAGGCGGTCGTCGCCATCTCCTCCAGCCTGCGGCAGGGTACGGCGCTCAGTTACGCCATTCTGTGGATCGTGGTGTTGGTGGCCACCGTGGCACTGCTGAACACCCTGATGCTCTCGGTGCTGGAACGCCGTCGTGAACTGGGCGTACTGCGAGCCATGGGAACCAGCCGCAAATTTCTGCTGCGCTCGGTGCTCGCCGAAGCCGTCGGCATCGGATTCATCGGCGCGGCAATAGGTCTCGTGGCCGGTGCGGCAATCCAGTATCTGGCGACCGTCGCGATCGGCCACGCCCTGACCATCGACATCGTGTACCAGCCGAGCCCGATGCTGCTGGTCTACGGCACCGCCGCACTGGCCTTGGCGCTGCTCGGGTCGATTCCCCCCGCACTGCGCGCCGCCCGAATGCCGATCGTGGAGGCATTGGCGGTCGACTGAGTTCGATCAGGGCTGTGCCCAATGGCTTGTAGACAGCCTATTCAGCTGTCCGACAGGCGATTACCGTTGCGGTGTGGCGCGAGCACTTCCTTGGTCGACCAGTGCAGAGCATCGGCCGCTCGACCGAGGTAACGCGTATTGGGAGCCCGATTCAGTTGCCCGACAAGCGATTACAGCGGGGCTGCGGCCCACCAGGCGGTGAGGGCGTCTTGGGCGGAGGTGGTCGGGGGGATGGTCTGGGCGGCGCCAGAGGTTCCGTAATTGCTCACGTAGACCAGGAAATTCGAGCGGGCGGGGTCGGATTCGAAGCTCACCACCAGTTTTGCGGTGTGGTAGAAGGGCTGTAGTGGGCCCGGCGGATCCTCGACTGTCCATCGGTGGGTGTTGACCGGGACTCCGTCCTTCTTCTCCGCGGTCGCGACATTGGCGGGTAGGGCCTGGACCACGGCGCGTGCGTCGGCGACGGAGCCGTATTCGAGGATCGTGTAGCTCATCTGAGTGGTGGACTGCGTCTCGCGATGGCATTCCCACGCGCCGACCCATGAACTGGATTTCAAAGGTTCGTCCTGGAGCCGCAATTGATCGCCGGGCTTCGCGGCGAAACAGCGGGCGTCTTGATAGGCCGCACCATGGCTGTCCTTGCCCTGTGGCACCAGGTTCGGGAACAGCTTGCGGCTCTTCGCCATGGCATCGGGCGCGGCGGCCGTCGCCGTTGCGGTGGCGGCCGTTGGCGGCACCGCGGCGTTGTCCGGCTCGTCGGACCGCCAGCCGACGGCAACAAAGGTGCCGATGACGGCGATCACCGCGACCACGATCGCGCAGGCCATCCAGCCGAGCAGCACCGCCGTACTGCGGCTGTGCTCCGGCATCGGATGGGGGCCACCGCCATTCGGCCCGAATGGCACCGCAGGCGGTGGCACGGCACCGGGCGGCATCGGCGGACCCGCGGCAGGTGGCGGGCCCTGAGTCGGTGCGCCATGCGAGCCAGGAATCGGCAGCGCCTGAGCGGGTGCGGCCTGCAGGGGCGGCACTTGCGACGGCTGACCCTGCGCGGGCGCACTTTGCAGCGGAACCCCTTGTGCCGCCGGTGCTCCAGCCTGCGGCGCCGATGCCGCCGAATAAGCCCCGGGCTGCACTGCCGCCTGCTGTGGCGCCGGATAGGCCCCGGCCTGCGGCACCGCCCCGGCACCCGGCTGCGGCGCCGGCTGTTGCGCCGGATAAGCCCCCGCTTGCGGCACCGCCCCGGCACCCGGCTGCGGCGGCACCGCCTGTTGCGCCGGATAAGCCCCCGCTTGCGGCACCACCCCGGCACCCGGCTGCGGCGGCACCGCCTGTTGCGCCGGATAAGCCCCGGCCTGCACCGCCCCGGACTGTGGCGGCACCGGATAGCCCGCCGCCTGCGGTGGCGCGCCATATCCGGCGGGCCCGACGACCTGCGTGGACTGTACGAACGCACCCTGGTCCGCGGGCGCACCGAATGCCGGTGCGGGCGGAGCGGATCCGACGGGATTCGGCAGGCTCGCCGGGTACCCGGGGACGGGATAGCCGGGATGCACCGGAACGGTGGCGACCGCCGGCGCGGTCAATGCCTTGCGCGCCGCGGCGGCGAATTCGACACAGGTCGCGTACCGATGCTCGGGACGCTTGGACATCGCCTTGGCCAGCACCCCGTCCAGCGCCGGATTCAAACCTTGCCGCCGGGTGATCAGCGGCGCAGCGAGATGCTGCAGGTGCCCGCGAATGATGTCGTTGGGATCGGGCGCGTCGAACGGGGCCATGCCGGTGAACAACCAGTACAGCGCGCACGCCAGGGAGTACTGGTCGGTGCGGTTGTCCAGCTTGGCGCCGGTCATCTGCTCCGGCGAGGCGTAGGACAGAGTCGCGCTGAACATCCCGGTCTGGGTCAGGTGCGTGGAATCCTCGCGCAGCCGGGCGATGCCGAAATCGGTGAGGAAGACTCGCTCGCCCTGCCCACCGCTGGAACGGGCCAGCAGGAAGTTGGCGGGCTTCACATCCCGATGCAGTACTCCCATGCCGTGCGCGTAATCCAGTGCGGCCGCGACGCCCTCGATGATCTGCACCGCCCGCTCCGGCGGCAGCGTCATCGGGTCGACGGTCGCCGCGTCGACGCCGTCGATGTACTGCATGGAGATCCAGAGCTGGTTGTCCTCGGAGCCGCGGTCGTAGACGGCGACGATATTCGGATGGTCCAGATGCGCCGCCAGATCGGCCTCCCGCTCGAACCGAGCGCGCACCTCGGCGTCGGCGAACAGCTCCCGATTCAGCAGTTTCAGCGCCGTCTGCTTACCGAGGCGGGGGTGTCGGGCCAGGTACACCGAGCCCATACCACCCTGTCCGAGCAGCCGCTCCACGGTGAACCCGGCGAACACCTCACCGCTGTTCAGCAACGCGACCCCCTTCAGGTGACTGCGGCCCCCGGACATCGGTCGTCCGAGCACGTAAACAGAGTTGTGAGCCTACCGGGTAGCCCGTTGGCCACGCCGTTTCGAATTCTCCGCGAAAATCGGCGAAACTATCAACAGGGCCGCAGCGCCGCGTCAGTTGTCCCGATGGACCGACGCTGACGGCCCAACGTCCGGTCACCGACCGGACGGGTGTGACGAGGATGTTTTTTGCACCGCCGATGGAACAACGGGTGTCATGTTGTGGTGGTGGGGAGGACACGGCGGTGAGGTCTACGAAAACGATGGCGAACTACCGGGTGATGCTGCGCGGTGCGGCACTCACCGCATTGCTCACTCTTACCTCCTGTTCGCTGTTGCCCGGCACCCACAGCGCCCCCAAGGAACCGACGCTACCCGTCGAACGGCCCGGATCCTGGCATCCGGGCTGGTCGATTTCGCGGCCCGATTCGCTGGCCGCCGATTTCACCCAGTTGCAGCCGAATCTGCCGGGCCAGGTCGGGATGGCGATCATGCCGGTCGGCGGCGGCCGGATGACCATCTTCGGCGACTGGACCTCCGGCATCGCCTGGTCCACCATCAAGGTCCCGCTGGCCATCGCGGCGCTGCGGCACGATCCGACCGGCGCCGCCGAATACGCGCACGAGGCGATCACCGTCTCGGATAACGATGCGGCCGAGGCGCTGTGGCAGTCCCTCGGCGACGGTGAGGAGGCCGCCCAGGCCGTCCAGGAGGTCTTGGACGAGGCCGGTGACGCGCTGACCAATGTATCCGGTCCGAAGACCAGCCTGGACTACACCGCATTCGGCGCCACCGAATGGACACTGGCCAATCAGGCCCGCTTCGCCTCCCAGTTGCCGTGCCTGCCCGAGACCGACACCGTGGTCAGCCTGATGGAGCAGATCACGCCGGAACAGCGATGGGGCCTCGGCACGATCGAGGGCACCGAATTCAAGGGCGGTTGGGGCCCCGACGACGACACGGGCGTCTACACCGTCCGCCAGTTCGGCTTGGTGCCGACCCGATCCGGCCTGGTCGCGGTTGCCCTTGCCGCACAGGCGGATACGGGCACCTTCGAGGATGCGACCGCCCTGCTCGACCGGCTGGCCCGGCTGCTCTCGCGGCACCTCGACGATCTCAACGGCGGTAAGTGCCAGAAGCCGCGCTAGCCCGGGGTGACCAGACCGGATTCGTAGGCGAGCACAACGGCTTGGGCCCGGTCGCGCAGATTCAGCTTCGAGAACACCTTGGAGACATGTGTTTTCACCGTCTGCTCGGCGACATAGAGAGATTCTGCGATCTCGGTATTGGACATCCCTTTGGCGATCAGCTCCAGCACCTCGCGTTCGCGCGGAGTCAGCGCCGCCAGCGCGGGCGCGGGTTTGGCGCGGGCCGCGGTGCGGCGGCGGGTGACATCGGCGATGAGCCGCCGGGTGACCGTCGGGGCGAGCAGCGCCTGACCGTCGGCGACCACGCGCACGGCCCGTACCAATTCCTCGGCAGGTGCGTCCTTGAGCAGGAATCCGCTGGCGCCGATGCTCAACGCCTCGTAGACGTAATCGTCGATATCGAAGGTGGTCAGCATGAGCACCCGCACCGGCGGATCGAATCCGGCGGCCAGAATCGCGCGCGCGGCATCGAGTCCGTTCATCTCCGGCATGCGCACATCCATCAGCACCACATCCGGACGCAGCCGCTTGGCCTCGGCGACAGCGACCTTCCCGTCGGGCGCATCGCCGACCACGCTGATATCGGATTGGGCGGCGAGCAGGGCGCCGAATCCCTGGCGCACCATGGCCTGGTCGTCGGCGATCAGAACGGTTATTGCCACCAGGACAGCCTAACCGCCTCTCCGCGTACTCCTGCCATACGAGTCGGGCGCCGCGTGCGTCACATCCAGCCCCTACGTCAGGTAGACGGCAAGTTCTGGGCGTACCCGGTGAGTCAACCATGTGCTTGCGAATAAGTGGCCGCAGGTCAGGGCACCAACGCTACCGTGGCCTGCGGACACTTCGTATCAGCCCGCGTGACAATTCCGCGTTACCGGCAGGATCCGATACTCGATCCATCCCGCCCTTCCGTTAGATCTTTCCGCGTGAATTCTCTCGAGCTGTAAAGAATTCCGCCCAATACTCTCGACGGATCGCATCCCACAACTCTGACAGTTTCGGGAACCGCTCACGCATCTCCGCCAAGTCAGGGGCAGTCGCGAGCACGGCAGCCGAAAACAAATGTTGCGTCTCGGATTCGTTACCCACCAGCATTATTCGAACACGATGGTGATCGAGTAGCCAGTGCGCGACCCAGCCGTTCACTTCCGTGCAGCGCTCGCTCATACCAGCCCCTCGAAAGTTATTGATTGCCTTCGCCGCCGGAAGTGTTCGCGTTCGGGGCAGGTGACGCCAACTCCGAAAGCTTGCTCAACACTTCGCGAATCGTCAGTGCCGTCGGCCCGCTGTGCATGCTCGGCTCACTGTTCAGTGGCGGGAACGCGAGCCCCCGTGCGGCAGCGCGCTCGCGCGGGCTCGAACTCTGCGGCGCGAGTCGGCCCGCGTCCACCAACGTGCGGTACGCTGCCGCTTTCCATAGGCAGTAGGCGACCCGGCAGGCGAGATGACGTTGCATCTGCTTGTGTGCCATTTCGACATCGGCGTTGTCGCAGACCTGCGAGGGCGTCACGATCACGGTGCTATTCATCACGCCGCCCCCGGTTCGATCGACGCCGGGTACATGACCCGCGCCCAGGTCTCTGCCGGGCACACGGTTTCCAGATCGAAGTCTTCGCAGACCCGTGCCGGTTGGTTATCGACGTGGGCCAGGTCGTACACCACGATCGCCGCTACGCCCAGCCCCGCCGCGATACCCAGTGCGTAGCCGATCGGGTCGGTAGTGCCTTGTGGGGGCCGCGCCGTGTAGAGGTAGCGCAAGCCCAACGATCGAGCGTGCCGTTCAACCGCAAGCGCGTGTCGGGGCGCGGCGAGTCCGGAGACGGCCCCGCGCACGAATCCGATCGCTTTCGGTCGGCGGTCGCCATCTGGGATGTCAGGTTCTGCGGGTTGCATGCTCTCACCACCGTTAACTGTCAGTTGCATCGCGAGTGAAGGAGGTTGGGGAAGATCAGGCCGCTCACGCCGTGGCACTGGCGGGGCCGGGGATCGCGTCGTCACCGAGTCGTTCGGCGACGAAACCAGTCGCCAGTGCCAGCGCAGCCTCGTGGCCGTCGGCGGTGAGAGGCAGCCATGGGAGCGCCAACTCATTCAGCACCGCCCCGACGTGGTAGTCGGCCAGTGTCCGGAATTGCTGGTTGCCGTCGCGGGTCTTGTTGGTGCCCAAGGGAATATCCGGGTCGAGCTGCGTGCGGAGGAGGAGGTGATAGCGGTCGCTATGGGCGCGAGCCAGCGTTTCCAGATATGCCCATCCATCCGGGTCCGGGGTATCGCCGCGATAGTCCAGAGCGGCTCGGTAGTAGCCCAGCGCGTCGGGGACCGCGCGATCGACCAGCACCACATCACCATGCAGCCACGCCTCGAGCTCGTTGCTGATCCCGCGCGTCATGATCCACAACGTGGAGGTCCAAGTGTGATTCCACAGGATCGGCAAGCCCATGCGTTGCGCTTGTTCGCCCAGGTCCGCGACCGTGGAGACTTGCAGGCCCGTCCGGCGTAGCTCGTGAGCCAGCCGGGCGAGGAAGGTGCTCTTGCCGGTGGAATGGGTGCCGACTACCGCGATGGTGACCGGCTGATCGAGGGAATTCACCACAAACCTCCTTCGGGTTCTGGGACAGGCAGGAACTCGGGAAGGCCAGCCGCAGTGACCAACTCGGGCCAGTCCAGTTCCCCATCGGTGATCAATGCGCACATCAACTGCCACGCGGCCCAGGTGTCGTATCCGGCGCGGTGGTAGCCGTGTCCGGCAACGGTGCTGGTGTCGAGTTGGCCGCGTTCGATGAGTTTGTCCAGCGCATACGAATCCAGCCCCTGCCAGACCGTCTTTGCCAGCCGCAGCGTGTCCAGAATCAACGGCGGGTTCCAGTCCGGCAGATGCGCTGTGAGGACCTTGCGCTCGACAGTGGCGTTGTGGGCGACCAGCACCCGCCCGCACAGGGCTTCGTCGATCTCGTCGGCAACCTCGCGCCAAAGCGGGCAATCGGAGAGATCGGCGTTGGTAATTCCGTGGACCTTGCGCGTGACGATCGGCGTCACCGGCTGTTGCGGCTGAATCAGCCACGACCGCAACGCATCCGGGGTCGTCGGCCCGTCCACCAGCAACACCGCGATCTCAATGATCTCGGGTGGGTTCTGCCCGTTGCCCTCCACGTCGACCACGGCCAATTGCCGCTCGTGCAGGGTGTTCGGGAACGGAATCGGTGTCGTCATGATGGCGTGTTCTCCCTCGTGGTGGGCCAGCCCAGATCGGCGCGGCCGTGCCGGTTGTGGTGGTGTGGCTTGTCGATGTCATGGACCTGGTAGCCGTGACCGTGCTGGAGGCAGTAGCGGCGTTGCTCGTCCAACCCGGCCACGACCACAGCACGGTCGTTGACCTCTACGAGGGTGCCGCCCAGGTCGGCGGCCTGATCGGCGACATGCCGTTCATCGGGGCGTCGCCACGCCCGAGCGCACCGCTGTAGCTGCGCGACCGGGCAGATGTCGCACAGTTCGCGGATACCGTAATGGCCGTTGTAGTCGGCGATTCCGTGCGCATATGCGACCGCGCAACTGGTCTTGCGGAACAATGGGGAACCGGGCCGACTGGTGTCGACAGCATTGAGAATCCGTCGTTCCAGCGCCTCGGGGAACACTTTGCGCCGGGCACCGTCCGGATACGGTTCGGGCAGTCCGTTCGCCCGGTAATAGTCGCGGATCTGGTCTTTGAAGAACAGGCCAGTGAACACCGTCGCGTGTGCGTGGTGGCTCAGCGCGAGCGCACGGCGTAGATGCTCGTCCGAGTCGTTGAGACCGGGCACGATCGGCCGCCAGTACAACACCACCCGATACCGGTCCGCACGCTCGAACGCGGTCGCCAGCGATCGCGCCGCGATCGCGGAGTCCACCGGCTCTACACGGGGGTCATCGATGCCCGAATGTGTCACCAACACAGTGACTTTAAGATTCTTGATCGAGTTCAGGACCGCGCAGTCCTCCGGCTCGATCCGCCACCGGGTGATCACCAGAACGTGGTTGGTCAACCCGAGCGCATCCAGCAGTTTCAGCATGGTGAAGGTGTGCTGCTTGACCCTGGGCAACATCGGGTCGGAAGCCCGGTTCAGCAGCTGGATCGGTGTCACGTGCGGCCGGAAATACCGATGACCGGTCAGCAGGTCGGCGGCTTCGTCGTCGTCCATCAGCGCTCGCGGAACCTTCATCTCGAAGTTGTCGAACAAATGCCGCACGCAATACCCACAATCCAGCGGGCACCCCACAATCCAGTTCACGCTCAATCCGGACTTGCGGTACTCGATCACGTCCAGCAGTTCCGGCCGCATCCTCGCTCGCTGTGCCACGTCCAGCAGCGGAACGCCGTGGCGGGTCGTCGTTCTCATGGCCTGCGCCTCCCACTCGATTCCAGGCCACCGGTTTTGCGGTGCCTGCAACGAGCAGACCGCCACACCCCCCATGCAAGGAAGAAGGCAAATCGCCGGAAAGCCGATTTGCCACCCCCGCGCGGTAGGTAAGAATGAACCGATGCAGGGGGTACCAATGAACAACCCGACCAGCGAATCAGAACGGCAACCGGCAAGCATCGCCGACCAGTTGGCATGCGAAATCAAACGCCGCAGGCAGGCAGCGGGTCTGAGTCAGCGCCAGCTTGCTGCCAAGATTCGCTATACACGTCAGTACGTCGGCATGGCCGAGAATCAGGACGCCGTGCTCCCATCGCGCGAGCTTGTGGCCGCGCTGGACGCCGGGCTCGGTGCGGACGGCGCACTGGTCGCACTGCGCGCGCAGGCCCACGACGTGCAACGCGCCACGCGCATGCGCAACAGGTCGACCGCCCCGGAGGACACGGTCAGCGGCACCGCCGTCATGTTGCCGGTTATCGTCGACGGCCGAGTTGTATCACTGCCTCTCGATCCGCGTATCGTCGGTCTAGCGTGTGGCGGACTTGCCGGTCCCGCTGGTAAATCCGAAGACGATGGGGATTTTTCTGTGATAGACCGTCGCACACTCCTCACTCAAGGAATTGCGGTCGCGGCAACCGGCGCATTAGACCCCGACCTTATTCGTAACTCTGACCCCGTAGAGGCTGTCGTTCGTTCAAGACAAATTTCTGAACGCACCCTTAATAGCTTTACGGCCGTGACCCGCTTACTTGCAGGCCAAAGACAAAGCGTTGCACCCGATGCGCTACTGACACTTATTTCGGCGCATCGGAATTCGGTGACAGCGCTGTTTCGGAGCGCCGCGGACGAACGTGTCAAAAATCAGATCGGTTTCCTCCTTGGCGAAACCTCAATCGTGGCGAGTCGACTCTGGAGCGCAATTGGAGATCGTTCGATGGCGCTGGCGAGTTGCGCATTCGCAAAACGTCTCGCGGACGATATTAGAGACCCAACACTCGGTGGGATTGCAAGAATCTTCGAAAGCAATCTTCGCTCGGACGCCGCGACGCTGATCGGTTCAGACGGCGATATCGTGGACGGTCTCCAGCTGCTCGGGGAGGCTGCCGCAGTCGCCGATGCTCTTCCACCCTCCGCGCAAGCTCGGATAGCAGCGGAGCAAGCACAGGCATTCGCAGTGTTGAAGCTGGCCAGGGAATGTCGAGAAGCACTAGCGCGCGCACGCCGCGCTGTAGACGAGATCGCCGAGCCCGATCAGACCGGTCTTTTCAGCGATTGGAATCCGACACGGCTTATGGTCTACGAAGGAACATGCTGGCTATTCCTTAACGAACCTCGGAAAGCGATAAGTGCACTGAATCAAGCCATCAGTACAACCGCAGCAGATAATCGGAATGTCGCTCTCGCCGCTCGAGTCGACCTCGCGAGCGCCCACGTACTGAGTGGCGAGCTAGAAGAAGGGTGCCGAATGCTGGGAGACGCATACGAAAATCTTGTTGCAATGGGAAATTCGCGAGGGATTGAACGCGCTCAGCGCGCGCTCAGCCGACTCGAGCCATGGAAAACTGAAACGCCGGTTCGGGAGCTTCGGGAGAGAATAGAAACCCTCGAGGTCTCCTAATTATTACCCGCTAAGGAAGCTACGGCCGAGACCACCATATCTGTGTCCAGCCGATCCAAGGCCGCATCGGGAGAATGCAGTTCTAGCTCATTACGGGGCATTCGATGCGCGACCGCGATAACGTGAAAACCTGCATGACGAGCACAAGCAATGTCGTTCGGGGCATCACCAATGACAACCGTCCGACTCGCATCGAGCGTAGTGCCGTATTGAGCGGCGAACCGTTCGACAACGACGGCAGGAAGCTCGAACCGGTCACGCGCGTCATCGCCGAACGCGCCGATACCCAGATCCAGGTGTCGGTCCAGGCCCGATACGCGAAGTTTGACTTCGGCTGCTACACGCAGATTTCCGGTCAAGACAGTCTGCACGAACCCGTGTTCGTGCAGCGAGGCAATGGAATCGAACGCGCCGGGATACGCTGGCTGCTCACGGGCGAGTTCCTGTTCCCCCTCGAACATCACACGGGCCAGTACCTCGTGAAACCGCTCGACGCCCTCTTCGGCAACTTCCGACTGCACGCCCGAAGCGATAGCTGTATCCACAACGATCGACTCGTCGGTGTAGCCATGCACGCGTGCCTTCGGGAAGACGATCGACTCCTCCTGAAGACCATATGTGCGGGCGACAGCCCTTCGGAGCCAACGCAAGTCGGCCGGTATCAAGGTGCCGTCAACATCCCAGACGACCAGACCCGCGTAAGCCGCACTCATACCGAACATTCTGGCATGAGGTCTGTCTGAGCGGCACTCTGCGCGTCCGTGTCCGTGATGGGTGGCCTACTGGCCGACTCGGAGCTGACCTTCGAAACGTAGCGGCCTTCGCTCGGGGACGATCGCTTGTCTCCTGGGTGGTTGCTGGTCAGCCGTCGCCCGCTTGTCATCAATCCCGCCATTTAATGACTGACGTCGACCCAACGACGCTCGCACGCGCCAACGCTAGTGCCTCGTCTGGATAGGTTGCTGCGGTAACTGGGTGTCGGCTTGCTTTGGCGTCCGGGGGCATCGATGCTGCCGGTGGAGGTGATGCCGGCGGTTCGGAAGCCGGATGTGTTCGTCAGAGCGGTGACCCCGGAAGAGGGCCGCAAGCTGGCTCAGATCGCGCGGCGTAGTAAGCAGCCGGTGCGGATGCGGCGCGCGGTGGTGGTGATGGCCTCAGCGCAGCATCAGCCGGTGGGGTTGATCGCGAAGCTGATGCAGGTGTCGGAATCGTATGTGCGGCAAGTGATCCACGATTTCAACGAGAAGGGGTTCAACTCTCTGGACCCAAAATGGAGAGGGGGCAGGCCGGCGAAGACCGATCAGGCGACGCGTGACCGGATCTGTCAGATCGCCCGGTGCTGCCCCCTCGACCTGAACTGGCCGTTCGCGACATGGAGCTTGTCGAAACTGCGGGATGTGCTGCGGATCAACAAGATAGCGGATATCAGCCGCGAGACGCTGCGGCAGGTCCTGAAGGCCGACGGCGTGTCGTGGCAGGCCACCAAGACGTGGAAAGCCAGCAACGATCCGGATTTCACCACGAAGATGAACCGGGTGCTGGATCTCTACGACCGGCCGCCCGCCGACGGCCGCGTCGTCTGCGTCGATGAGTTCGGGCCGCTCAACCTGCAGCCCGGGCCCGGCCGCGGCTGGTTTCCCAAGCGTCGGCCGGTTCGGCTGCGGGCGACCTACCATAACCAGCACACCGGTCCGGTCCGTGACTTCGCCGTCGGCTCCAAGATCCGCAAGCCGGATTACCTACAGAAGGTAGCGTGACCCGGCGCGTCCGGCTCACGCGTTGTGAACCGGCCGAAGCCTGACCTGGATGTTCGTCCATCCAAATAGCGAATACAGATCAACGCGCAGGGTCGTGACTTCCAACGAGACAACGGTGCCGACCTGCGGCCACTGTTGGGGATTACGCGGCAAGTCGAGTTGATCAACGAACCCATGAGCCACCGAGCCGATATCCACGAACAGCCCGGTCCGCCCGGCATCCCAGGGCAGAGCGATGACAGTCCCGGACACACGTGTCCCCACGGGAAGCGGACCAGTGTCGTATCGGCTGAAGTGACGATGGCGTAGAGCTGTATGCCAGGCCTGCTCGAACTCTGCCCGGGTTGCACCTGTGGCACTCTCTGGAGCGTTCACGGGTCCTTCCGACAGCACGCCATAGACGGCTTCGTAGAACTGCACGCCAGGTAACCCGAACTCCTCACGCACCCGGGCGAGATCGTCGGCCGAGGCTGCAACCGACGCGCCACCGACTACACCGTCGATGAGCGGCGCAGAAGGATCGGATACCGGTATGGGTAACGCCGCCTCGAACACTGCCTGCCGCAACGCCCAGCCGCCGTCGCCCACCTCGAACCAGTACCACGCATCCCCATCGGGATCATGAACCCGGAACCAGCGCAGCATAATCCGAAGCTACACCAAACCGTATACACGACCGCCACCACGCACACCCATACTCGGCCTCACTACCTGCGACGATACCGGACACGGCACTGAAACCATTACAGCACCGACCTTTCTGGACGACGCACTAGCAATCAATACCACAGCCGAAACGGGGTGATACTTCAACGTATCCACAGCTCAGAGGCCCAATGAAGCCAACTACACCCAGCGGTGCCCGCTCTGGACAACGATGCCAATCGCAAGCTAGTTCGACGTGAGTACATGGAGTTACCCATGTGCTTTCAAAATCAGTTGCCCCGTGGCCATTTCGGGGCGCGCCCACGTTATGCCCTCACCGGTCCGCCGCATCGGCGACCGCTGCGGCCATCGACGGGTCGGGCACCGACCCGGATCCCGGAGCGATCGGCAGATGTGCCTGGACTTCGAACCCGCCATCCGCCCGAGGACCAGCGGACACCTCCCCGCCCACCGCCAGTGCGCGGGCCCGCATCCCGGCCAGGCCATGGCCGCCATTGCCGACCGGGCGGGCCACGGTGGCGCTGAGATCGTTGCCGACGCTCAGCTGCAGTGCGTCGGTGCCGATGACGACCGATACGCGGACTGGAGCGCCCGGCGCGTGCCGGGAGGCATTGGACAGCGATTCCTGGACGATCCGGTACAGCGCGAGGCCGACCGAGTCCGGAACCGGATCCAGTAGCCCATCGATGGTCCAGTCGATGCGCACACCGGCGCGGCGCGCCGCCTCGAACAGGCCGAGCACATCCGCGGCCTTCGGCTGCGGCGCGTGTTCGGGTAGTTGACCGTCGCTGCGCAGCACGCCGAGCATGCCGCGGATCTCGTTCAATGCCTCGCGGGCGGTCGCGCCGATGGATTCGAACTCCGCGCGGGCGGCCGGGGTCACACCCTGGACCCGATACGGCGCGGTCTGGGCCTGTACCACCACCAGGGACATGTGGTGGGCGACCACATCGTGCAGGTCGCGGGCGATGCGGGCCTTCTCCTCGAGAATGGCGCGCCGGGCCCGCTCGAGCTCGTTCTCCTCCTCCTGAGCCAGCAACTGTTTGCGTGACTGCACCAGCCAGCGCACCAGCATCGCGAACAGGACGACCGCGGCGAAGGCGATGGCCCAGGCCCACGCACCCCCGGAGAATCCGCCGCCGTCACCGGACATCGTCGCGGCCAGCAGCGAGGTCGCACCCCAGGCAACGGCAACGATCGGCACCGGCGCGCGCACGGCCACCGCGAACAGCAGCGCGAACAGGCTCAGGATGTGCACCACCTGAATCGGGAGTTCATTGCCCGGCTGATGCGGTATGACCAGCGCGATGATCAGCGCCGAACCCGCCGATATCGCCCAGCCGAGCGCCGGGTTGAGCCGGATCAGCAGAACCGGGAAGGCCGCCAGCGCGGCGATGAACGGCTGCACCGCGACCGGAACGACATGGGTGACGTGCAGCGTCGGCCACGCGACGGCGAAGAAGATCACCGCCACGAGCACGGTGCACGCGTCGAACCACATTCGCGCATTCATCCGCTTGATCTGGGCACGCCGTTTTTCCATGCCTACGACACTAGGAAACCGAGCGGTCCGGGTCCTCATACCCACGGGTGAAATCCGCCGCAGTACTGCAGGGGGAGCGGGCGCATGCGCTCACCCGATGGCACGGGCCGGGAAACCGCACCCCGGCGTGAGGTGGTGCGGCGGTCCGGATTCCTAGCGTCGAGCATCATGAGCACACCGAACACCGCCAGGCTGGCCGACGCCGGGGCGCACGATGCCCGAGCGCAACCCATCGCCCGACGCTGCGCCGCATTGACGGCGGCCGCGCTGACCACCATGGCAGCCACCGTTGTGCTGGCGCCCGCGGCGCACGCCGCCACCGTGCACCGGCCGATGGAAAACGCCGCGGCCGGTGCGGCGGTTGTCGACCTGACCTCGGGTGGGCCGGGTTCGATCGCCGCGATTCCCGCCGATTTCGTGGACCGGTTCGGTTATCGGCCGACCGTCGTCGACGGGCTGCTGGTGAATCCGAATGGGGACTGCTCGTCACCGGTGACATTGCCCGCCGAATTCGAAACTGCTTGTAAGGCACACGATCTGGGCTACGACCTGCTGCGCTACGCGGGCGAGCGCGACGAGCCGCTGGCCGGTTGGGCCAGGCAGGACCTCGACGCGACGCTGGCCACGCATATGCACGAGGCGTGCGCGAGCCGCGACGACGCGTTCTCCCGCGCTCGCTGCAATGCGATGGCGAGTATCGCGTACACATTCGTCGATCTGAATTCGCGACGGCAGGACTACGGGGTGCCGGTGCTCGAATCCGTACTCGGCGCGGAGAGTTCCGAGAGCGGCGGCGGGTGGCTGGCATGGCTTGCCGGTGTAGTCGGGCTCGGGGTGGTGCTGGCTGGTGTGCTGCCGTCCGCCCGGCGGCGGGCCGAGGTTAGGACACCGGCCAGATTTTCGAATCGCATTGGTGCACAGGGGGTTCAGGCATGAGCACGTTGACGACGACCAGACCGGCCGCCACCGCGCCGAATGCCGTCGGGACGGCGAGTCCGAATGGCCGGTCACCTCGATATAGTCGGTGGAAGACACTGGCCGCCAATCGGTTTCACCGCGTGCTGCAGCCACGCATAGGCACGACGCTCGGAATCGGACTCGGCACAGTAATATCGCTCGCACCCGGTCTGCTGCCGCGCACTCCGAGCGCCCAGGCGGTGCTGACCGGGCTGCTCGCCACCGTCGCGCTCGGCATAGCGGGCGTTCTCCGATTTACCGTGCGGTACTGGGATTTCGACATCAACCGTCGCTTGACTCGGTGCCGGAGACCACTGCTCGGTCTGACCGCGATCGCGATCCTCGGCACGGCCGCAAATGCGAGTCATTGGCAGAGCCAGTTGCGCACGGCGATGGACACGGCGCCAATCGGCCCGGGTTACTGGCTGCACTGGGCGGTGATGTCGGCGGTGATCGTCGGCACTGTCGCCGGAATCGCCCGCGTCACCCGGTGGATCGCGCGGCAACTCGGCTGGGCGCGCGGGATCGCGGTCACCGCGGTCGCGGCATCGATGCTCTATCTGATCGGCGTACCCGCGGTGGTGGACTGGCGGCGCAGTGCCTATGCCACCGCCAATGCGACGATCGATCCCGAACTGGTGCAACCGGTTTCTCATACCCGCTCCGGCAGCGCCGAATCGGCCATCAGCTGGCCGTCGCTGGGCGCGGAGGGTCGCAAGTTCGTTTCCGGATCGCCCGCCGGACCCGTCCGGGTGTATGTCGGACTCGACTCCGCACCGGATCTCGATTCCCGTGTTGCCCTCGCGATTCGGGAACTGGAACGCTCCGGCGGACTGGAACGCTCGAATATCGTCCTCGCGGTACCGACCGGGTCGGGATGGATCGATGCGAATGCGGTCCGCGGCTTCTACCAACGCTTCGGCGGTGACGTCGCCCTGGTCGGCATGCAGTACTCCTATGCCCCGAGCTGGGTAACCTTCCTCTTCGGCCGCGATGATGCGATGGCCTCGGCACGTGCGCTGTTCACCGCGGTGGAGCGACGCATCGGCACACTCGAGCACAAGCCCCGGCTCTACGTCTATGGACAGAGCCTCGGCGCGCTGGGCGGCAGCTCGATCTTCACCGATGACGCCGACCAGGACCGCCGCACCTGCGCCGCGCTCTGGGCGGGTCCGCCCGCCGGTCAGGTGCATCATGCGGGGGCAACGGTGCTGGCGAATAGCTCCGATCCAGTGGTGCACTGGTCGCCGTCGCTGCTGTGGCGGGCACCCGAACTTCGCGATGTTCGGGTGGATGCCCCTGTCCCGCAATGGCTTCCGGTTGTCAGCTTCCTGCAGACCAGCGCCGACCTGCTCGCCGCACTGCACGCGCCGCCGGGCCACGGCCACCGCTACGGCGCCGATCAAGGCACCGCCATGGGCACCTGCTGATCGGCGACTGCGCAGCTCGGAGGCTTGATCACCCTTAGAACTTGTTCTAGTTTACTGATCATGTCCTTTGTCATCGATGCCACCGTCGAGATCGACGCCCCCGCCGAGCTGGTGTGGCAGGTGATCACCGACCTCCCCCGCTACGGCGAGTGGAACCCCTTCTGCATCGAAGCCCGCAGCACCCTCGTCCCCGGCGAACCCATCGACATGCTGGTCGCACTGTCCGGTTCCAGCCCGCGACGCCAGCGCGAATGGATGGTCTCGCATACCCCGGACACCGAATTCAGCTACTCGATGAAACCGGTCCCGCTCGGCACCCTGCACAGCCTGCGCTCACACAAGGTCACCGCGCTCGGCCCGGACCGCACCCGCTACGAATCCCACTTCGAACTCGCGGGTTGGCTGCACCCCCTCGTCGTCGCCCTGCTCGGCAAGAACCTCCGCCGCGGCTTCGCCGATATGACCGAAGGCATCCAGCGACAAGCCGAATCCCTACGCTCCCACTGATCTCCATTCCATCGCGATGTACCAGTCATGATCCGTACCCCGCTCGGAATCCGAGCGGGGTACGGGCGGATCAGGGGGCTAGGTGGTCCAGGGCGGCATCCAAAGCGGCGTCGGCATAGTCCTCGGTGAGGCCGGGCAGGCCCAGGGTCCAGCGACTCTGAATCGGGCCGAGGAGTAGATCGATGGCGATATCGGGGTCCAGATCGGCGCGGAGTTGGCCCGCCCGGACGCCCGCGGCCAGGCGTTCGGCAATGGCGGCGCGCTGCGGGAGCAGAAGTCGCTCGCGATAGGCGGCGCCGAGTTCCGGATCCTGCTGGATCTCGACGTACATCGCGCGCAGGAAGGCCTCGAAACTCGGATCGGTGAGTTCGGCGATCGCGCCGCGGACCAGCTCCCGCAGGTCCGCACGGATGTCGCCGGTGTCCGGAAGCACGACACCTTCCGGGCCGGAATAGAGTTCGAGCATCGCGTCGAATACAACGGCACCCTTCGACGGCCACCAGCGGTAGATCGTCTGCTTGCCGACTCCGGCCCGAGCCGCGATGGCCTCGATGCTCAGCTTCGCATAGGGCAGCTCGCGGATCAGTTCGGTGGCGGCGGCGAGGATCGCGGCGCGGGCGCGTTCGCTGCGCCTGGCTGCGCTCGGTGTTTCGGCCATATCGAGACCATACCAGAAACGAGACGCAACGTATCGTCTTGACAAGATCGAATCGGCTTGGCATCTTTGCCGAACGAGACGGAGCGTCTCGCGACGAAAGGATCGACATGACCAGAACTTGGTTCATCACCGGCGCCAACCGCGGACTGGGGCGCGCGTTCACCCTCGCCGCGCTCGCCGGTGGCGACCGCGTTGTCGCGACCGCTCGCGATCCGCGGTCCATGGCCGATATCGACAGTGACCGATTGACGGTGCTGCCCTTGGATGTTCGCGACCGCGACCGCGCGATCGCCACCGTGGACCGGGCATTCGCGATCGCGGGCAGTATCGACGTGATCGTGAACAATGCCGGATACGGTCTGGTTGGCGCGGTCGAGGAACTGACCGAGGCCCAGATCCGCGCCCAGATGGATACCAATTTCTATGGCGCGCTGTGGGTTTCGCAGGCAGCGGTACCGCACCTGCGCAAACAGGGGTCGGGACACATCGTGCAGATCTCGACGGTCGGCGCGGTGGGCAGCCTGCCGCTGTTCAGCATGTACAACGCGAGCAAATGGGCGCTGGAGGGTTTCGGCGCAGCACTCGCGGATGAGCTGCGCCCCTTCGGAATTCACGTCACGCTGGCACAGCTGGGCGGCTTCGACACCGATTGGGCGAAGTCGAGCATGAAGTTCGCGACGGCGCTCCCGGCGTACGACGAACTGCGCAGTGGCATCCTCGGTATGCCGGACTACCCGGACCCGACTGCGCCGCCGGTCACCGACACGACCGATCTCGAGCCAGCAGGCCACGGCGAAACCACGGCCGATGCCGCTGCCGAATGGGTCGAGGCGGCACCGGAAGTCGCCGCGGCGGAGTTGATCGCGCTGGTGAACATGCCGAATCCGCCGGTGCGCAAGGTAATCGGACCCGGTGCGCACCAGATGGTGGCGATGGCACTGGATCAGCGGCGTCAGGACTATCTGACGGATCCGGAATTCATCTGGCCCGCCTAGCGGCTATCGAGCGGTAGATAGCCGCACTGAGCGCCCGGTCCCGTCGAAATCCGAGGAATCGAGACGAGACCGGGCGCTCAGGCCATATACGCCGTCAGGCGACCGGTCCCCGCGCCGCCTCGTACGCCGCACCAACGCGGTACAGCCGATCATCGGCGAGCGCGGGCGCCATGATCTGCAGACCCACCGGCATGCCATCGTCCTTGCTCAACCCCGACGGCACCGACATGGCCGGATGTCCGGCCAGGTTCGTCGGCAGGGTGCACAGGTCCGAGAGGTACATCGCGAGCGGATCGTCGACCTTCTCCCCGAGCTTCCACGGGGTGAACGGGCTGGTCGGGGAGATCAGGACGTCGACCTGCTCATAGGCCTTGTCGAAGTCCCGGGCGATCAGCGTGCGCACCTTGAGCGCCTGACCGTAGTAGGCGTCGTAGTAACCGGCCGACAGTGCGTAGGTGCCGATCATGATGCGGCGCTTGACCTCCGGGCCGAATCCGGCCGCACGGGTGGCGGCCATGACCTGCTCGGCGCTGTGGCTGCCGTCATCGGCGACGCGCAGCCCGTAGCGCATGGCGTCGAAGCGCGCGAGGTTCGAGGACACCTCGCTCGGCAGGATCAGGTAGTAGGAGGCCAGCGCGTACTCGAAGTGCGGACACGACACCTCGACCACCTCGGCGCCCAATTCCTTCAGCACCGCGACCGCCGCATCGAAGGATGCGATGACGCCCGGCTGGTAGCTGTCGGAGTGGAGTTCCTTCACCACACCGACTTTCACGCCGCGCAGATCACCGGTGGCGCCCTGACGCGCCGCGGCCACCACCGGTGGCACCGGCACATTGCGGGAGGTGGAGTCGCGCGGATCGTATCCGGCGACCACCTCGTGCAGCAGTGCGGTGTCGAGCACGGTGCGACCGCACGGGCCGCCCTGGTCCAGCGATGATGCGCACGCGACCAGACCGAACCGGGAAACGGTGCCATAGGTCGGCTTGGTGCCGACGGTCGCGGTCACCGCGGCGGGCTGGCGAATCGATCCGCCGGTATCGGTGCCGATCGCCAGCGGTGCCTGGTGCGAGGCCAGCGCGGCCGCCGAGCCGCCGCCGGAGCCACCCGGAATCCTGGTGGTATCCCACGGATTACGGGTCGGGCCGAAGGCCGAGTTCTCGGTGGAGGAGCCCATGGCGAACTCGTCCATATTGGTCTTGCCGAGGATCGGGATGCCCGCGGCGCGCAACCGGGCGGTCAGCGTCGCGTCGTAGGGCGCGACCCAGCCCTCGAGAATTTTCGAGGCGCAGGTGGTCGGCATATCGGTGGTGGTGAAAACGTCCTTGAGCGCCAACGGAACTCCGGCCAGCGGCGAGGCGGGCGCATCGCCTGCGGCCAGCGCGGCGTCCACCGCGGCGGCCGCGCTCAGCGCCTCGTTCCCGGCCACGTGCAGGAATGCGTGGTACTCGCCGTCGACGGCGGCGATCCGATCCAGATGCGCCTGGGTGACCTCCACCGAGGTCACCTCGCGGCCGTGGATCTTGACTGCCAGTTCGGCAGCCGACAGCGCGGTCAGGTCGCTCTGCGATGCTGCGCTCATTCGCCTTCTCCCAGGATCTGCGGAACGACGAACCGCTGGTCTTCGACCGCGGGAGCGCCCGACAGCGCCTCCTCCGGGGTCAGGCACGGAACGACCTGATCCGGACGCGTCACATTGGTCGCCGGATTCGGCGACGCGGTCGCGGGCACATCGGCGGCGGCGACCTCGGAGACGGTCCGCACGTGACTCAGGATCGAATCCAACTGACCGGCGAACTGATCGAGTTCGGCTTCGGACAGGGCGAGCCTGGACAGCCGGGCGAGGTGTGCAACCTCGTCGCGGGAGATGGCGGGCACCGCGGACCCCTTTCGGCATGGTTTGAGCTTGGTGAACGGCCACCGAACAGCCTAGCGACCATCTATTGCACAATTTTCACAGGAGCCGGGCGTGCGACGACACACCCCACCCACTAGCGTGACACGCCGCATCCGCGCGAACTCGCGGTGTGGCATCCGTCACTGGCCGTACTTCGAGTCGATAACCGGGACTCGGGGGTGTAAGTATTGCGTGACCCGGGTATTCGTTTGAGAGCCTCGGCCGCCAAGGAAAGGAACGCGCGTGTCATACCTGCTCCGCGTGCAACTTCCGGATCGACCGGGAAGCCTCGGTGCGCTCGCACTCGCACTGGGTTCCGTCGGCGCCGACATCCTCTCCCTCGACGTGGTCGAGCGTGGCGCGGGTTTCGCGGTCGACGACCTCGTCGTCGAGGTGCCGCAGGGTGCGCTGCCGGACACCTTGATCACCGCCGCCGAATCGATCGGCGATGTGCACGTGGACTCCATCCGGCCGTACTCCGGCGTACTGGACACCCATCGCGAGCTCGAGCTGATCGACCAGGTCGCCAGCGCCCGCGACGACCGGCTGCAGGTGCTCGTCGAGGGTGTGCCGCGGGTGCTGCGGGTCGGCTGGAGCACCATTATGGATATGGGCCCGCAGGGTGCCTACCGCGTCGTCGGCAGCCAGTCCGCGCCGCAGACCCAAGCGGGTTCGGCCCCGTGGATGCCGCTGGAGAAGCCCGCCGTCCTCGATCCCGAGGCCGATTGGGTGCCGCAGATCTGGCGCGATATGGACACCAAACTGGCCGCCGCGCCGCTGGGCAATACCGGCAAGGTGCTGCTGCTCGGGCGACCCGGTGGACCCGACTTCCGTCCGTCCGAGGTCGCGCGGCTCGGTTACCTGGCAGGCATCGTCGCGACTGCGCTGGGCTGAGCCCGCCCGCGCGGCATCAGGCCGGAAGATCCAACCGCAGCACGGTCAACCACTCTCCCGCCTCGGTCGTCCAATCCCGTTCCGGCGCAGGGACGAAACCGAAGCGGTCGTAGATCCGCCGCGCGTCGACCATGGCGGGCATGGTCGTAAGTACCACGGCGTCAAAGGATTCGGCACGGGCCAGTTCGATGACGGTGCGTATCAATGCCGTTCCCGCGCCGAGGCCGCGCGCCGATTTCGACACGGCGAGCATGCGGAACTCCAGCTCACCCGGCCGGGCGATCTCGGCATAGGGCGTTCCGGGCCGGGCGACCGCCAGCGCGCCGACCACCTGGTCGCCGTGCACGGCGACCAGCACCTGGGCCGCGTCGGCGCGATGGGCGATATCGGCGAGTTGGGTGACATAGGGGCTACCGGCGCGCACATAACCTTCACCGACGTAGACCTGCACCGTCAGGTCACCGACCGCGTCGTACTCATCCGGCCGAGCAGTTCGAATGACGAGCTCGGTGTCCTTCGCATCCATACCGGCATCCTCCCACCGGCCCAGCAGTCGCACGGCAACAACCCGATCGAGTGGTCTTGCCGCCCAGGCCGCCGACTCCGCCGAGGCCGTTGGTCGGGCCTACGACCAGGTCAGGAACCGAGCCCCGGACGCGCGCCCGGGCGCGAGAGCTGCCAGCGTTCGGGTTTGCCGGACGGATAGACGACCGGGATGAGATCGCCGATGGCAGGCCAATCGTTCACATCCCAGGCCATACGGCCGTAGACCACGGTCCCGGGCACCGACGGGCCCGTCAGATTGCCGGTGATGGTCACATACTGCGCACCGGTCGCATCCGGCCGCGGACTCACCCCGGTGACATAGAGCGTCCCCGACTCCGGATTCGCCACCCGGAACCCGCTGCGCCCGCGCAGGTAGATCATGACCATCGCCACCAGCGCGCCGCCGACGATCACCAGCATCGCGAACTCCACCATGGCACCCATGCTATTGGCCCGCACGCGCACGCCGTCGGCGCTGCTGGATGTCGCAGGCGACCGATGCACAGGCCCGTCGGGCGATCGTGGCACCATCAGGCGCTCGCAGCACGGCACGCGGTCGCAGCACGGCACGCGGTCGCAGCACGGCACGCGCCTACAGCACAGCACGCGCCCACAGCACGCCTGGCGCTCGCAGCACGCCTGGCGCCCACCGCACGCCTGGCGCCCACAGCACACATAGGAAGAGCTCACGTCTGAAGTCCA
>NZ_JBEXUI010000040.1:0-74021 GCF_040614395.1 Nocardia sp. NPDC005998 | reverse complement strand
CGCAACCAACACGCCCAACCCAAACGAGACTTCGCCGTCAACTCCAAGGTCCGACTGCCCGATTTCCTACCGTACGTTGCTTGAAACGGCACTAGCGGTAGGTCGCCGGGTAGATCCTGCGCGTCAGCGCTCTCGCTCCAGCTGGGCGAGTCGGGTGAGGGCAGGCAGCGCGGCGGCGAGTGCCCGTCGGTGTGCGGGGCTCAACTCGGCGACCATCGGAACCAGGTACCGGACCCGGTCGTCGTGGCGGGTTTGCCGGACCTGCCGGCCTGCCTCGGTGAGGTGCACGATCACGGCCCGTCCATCGCCAGGGTCACGGCGGCGCAGCACCAGCCCGTCGCGCTCCAAGCGCGTGATGAGTTGAGTGATGCCCGGCTGGGTCATCTGCTCGGTCTCGGTCAGATCGGTCAGCCGCGCCGGGCCCCGATGAGCCAGGGTGTCGAGCACCGACAGTGTGGTGAACGGCAGCTTCTCCCGTACCGGGATGCGGATGTAGACGCGGTTGAAGTCCTCGATTGCTGCGGCGAAGGCGTCCACGTCGAAATCGTCGATGTCGTCCACACGAGCAACTATATCCGAGACTTATAAAAGTTGCTTAAATAAGCTACTTATGTAAGGTCGACACCAAACGGCAGGAGGCCAGATGAGCGACAGAACCCACGATGTCCGACCGTTCCCCTTGACGCCGACGAAGATTCACTTCCCCGACAGCGTGCTCACCGACCTGCGGCAGCGCCTGGATCTGACTCGCCTGCCCGCTGATGTCGGCAATGAAGACTGGTATTACGGCGTGCCTCGCGGCTATCTCCAGGAGCTCGTGGACTACTGGCGCAGCGGATACGACTGGCGCGCCGCCGAAGCCGAGATCAACACCTACCAGCATTTCAAGGTCGAAATCGACCGTGTACCAGTGCATTTCATGCGCAGGCCCGGCGTCGGGCCGAATCCGACGCCGCTGATTCTGACACATGGCTGGCCCTGGACGTTCTGGCACTGGTCCAAGGTCGTCGACTTGCTGGCGGATCCGGGGGCGCACGGCGGTGATCCGGCCGAGGCGTTCGACGTGATCGTGCCCTCATTTCCCGGCTTCGGGTTCTCCAGCCCGCTGGCGAACCGCCCGGATGTGAACTTCTGGAAGGTCGCCGACCTCTGGCACACGCTCATGACCGATGTGCTGGGCTACCAGAAATACGGTGCCGCCGGCTGCGACGTGGGCGCGCTGGTCACCGCGCAGCTCGGCCACAAGTACGCCGACGAGTTATATGCCATCCACATCGGATCTGGACTGAAACTCACCCTGTTCAACGGCGATCGCGCCTGGGATTTCAGCGGCGGCCTGCCGATTCCCGACGGCCTGCCCGCGGAGGTACGCGCACGAATCGTGGAGCTGGACAAGCGTTTCGCCGTCCACTTGGCCGCACACCTGCTCGCCCCGAGCACCCTCGCCCACGCCCTGTCCGATTCCCCGGCGGGCATGCTGGCCTGGATCCTGGAACGTTGGTTCAAATGGAGCGACAACGGCGGCGACATCGAAACCGTGTTCAGCAGAGACGATCTCCTCACGCACGCCACGATCTACTGGGCCACCAACACCATCGGCACCTCGATACGCCTCTACGCCAACCACAACCGCTACCCCTGGACGCCTTCCCACGACCGTCTCCCGGTCGTGCAGGCCCCCACCGGCATCACCTTCGTTGGCTACGAGAACCCACCCGGCATCAGCACCGCCCAACGCGTCGAACACTTTCGCGCCAGCGACCGCGCCCAGTGGTACAACCACGTCAACCTCACCGTCCACGACCACGGCGGCCACTTCATTCCCTGGGAGATCCCCGACCAATGGACCGGCGACCTACGCCGCACCTTCCGGGGACGGCGCTGACACGTCTAACAGACGGTAGGTAGTGCGGTTAGGCGCGCTACGGGCATGTTCAGCTACTGAGCTGGCGCGTGTTTCGAAGTGAAGTGAGGGGTGACACCGTTGCGGTGCCACCCCTCAGTGTGTTCGTGGAAGTTGTTGCCCACGTTGGTGTGTGGGTGAGGTCTTCGGGTGGGCGGGCCGCGGGCCCGCCCTCACCACTTCGAGACAGCACCCAGTAGGGGCACGCGGGACGGGCGCGCTATCCGCGTTCGGTCAGGGATGCGATCAGCGGGAACTTGGCGTTGAGGGTGATCGCCGTAGCCGGAGTGGGGTTCGGGTTCTCGATGGTCAACTCGAACCGCCGCATGATGGTCGACAACGCGAGTTGCATTTCCATCATCGCGAACGCGTTGCCGATGCAGAGGTGTCCACCCGCACCGAAGGGCAGGTAGATGTTCCGGTCACGAGCGGCGACCGCGTCGGCTGCGAAGCGGTCCGGGTCAAAGGTGTCCGGCTGATCCCAAACCTCGGGATTGCGGTGTGCGTGATAGTAACTGAACATCACCGGAGTACCTGCCGGGATGACGTGGCCCCCGATCTCATCGTCCTCGCGGGCGCGGCGTTGTCCCATCCACGCCGGTGGCATCAGCCGCAACACTTCATCGATCACCTGCTTGTTGTAGGCCAACCCGGGCAGGTCGGCCATGGTGGCGTGATCGCCGGGCAATCCGGTGTCGACTTCGTCACGCAGCCGCTCACGCACCTCCGGATGCAGTTGCAGGAACAGAATGGCCGATGTCAGAGCCGAGGAGCTGGTTTCGTGACCGGCGAAGAGCATGGTGACGACCTCGTCGCGCAACTCCTTGTCGGTGAAGTTCTTGCCGGTCTCGGCATCGGTGGCGTTCACGAGCATGGCCAGCAATCCGCCGTTGTCGTTGTCGCGGAGCTGGTCGATCACCGAGTAGACGATGGCATCCATCTCACCGAGCGCCCGCCAGAAGCGGCGGTGGCTCGGAGTTGGAAACTGCAAGGGGATCAACGGCATCCGGATGAACTTTCCCAGTTCGTCGTTCACCCGCTGTGTCGCGTTGGAGAAACCGGTAACCTCTGGTCCCTGCGGATCCATCCCGAACAGAGCCCGCACTACGATCCGCAATGTGAGATGGCTCATCTGCTGGCCGATATCGATCGTTCGGCCGGCTCGGGCGTGTTCGGCCCATTCGTCGCACATGGCGTCGATCTCGGCCACCATGATCTCGGTGAGCGCGTTGATCTTCTTGTGGTGAAAGGCGGGTTGCACGAGGCGCCGGTTATGTCGCCACTTGTCGTGGTCGGCGATGGTCGCCAGCCCGCGGCCCGCGAACAGCTCCAGGATGTCGTACATCTCGGTCTCGCGGGTGAAGTTCACCGTGCGTTCCTGCAAGATGTACTTGATGTGGTGGGGATGCGTAACGCCGACCATGACCCCGTTGATCAGCTGGAACCGAAACACGTCACCGTGCTGGGACCTAGCGTCGGAGAGGAACGTAATCGGGTCGGTGAGATAGCGTTTGGTGTTGCGGAGGCGGCCGGAGACCATCGGGGGCAACGCATGGACAGTGGTGGAGAGAGACGTCACCGCACCAAGTAAAGCCGAGCGCGCAGAACTTGCCATGGTTGGCAAATGCGCTCGAAAACGACTGTTTACGGTTCGGCCGATACCTTCCGTGACCTGTTGTCGAGAGTCCGTGCGGTTGGTTCCCTCAGCCCCAGGCCAGCACCACCTTGTCAACCGCGTCAACGCCCGGGCCGGACGTGGTTGCCGCCAGCAGCGCCGAAACAGCTTGACATGCAGCGGATTCGAAGAGAATCTGCTGACCTGGGGTTTATTGGTTCGCGCCCCTATCGGGCCCTATCGCAGGATGTGGAGCATCGGGTTACCCGGGTGGGCGGGTTGCGGGGGCGGTGATCAGGGGCAGGTCCAGTGCGGTGAGGATGCCCGCTGGGGCTTGGACGACCGCCGGGACCGCGTTGACGATGCGCATGGCTGTGGCCAGTAGCGTCGCGTGGTTGTGGTCGCCATTGCGACTGGAGGTGACCAGGTCCATGGCGTAGCTGGGTTCGCCGGTGATCTCGACGCGGTAGGAGCCCTCGTGGTGGGCGGGTTGCGGCCAGTCCGGGCACAGGTCGGGGCGCAGGCGCGTGACGTGTTCGAGCACCGTCACGACCTGGTCCCCGACCATGCCGCGCACCTCGAAACGCAGTGCGGCCGCGGTCCCTTCGGCGATATGGCCGGTGGCGATATCGAAGGAATCCGGCGCCGGAATGCGTTCGTAGGTCTGGGTGACGGCGTCGAGAGTGACGCCGATGCCCGCCGCCAATTGACGCACGGTGCCGCCCCAGGCCAGCGAGAGCACCCCCGGCTGCAACAACATCGGGATCTCGTCGAGCGGTTTGCCGAAACCCATGATGTCGAACATGACCTCACGGTTGTCGTAGCTGGCATAGTCGACGATCTCCAGACACCGCAGTTGGTCGATGCGCAGACAGGTGCCCGCGAGCGCCAGCGGCAGGAGATCATTGGCGAAACCCGGATCGATGCCATTGACCCACAGCGACGAATTCCCTTGTGCCGCAGCATCTTGGATCGGCTTCAGCAGCTCATCCGGCAGCACACCGTAGGGGTACTGGAAGAACACCGGAGCGCACGCGACCACATTGATTCCGGCACTGAGCAGCCTGCGCAGATCTTCGACCGCCTCGAGCAGACGGTTATCGGTCATCGAGCAATACACGACGCAATCGGGTTTCGACGCCAGTATCGCCTCGGTATCGGTCGTCGCGGTGACGCCGACCGGATGATCCAGTCCGGCAATGGTTCCCGCGTCCACCCCGTCCTTCTTCGGACCCGAAACCCATACCCCGGTCAATTCCAGATCCGGATTAGCGATCACACCGGCCAGTGCGTGCGCGCCGACATTGCCAGTGCCCCATTGGACTACGCGGTAGGTCATGACAGATCCGGAAGTGGCAGGTCGAGATTGGGCGCGATCAGACCGCCATCGGGCTCGAGCACCTTACCGGTGACGTACTTTCCGGCTGGCGACACCAAATACAGTGCGGCGGCGGCGATATCCTCGGGTTCACCGATGCGGTGCAGTGGCGTCTTCGCCTCCAGCTCCGTACGCATCGCATCGTTGCCCGCCACGATCTCCAGCGCGGAGGTCAGAATCGAGCCCGGTGCGATGGCATTCACCCGGATGCGCGGATTCAGATCCATTGCCGCCAGCCGCGTGTAGTGCGCCAGCGCCGCTTTCGCCGTCCCGTACGCCGCAAAAGCACGCCCAGGCAGTCGCCCCATGGTCGAGGTGATATTGAGAATCGAACCGCCACCGGCGGTTTCGAGAATCTTGGGCACTGCCGCACGTACCAGCGCGTGCGCATTGGTCACGTTGAAGTTGAACGCCTGCACCAGCGCGTCCGGCGTGGTGTCGAGCAATGGGCACGGCAGCGCGCCGCCGACATTGTTGACCACGATATCGAGGCGTCCGAAGCGTTCGACGGCCGCGGCGGCCAGCCCGGCGGTCGCCTCGATATCACTCAGGTCCGCGGGCACCACATGGGCCTGACGGCCCGCGGCCGTCACCTGCTCGGCGACCTCGTCCAGCTGGCTCTTGGTGCGGGAGGCGATGACGACATCCGCGCCCGCCTCCGCGAAGGCCACCGCGATCGCCGCGCCGAGGCCGCGCCCCGCGCCGGTGACGACGGCGACCTGTCCGTCGATTCGGAATCTGTCCAGAATCATGCGCACTCCACAACTGTCGAATATTCGACACTGCTTGTCGTAATATTCGTCATCGTAGAACCGCTCCACCGAACCGCACAAGAGGTTGTCCATGTCCGACCGGTCCCCGTCCCCGCCAACCCGCCGCGTCATCGATATCGTGTCGCTGCTCGCCGCGACCCCGGAGCCGATCAGCGTCGCGGGCATCGCGGACCGCCTCGATATCGCCCGCGCCACCGCGACCGCGATTCTCGCCGAACTGGATTCGGCGGGCTGGGTGCGGCGCGATCCGAACCGCGGCTACGGCCTCGGTCCGGCGCTGGCGAATCTGCACGGACCCGCGCTGCCGCGCGCGCTCGGCGATATCCTCACCGAACTCACCGTCCGCACCGACTACGGCGCTACCCTCAGCCGGATCGAGCCCGAGCACCTCACGGTCCTCGATGTGCGCCACGGGCCCGAACGCGTCGTCCCCGGCATCCCGGTCGGCCATCGCATCCCGCTGCAATTTCCGGCCGGGGCCAGCGTGATGCCATGGCGTTCGGCCACCGAACAGAACACCTGGCTGGCCACCGCGCCCGACGCGGACCGCCGCATCGCAAGCGGCCTGCTCACCCTCGTTCGCGATCGCGGCGTTGCCCTGTTCCGCCCGCGCACCGACGATGCGGGCACGGTCGAACTCCTCGCCGACCTCCTCGGTGCCATGGGCACCGAACTCGTGCAGCCGCACCTGCGGACCCGGGCCCTGCGCCGCCTCGCATTTCTCACCTCGCGACCGTTCACCAGGGCCGAGCTCGACTCCGAGGCCGTACTGCCGCTGAGCTATCTCGCCGCACCGGTTTTCGATGCCGCGGGCGTGGCGGCCTACGAGGTCCAGTTGGGGCCGCTGCGCGCATCGACGACCAAACCCGAACGCGAGGAATTCATCGCCGCCACCGTCGATACAGCCCGCGCTCTGACGGGAGCGCTGGTGTCCTGAGCACTGTCACTTCGTCAGCGCATGTACCGCCCCACGGTGCAATGTCACCGGCGCAGTAATCGTCGCGGTATCGCGGCTGATCCCTTTCGCGGCCGAATTCGCCTGTTCCAGTTGGGATTTGCGATCGAAGAGGGTTCTGGTGAGCACACAGGCCAGATTCGCGTCGAGATCGTCACGGACCAGCAGCAGATTCGGCACGACAATGGTCTTCACATCGGCGGTCAGCCCGTAGACGGTGGCCGGAATCGTGCCCTCCTCGTAGACCGGATTCACCGCGTGCATGCTGCCGGAGATATCGGCGATATCGAGGAAGCGCACCTTGCCCTTGGTGGAGGTGAGCAGGTCGGTAATGCCCGGGGTGGGCAGGCCGCCGGAGAAGAACATGGCGTCGATGGAGCCGTCCTTCATACCGTCCACCGTTTTGGTGAGATCCAGACGCTGGGGCGAGATGTCGGTGTTCGGATTCAGCCCGGCCGCCTGCAGTACGCGCTGGGCGATCACCTCGGTACCGGACTTCGGCGAGCCGGTGGAGACCCGTTTGCCGCGCATATCGGCGACCGATTCGATCTCGGCGCCGGTGCGCACGATCACCTGGGTGTAATTCGGATAGAGCCGCGAAAGCGCCTGCACCGGTTGCTTTTTGCCGTCGAAGCTGGCATTGCCCATGACCGCGTCGGCGGCGGTATCGGCGAGCGCGAACGCGACCTGATAGGTGCCGGCCACCAACTGCTGAATGTTCTGCACCGACGCACCGGTTTCGGCGGCGGTCGCCTTCACCTTGCCGCCGGTGGCCTGCGAGACCTGTTCGGCGTATGCGTTGCCGAGCGCGAAGTACACGCCGGTGGAATTGCCCGTCGCGATGCCGACGCGGGTGTCGTCCTTCACCTCACAGGTGACCGCGCCACCGGTATCGGACTGCGGCGTGTCTCGGCGTCCCCCGCATCCGGCCAGCAATCCGGCCGACAGCACGGCAACGGCGAATCCTATGGCAACTCTTCTCAAGTCGTCCTCCTTCGGGAGAGCAGCGTGACCCCGACGGCCGCGGTCAGCGCGACCAGACCGACGACGAGTGCGCCGGGCTCCAGGTACAACAGGGCCAGACCGGCCACCGCGGCGAGCAACCGGGCCGCGATCCCGGCCGAGCCGATGCCGAGCATCCAGCCGCCGGTCGCCACGGCCAGCGCCGCCACGCCGATACCGGCCACGATCGTCGTCCACAGCACACCGAGCACCGGCCCGTGCCCGAGCAGATATTCACCGGGTCCGCTGAGTACGAAGACGATCGGCACCAGGAAGGCGGGCAGCGCGTACTTCAGCGCCTGCCACATCGTCGGCACCGCACGCGCGCCGGTGATCGCCGCCGCGCCCACCGCCGCCAGCGCGGTCGGGGGCGTCACCTCGGACAGCACCGAGTAGTAGAAGACGAACATGGCCGCTGCGGGCGCGGACACATCCAGCGCGAGCAGTGCCGGACCGATGATCGCCCAGCCGATAATGAACGACGCGGTCACCGGTACCGCGAGCCCGAGCAGCGCGAGTGCGATCGCGGCGAGCACCACCGTGCACGCCAGCACCACGGTGTGGTTGTCCGACACCGCCTTTCCCGCACTCACCAGCACCGAGGCCAACTGCGCGCCGAGCCCGGTCTTGGTGGCGATCGCGGTGATCACCCCCGCCGATGTGCACACCGCCACCACCGGCAGCGCCGAACGCACACCGCTGCCGAGCATGTGGAAGATCCGGCGCGGTGAGCGCGCCCGGGCCCGGATGCGGGGGTCGAGGAAGGCGAGCACGAAGGCCAGTGCGGTGGCGTATATGACGGCCTTGGCGGCGCTCACGCCGATCAGCAGCAGCACCACGATCGCGATCAAAGATAGGAAGTGGTAACCGAATCGGGCCAGCAGCCGCCATACCGAGCCGACGCCGATCTCGACCTGCCCGGTGCCGAGCCGACGCGCATCGATCTCGACCGCGAGCAGAATCCCCAGGTAGTACAGCAGCGTTGGGATCATCGCCCAGCCCAGCACCGTGACATAGGAGACGTCGAGGTATTCGGCGACGATGAATGCGGCGACGCCCAGTGTCGGCGGTGACAGGATCGCGCCGACACCCGCCGCGGCGAGTACCCCCGCCGCCTGTTCCGGCGGATATCCGGCGCGGCGCAGGATCGGCCAGGTGACCGCGCCGACCGTCACCGCGGTCGCGGTGCCCGATCCGGAGACGGTGCCGAGCAGGAATCCCGAGGCGACCGTGGTGCGTCCGGCGGCACCGCGCGAGCGCCGGAATGCCGTGACCGAAAGATCGACGAAGAACTGTGCCGCACCCGAGAATTCGAGTACCGCACCGTAGAGGGTGAACAGCACGATATAGCTGGCCGCGACATCCAGTGGTGTGCCGTAGAACCCGCTGCCCGAGTTGTACAGCGCATCGACGATCTGCCCGAAGTCGAGTCCGGCGTGCGCGACGGTCCACTGCTGCGGCAGGTAGCCGCCGTAATAGCCATACGCGATGAAAACCAGGCATACCGCGGGCAACACCCACCCTGTGGTGCGCCGACAAGCCTCCAGCACCAACACCAACAGCACCGTGCCCATGGCGATATCGACCGGATCGAACAACCCTTGCCGATCCAGGAACGCGTCATAACCGCCACCACCGGACCCGATCCCCATCGGCAGCACCGGATACAGGCATACCACCAGCGCGACCAGGGCCAGCAGCCAATCGATCGGCCCCGGACCCGCCCCGCGCTCGAGCCAGCGCAGCCCGGACCGATAGGCCAGGAACACCACCGGCAGCGTTCCGGCCAGGAAGATCACCAGGTAGTACTGACTGCCCTGTGCCAATGGCCGGAACACCTGCCACAGCACCAGCAGTGCGACCGCGAAGGCGGCCGTCGCCACGACCCCCTCGGCCCACCCATGCAGTACCCGGGCGGGCCGTTCCTCATCGTCGACCTCGATCTTGTCCGGCAATGCCCGATGCTCCGGATCCGGTCCGGTCAGCCTGGCATCAGCCGCCCCCACCTGATGGTCGGCGGGAGGCTCGGCTTCGAGATGAGCGTCCCGTGTGTCCGACATGGGCGCGACGATATCAACGCGCGACCGTCCGCATACAGCTAACAAATGTGTCGCCGATAAAACAAGGCCGGCGTATGTTCTCCGCCCTAGGCAGACTTGGTCACGCGACCACCGAGCGGCGCTCCGTGCAGGATCACCCGGCGATAGGAGATGCGCCAGCCAGCCGCCTCGCGCACGACCGTATCGTCGTATTCCACGCTGCGGCTGCTCCCGTCAGCGTGGATCCCGATCCCCTTCGACCGCACCCGAACCGCGCCGTCCGTCTCGGTGATGACCACATTCGTAATGTGGTGTCCGACCGGATTCCCGTCACCGAGTGCGACCGCCGCCTCCCGCAGCGCCGGAATTCCGCGCAGCTCCCCCGATCCGAAATCATTGAGGTCGTACGTGATTCCGGCGGTGAACAGCTCGTCCATCCGATCCAGCTCACCCGCGTCCATGAGGTGACCGTGCAGTGCGATCAGATCGCCGATCTCGATTCGGTCCTGCGCCGACAGTGCCATGTGACGACTGTACTGCGCGGGCGCCATTGCCTGGGCCGCCTAGGACACACCGAACCCGGCCGCCAAGGCGGACCGGCTGCTGACCCTGCTGCTGAACGGATTGGGCGTGCCTACGCGGTCGAATCCGCGAGCGCGGCGGTCGCGCGACGGGACATGACCTTGCGCAGAAAGGTGACCCACCGCGATGGGCGGACCGCAGTAACGGGCGGATGCCCCAGCGAGACGGCGGTTCTATCGAGGATTGCCTCGATCATGGCGTCGTGTATCCAGCGGATCGCGACCGGCCACAGGATGTAGCCCATCCCATGCAGGCGGGCGTCGATCTCGTGGCGCAGGATGCTGCTGTCCGGCCACTTGCCATCCAGCACGTCGAAGGTGTGCGTGCCGGTGAGCAACGACCCGGGTGCGAGGGTGAACTGCACGCGGCGACCCGGCACCCACTCGGTACACCGATACCGAATGAGCCCGTGGCCGCCGTCGGCCCCGACGCCGAGCGGCCGGTCGAGCACCAGCGCGGGCCAGCCGGGCGGCCACACCGGACTGTTCGGATCGGCGGCCCTGGCGAGCAGCGCGCCGACCTGCTCCGCGGGCACCGGATACTCCCGCTGATGGATGTTTCGAACCACGACCCAACCTCCATTCGCTACCGTATGGAACGGTACCCATACGGTAGCGAATGGACGGTGGTGCGCGAAGTCAGCTGAGCCACACGGCCCAGGCGATGCGCGGCTATCCAGTCGGACGATTCGCGGGAGCGGGTTCGTAAAGAACTATCGCCCACGGTGATTCGAGAGACGGGCGGACCGCGGTGCGTCGTTCGTGCGGCCCGGTCACCGGCTCGTCGGCCGGAAATCCGGCGGCCCGGAGACGAGCGAGGGTGGCGTCCAGATCGCCGACCTTGACCGCAAGGGATGGGATATCACGCTCATCGGCACCCGCGAGCATGACTCGGGTCGGACCGATATCGAACTGCGCCCACCGGTTGCCGTCGACGAATGTCGCGGTGGTGCCCAATACCGCGGTGAGCAGATCGATGGCGGCGGTGAGATTGTCGACGGGGAAAATCGTGCCGAGTCGTTCGACCGTCCCATCCTTGATCGAATCGCTGCGCGATGGTGCACTCATTGGACCTCCAATGCACGGCGGAGTGCGGAAAAGGCTTGGGCGGTGGCTTCTTTCGCATCGGGCAGGCTGTCGGCCATGGTGAAGAAGCCGTGGAACTGGCCGTCGTAGCGGATCAGCACGGTCTCGACACCTGCCTCGCGGAGCCGAGCGCCGTACTGCTCACCCTCGTCACGCAGCGGATCGAATTCGGCGGTAATGACATAGGCGGGCGGCAGCCCGGAGAGGTCGGTGGCACGCAGCGGTGCCGCGTAGGGGTTGGCCGCATCGCCGTCGGATCCGAGATATTGCTCCCAGTACCACCGCAAATGGTCATCGGTGACGAAGTACCCGTTGGCATTGTCCCGGTAGGACGCGGTGTCACGTGCCGGATCCAACATCGGATAGACCAGCAGTTGGTGGACGATATCGGGCCCATTGCGATCGCGCGCCATCAGCGCCGTCACCGCGGCCAGATTCCCGCCCGCGCTGTCCCCGGCGACCGCGATCCGGTCCGGCTCCCCGCCGAATGTATTCGCCTGGGCCGCAACCCATTCCAGTACCGCATAGGCATCCTCGGCCGCCGCCGGGAAGCGGTGTTCCGGCGCCTGCCGATAGTCCACCGATACCACGATCGCGCCGACACCGTTGCTCATGGCTCGGCACAGCTGATCATGACTGTCCAGGCCACAGATCACGAACCCGCCGCCGTGAAAGAAGACCACGATCGGCAACGAGGTGCCCGCGGGCCGATACAGGCGAACCCGCACCGGCGGCGCTCCGGCGGGCCCGGGCACCATCCGCTCTTCGACCTGGTCGACCGGAACCGGCGCCACCGGAGGAGCCGGACGAGCGGCGAGGATCCGGCGCGCCTGTGCCGCATCGAGCACCTCGGTGCCCAATGCGGGGAACGACGCCGAAGCCACATCGACGATCGCCCGCGCCTCGGGCTTCAGCGGCATCGCCGGTACCTCACCGCTCGCCGGTGGCGCCGACCGGCGGCATCGCGCCGGGCGGAATGAACTGTCCCGCGGACAATCCGCCGTCGATGGCCAATTCCGCACCGGTGATGAAAGCCGCGGCATCGGAAGCCAGGAACGCCACCAGATCCGCCACCTCGGACGGCAGGCCGACCCGTCCCAGCGGCAGCGCGGGGAAACTGCCCGGCCCGGTGCCGAGGCCGAGATGGCCGATCATCGGGGTGGCGATGGGGCCGGGATGCACCGAATTGACCCGGATCCCCGCCGGACCGAGCTCCAGCGCCGCCGTCTTCGTCAGCCCGCGCAGTGCCCATTTGGACGCACCGTAGGCGGAATGCCCCATCAGCCCTTGCAATCCGGCCTGCGATGAGATGTTGACGATCGAACCGCCGCCCGCTGCCGCCATCGGGCCGACGACCGACTGCATGCCGATGAACGCGCCGACCAGGTTGATCCGCAGAATGCGTTCCAACTCCTCGACAGTGGTCTCGGTGAGCGCCTTCGTCGTGTAGATCGCCGCATTGTTCACCAGCACATCGAGCTTGCCGAAATCGGTCACCGCGGTCTGCACCGCGGCCGCCCAGTCATCGGCACTGCTCACATCATGGCGCACGAAACGCGCGGCGGCGCCGATGGATTCGGCAACGGCCTTACCTTCGGTTTCGAGCACGTCGGTCAATACCACGCTGGCACCCGCCGCGGCGAAACGCCGAGCCTCCTCGGCACCCTGTCCCCGCGCGGCGCCGGTGATCAGCGCTACCTTGCCGGTCAGATCGATCATTGTCTGCTCCTTGCCAATTCAGTTCTGACTAGCTCTTGCGGAAGTGCGGGATGACCTTCTCGCCCCAGTGCCGAATCGTCTCCAGGCAGGCCTCCTGCGGCACGGTGCCCATCTGGATCAGGCACAGGATCTCGTCGGCACCGGCCGCCTGCAGCCGCTCGACGTAGGCGATGGCGTCCTCGGGACTGCCGTAGGCGTGTTCGGCATTGAAAACCGAAGTGGCCCCGGCCTTCACCGGAATCTTCGCCTCGTGCAGGTATGCCACATGCTCATCGGCGGCCTCGCGAATGCGGGCCATCTCGTCCACGGTCGGGTCGATGGCCTCGTCCGGCACCGGGCCCGCGCCGTACCAGTGCTTGATGGACTGGGCGAAGAACCGCTGGCCGCGCGCACCGATCTGCTGCGCCTTCTCCCGGTCGTCCAGCACGATCGTCGGGCACAGCGCCGCGAAGTGGTCGTTGACTACGGTGGAGACGAACTTCTCCCCGGTGCGCTCGGCAATGGCGGCATCGTAGGTGCGGCGCAGTTCGGCGATCTCCTCCACACCCGCGAAGCCCAGTACCAGCGCACCGATTCCGTAGTCGGCGGCCAGCTTCAGGGTGTCCTTCTTGGTGCACGCCATGAACAGCGGCGGATGCGGCAGCTGCACCGGACGCGGCAGCATCGGATGCGGATCGATATCGAGCAGCTCACCGTGCCATTCGAATTCGCCCTCCGGATCCTGCCAGGCCTTGCCGATGATGCGCAGCGACTCCTCCACCTCCTGATAGGTGCGGTCGGGATCGACACCGCACATGGAGGTCTCCTGCGGCGTGGCGCCGCGGCCCGCGCCGAGATTCACCCGCCCGTTGGAGAGCACATCGAGCATGGCCGCGCGTTCGGCCGCGCGCACCGGGTGGTTGAAGTTGAACGGCATGCACACCACGCCGTGGCCGATGCGGATCCGCTCGGTGCGCGCGGCCACCCAGGTCAGGAAGATCTCCGGCGCACTCATATGCGCGTACCACTTCAGGCCGTGGTGTTCGACCGCCCAGACGGTGTCGAAACCCATCTCCTCGGCCAGTACCGCCTGCTCGACGCAGTCGCGCAGGACCTGCCGTTCGTGATCGGCCGACGGGTTGGTCATCTGCGCCTCGAAGATCATCGAGAACTTCATGCATTGCCTCCATTTCTCAATATGCCTAGTAGAAATATTTCCGATGCTCTCGTTGAGGTCAGGTGCATGTCTCGGTGGATGGGACTGGCTCCGGGCGCGTCGGCCTCGCGCCCATAGCGTCGAATTCGACACGGCGATCGAACCGACGCCGCAGAAAGGACGGACCTGCAGTGGGTCGACTCGATGACAAGGTCGCGCTGATCACCGGCGGAGCGCGCGGAATGGGCGCCGAACACGTCCGCCGCTTCGTCGCCGAGGGCGCGCGGGTGGTGTTCGGCGATGTCCTCGACGAGCAGGGCGAACAGCTCGCCGCCGAGACCGGCGCGCGCTATGTGCACCACGATGTGACCAGCGAGGCGGACTGGGCCGCCGCGGTGCGGAGCGCGGTGGACGAGTTCGGCGGACTCGATGTGCTCGTCAACAATGCGGGCATGCTGCGCTTCCAGCGCATCGCCGAGATGAGCCTGGCCGACTTCACCACCATCATGACGGTGAATGTCACCGGCACCTGGCTCGGTATCAAAACCGCCGCACCCGCCATGACCGGCGGTGGCGCCATCGTGAATATCTCCTCGGTCGAGGGCTTCATCGGCGCGGCGGGCCTCTCCGCCTACAGCGCGAGCAAGTTCGCGATTCGCGGACTCACCAAATCGGCCGCCCGTGAACTCGGCAAGGACGGAATCCGGGTCAACTCCATCCATCCCGGCGGCATCGCGACCCCGATGACGGCGGCGGCGGGCTCGGGCGTCGACGGCAACAGCTTCTTCGCCGGTCTGCCGATTCCGCGCTGGGGACAGTCCGGTGAGGTCTCCGAGGCGGTGGTCTTCCTGGCCTCCGATGCCGCGAGCTATTGCACCGGAACCGAGGTCGTCATCGACGGCGGCATGCTCACCGGCGCCGGTTACTAGGGAAGGAGAGCCAGATGTCTCAGGAATACACCTACGACGTCGTGGTCGTCGGCTCCGGCGCGGCGGGTATGACGGCCGCGCTCACCGCCGCCTATCGCGGGCTTTCGGTGGTGCTGATCGAAAAAAGCGGCAGCTTTGGCGGTTCCACCGCCCGCTCCGGCGGCGGTGTCTGGATTCCGAACAATCCGGTGCTGGTGCGCGAGGGTGTGCCGGACAATCCGGACCTGGCCCGGGTCTACCTGAAATCCGTTGTCGGCGACCGGATTCCGCAGGAGAAGCAGGACGCCTTCCTGGACAACGGGCCGCGGATGTTCACCTATCTCGGCGCGCGCACGAACCATCTCCAATTCGTCTATGACCGTGGCTATTCCGACTACCACCCGGAGCTGCCCGGCGGACTCGCGCAGGGCCGCAGTATCGAACCCGCGATCGTCGACGGCCGTCTGCTCGGCAAGGATATGGAGCTGATCAACCGGCCGACCATGTCGGGCCCGAAGGGCATCGCGTTCACCGTCAGCGACTTCCACGATCTGAATATGATCGCGCGGACCTGGAAGGGTAAGCGCACCGCGCTGAAGGTGGGCGCGAAGGCCGTGCTGAACCGCATTCGCGGGCGGCAGCCGCTGAGTCTCGGCAAGGCCCTGGTGGCGCGGCTGTGGCTGGCACTGCGCGACGCGGGTGTGCCGGTCTGGCTGAATACGCCACTCACCGATCTCATTACCGACGACGATGTGGTGGTCGGTGTGCGTGCCGAGCGCGACGGTGCGCCGATCGTTATCCGCGCGCGCCGCGGTGTTGTGCTCGCCGCTGGCGGTTTCGAGCACAACCTGGAGATGCGCGAGCGATTCTTCGCCGAGCCGGTCAGCACCGACTGGACCGTCGGCGCGACCGAGAATGTCGGCGACGGCATTGTGGCGGGTGAAAAGCTCGGCGCCGCACTGGATCTGATGGATGACGCCTGGTGGGGCCCCTCGGTGCGCAATCCGGACGGACCGCCGTTCTTCTGCCTGGCCGAACGCTCCCAGCCCGGCGCGATCATGGTCAATGACGCGGGCGAGCGGTTCACCAACGAATCGGCCAGCTACGTCGATGTGGTGCACACCATGTACGAGCGGCACGCCACCGGTGTCGGCCATGTGCCCGCACATTTCATCATGGACCAGCGCTTTCGCGATCGGTACCTGTTCCTGGGCACCTTCCCGAAACAGGCCATCCCACAGAAGTATTTCGACGCCGGAATCATCAAGAAGGCCGATACACTGGCCGAACTCGCCACCAAGATCGGCGTGCCGGCCGAAGCCCTGACCGCGACGGTCGAGCGCTTCAACGGCTTCGCGCGCGCCGGGCGCGACGAGGACTTCCATCGCGGCGAATCCGCGTACGACCGCTACTACGGCGACCCCACCATCACCCCGAATCCGTGCCTGGCGCCGATCGATCAGGGCCCGTTCTACGCGGTCGAGATGGTGCCCGGCGATCTGGGCACCAAGGGCGGTCTGGTCACCGACGAACACTCCCGGGTGCTGCGCGCGGACGGTGCGCCGATCCCCGGACTCTATGCGGCGGGCAACAATTCGGCCGCCGTCATGGGCAATAGCTACGCGGGCGCGGGCGCGACCATCGGTCCCGCCATGGTGTTCGGCTATATCGCCGCCCAGTACATCGCCGATCTCGAACATCCCTGAGGAGTATGACGTGGACAGAGTCGCAGGCAAGACCGTCATCATTACCGGCGGTGCGCGCGGCATGGGCGCCGCATTCGCCCGTCGCTTGGCGGCCGAGGGAGCCTCGGTCGTAATCGCGGATGTCCTCGCCGACGAGGGCAAGGCGGTGGCCGCCGAACTCGGTGACAGCGCGCTGTTCGTTCCGCTCGACGTCACCGACGAATCCGCGTGGGCGGCAGTTGTTGCCGAGGCCGAGCGCACCTTCGGACCGGTCTGGGGTCTGGTCAACAATGCGGGGATCGTGCATGTCGATCCGATCGAGCGGCTGGCGGAGGCGGACTACCGCCGCGTCATCGATGTGAACCAGGTCGGGGTCTTCCTCGGCATGAAGGCCGTTGTGCCGTCGATGCGCCGGGCCGGTGGCGGCTCGATCGTCAATATCTCCTCGATCGGCGGCATCATCGCCTTCAGCAATATCCTCGGCTATGTCGCGTCCAAGTGGGCGGTGCGCGGGATGACCAAGGCCGCCGCCCAGGAGTTCGGCGCCGACGGAATCCGAGTCAATTCGGTCCATCCCGGTGTCGTGGCCACCGAGATGACCGCCGACTCCGACCGCTCCAACTCGATGGTGCACGACCAGCCGCTCCCCCGTGCCGCGGCGCCGGGTGAGCTGGCCAACCTCGTGCTGTTCCTCATTTCCGACGAGTCCAGCTTCTGCACCGGCTCCGAATTCGTCGCCGACGGCGGCTACACCACCAAATAACCAAGGACACCTGCTGTGAAGAACTTTGAGGACAAGGTCGTCGTCATTACCGGCGCGGGTGCTGGCATCGGTCGCGCGCTCGCGCTGGAGTTGGCGGGCCAGGGCGCCAGATTGGCGTTGTCCGGGCGAAACCTGGCCAATGTCAGCGAAACCGTCGCACTGTGTGAACAGGCTGGGGCCGAGGCACGCGCCTATCGGCTCGATGTCACCGATCGCGCCGCCGTCTACGCACACGCCGACGAGGTCCGATCCGATTTCGGCCCGGCCAATCTCGTGGTCAACAATGCGGGCGTCTCGCTGACCGCCAATGTCGAGGAGTTGAGCTGGGAAGACTTCGAGTGGATCGTCGGCATCAATTTCTGGGGCGTCATGTACGGCACGAAAGCCTTTCTGCCGCAGGTCATCGCATCCGGTGACGGCCATATCGCCAATGTCTCCAGCATGTTCGGACTGGCTGCCTGTCCGAGCCAGGGCGCTTATAACGCAACCAAATTCGGTATCCGCGGCTTCACCGACGCACTGCGCCAGGAGATGAAGATCGCAGGTTACCCGGTCGGCGTCAGCAGCGTCCATCCCGGCATGATCAAGACCGACATCGCCTGGAAGGCCCGCGCGGGCGGCGACCGCGACCGCGACGCCCTGGCCGCCAACTTCGACAAATTGGCCAAGACGACACCCGAATCCGCCGCGAAGACCATCCTGCGCGGCATCCGCAAGGACAAGGCCAAGATTCTCATCGGTGCCGACGCCCGCGTAATCGATTTGCTGCCCCGAATTTTCGGCTCCGGCTACCAGCGCATCCTGACGGCGCAGATGAAAAAAGAAGTCGAGTGAGACCATGACCCGCTGGTGATTCGCACACCGACCACCGACTTCGTGCCCGCCGTTGCCGCAGCCCGCGCTGGCCGGGAGGTCGTGGCCTGCTCGGCGGGGCCCGATCTCCCGGGCACCGTCGGCGGCCTCGGCATGACGTGGGATTTGACCAGCACCGCCCCGCCTCGGCGGTCCTGCCCGACCTTTCGGCCTCGGCCGATGCGGTGCCGCTGATTCCGATTGCGGCACAGCATGTCCCGTTTCATCCGCTCGCGTGGGCCGCGCGCAGTAACTTCGCGCCGAGGTCGCGGAGCATTTCCGCCATCTCCGGTGGTTCCCTGACCTCGAATTCCAGGCCCAGGTGGGCGATTCGGAGGGCGGTCCATTCCAATGAGTCGGCAGTGGTGCGCAGGAGGCAGGTCTTGGTGTCGATCGGCTCGATTTCCTCGGGGCGGACGCGGAAGCTTTCGATCAGTTCCGGGGCCGGGGCGTGCACGATGAAGACGACTCGGCGTATCGGGCGGGATTCCGCGAGCGATTCGGTGACGAAGGCTGCGGCGTCCTCGGTGGGTAATTTCCTTGGCGTACTGCGTATTCCGATCGGTTGTGCGGATTCGATGCGGTCGACTCGGAAGGTGCGCCAGTCGGCGCGGTCGATATCCCAGGCGACCAGGTACCAGCGGCGGCCCGCGGAGACGAGGTTGTGCGGTTCGGCCAGTCGGCGGGTTTCGGTATCGCCCTTATCGCGGTAATGGAAGCGAATGCGTTCGCCGTCGCGGCAGGCGGCGGCCAGCACAACCAGGGTTTCGGGGTCGATGAGCGGTCCGGCCGCGGGTCCACCGAGCGAGAGCGTCGCGAACCGCACCGCCTCGACGCGGCGGCGCAGCCGGGTGGGCAGCACCTGCTCGAGTTTGACCAGCGCGCGTGCCGATGACTCGTCGATGCCCTCGACCGCGCCGAGTGCGGCATTGCGCAGCCCGAGCGTGATCGCGACCGCTTCGTCGTCGTCGAGCAGCAGCGGCGGGAGCGCGGTCCCCGCAGCCAGGCGGTAGCCGCCGATCGAGCCGAGGCTCGCGTGCACCGGATACCCCAATTCACGCAGCCGTTCGATATCGCGCCGCACCGTCCGCACAGTCACACCGAGGCGTTCGGCCAGTTCCGGACCGGTCCACTCGCGACGGGTCTGCAGTAGGGACAGCAGTTGCAGCAGGCGGGCGGCGGTTTCGGTCACAGCTCCCAGTATGACCCCCCAATGAGGACCGATCCTGACCTCATTCGGCTCTACCGTGGCGATTGTGAACGCAGACCGAGACACCATCCAGATCATCGGGGCCCGTGCCAACAACCTGCGCAATATCTCCCTGGCCATCCCCAAAGGCAAGATCGTCGTCTTCACCGGGGTATCCGGATCGGGCAAATCGTCGGTGGTCTTCGGCACCGTCGCCGTCGAATCGCAGCGCCAACTCAATGAGACCTTCACCTGGTTCATCCGTAACCGGCTGCCCAAGTACGAGCGGCCCGAGGCCGACGTGATCGACAATCTCGCGCCCGCGGTGGTGGTCGACCAGAAGCCGATCGGTGGCAACTCCCGCTCCACCGTCGGCACGATGACCGATATCCAGTCGATCATCCGAGTGCTGTTCTCGCGCTACGGCGAGCCCAGTGCCGGTGCGGCGACCCACTATTCGTTCAACGACCCATTGGGCATGTGCCCGGAGTGCGGCGGGCTCGGACATGTCGTGCGGCCGGATCTGGACAAGCTGCTCGATACCGACAAATCGCTCAATGCGGGCGCCATCAACTTCGCACCCTTCGCGGTGGGCACTTTTCAGTGGCAGCTCTATGCGGAATCCGGACTCTTCGATCCGGATATGCCATTACGCGATTTCACCGCCGAGCAATGGCAACTGTTCCTGCACGGCAACGGGTTCCGGGTGCCGCGACTCAATAGGACCGGATCGATGGGCAGCAATGCCTACGAGGGGCTGCTGGAACGTTTCGACCGGCTCTATATCAAACGCGACCTCGGTGCATTGAGCGATAAGAATCGCGCGGCCGCGACGGCAGTGATCAGCGAGGAGATCTGCCCGGAATGCGGTGGCGCACGACTGAACTCCGCCGCATTGGCGAGCCGGATCAATGGTCTCGGCATTGCCGAATACGGCCGCCTCGAGGTGTCCGACCTGATCGAGGTGCTGAGCGCACTCGCGCAGACCCCCGCCGCGCCGATCGCCGCTGCCGCCATTGCCCGGTTGCGGCGGATCGCGGAGGTGGGCCTCGGCTATCTCTCACTCGACCGTGAGACGTCCACGCTTTCCGGCGGTGAAGCCCAGCGGCTCAAGGTCGTTCGGCATCTCGGCTCCAGTCTCACCGGAATGACCTATATCTTCGACGAACCCAGCGTCGGCATGCACCCGCGCGATGTCGGGCGGCTGAACCAGCTGCTGATCCAGTTGCGGGACAAGGGAAATACCGTGCTGGTGGTCGAGCACTCCCCCGATGTCATCGCCGTCGCGGACCATATCGTGGATATGGGGCCGGGCGCGGGCGGACACGGCGGTCAGGTCGTCTTCGAGGGCGCGCTCACAAAGCTGCGTACCTCGGGCACACTGACCGGTGAGCGGCTGCGTCTCGTCCGGCCGATCAAGCGCGGCAACCGAACCCCGACCGGCTGGCTCACCGTCGCCGACGCAGACTCCTACAATCTGAAGAACGTCACCGCACGGTTCCCCACCGGTGTGCTCACCGCGGTCACCGGAGTGGCGGGTTCGGGCAAGAGCACCTTGGTGTCCTGCGCATTCGTCACCGCCTATCCGCAGACCATCGCCATCGACCAGTCGGCCATTGCCGCCTCCCGCCGCTCAAGTCCCGCCACCTACATCGGCATCATGGACCCGATGCGGCAATTGTTCGCCAAGGAATACGGCGTAAAGCCCGGCTTGTTCAGCTTCAACTCCGAGGGTGCGTGCGGCGAATGCGGCGGCGCTGGCGTTATTTTCACGGATCTGGCGTACATGGACCCGATCACCACCGTCTGCCAGAGCTGCCATGGCCGCCGCTACCGACCCGAGGTGCTCGGCTACACGATTCGCGGCGCATCCATCGCCGATATTCTGGATATGACGGCCGAGCAGGCGCTCGACTTCTGGAACGGCAACGCGGGCAGCAAGATTCACCTGCCGCTGCGTGCACTGAACGAGGTCGGCCTCGGCTACCTGACGCTGGGACGCTCGCTGAGTTCACTGTCCGGCGGTGAGCGCCAGCGCCTCAAACTCGCCGACCACCTGCACCGCAGGGGCGGCATCTACGTGCTCGACGAGCCGACGACCGGATTGCATATGGCCGACGTCGACACGCTGCTCGCACTGCTGGACCGACTGGTCGACGCGGGCAATACGGTGATCGTCATCGAACACGACTTGGAGGTGGTCAAGCGGGCCGACTGGGTGATCGATCTCGGGCCCGATGGCGGTAAGCACGGCGGCGAAATCGTCTTCACCGGAACTCCCACGGCACTGCTCGACGACCACCGCTCCATCACCGCCGACTACCTGCGGCGCAGCGTGACGCATTGATCGTGGACCCGGTCGGCGCGCTGAAGCGGCCAGGTTTGCCGCGGTGATCCGGTGAGCACATGCTCGCGGTTTTGATCAGCGCGAACGCCATCCGGTGGCTCGGGCCCACTCCTCCATGCACGCGAAGACCGCGGCAAACCGCCAGTCCTCGGCCAGGCTGGCCGGTGCGCTGGAGTGTCCGAGGCTTGTCGTGGTAGTCCGCGGATCCGGCGCCGCGATCGCTGCGGCACATCCTGCTGACCGGGACGTCCGGTACGCCGCAGCGCTACGCGGCGGCAATCTGGGATTGCGCTGCCCCGCGGCGCGCGGAAACGGGGCGGTATTCGCCAGGGCGATCGGACGGCCGAGCCTCGGTCCGGCGAACCGATGATCTGCCCTTGTCACCTGCTGGGTTGGTGGCTGTCGACAACGTGAGGAGTGACATGACGATCGGAGTGGAGTCGGTGGAGCGACCGGAGGCGGTCTTCGGAGGGCTCGATTCCGATCGGCACGCATCCATTGTCGAGCTCGATGGGACGTGTCGACTTTCGCGGGAGCGGATCGGCGGGAAGGCGTGGAGCGTCGATCACATGCGGGGGCTGGGACTGCCGGTGCCGCCAGCGTTCGTGCTGACGACCGAGGCCTGGGCGGAATTCGGAGCCAATGGCGGGGTGCTCGGTGCGGAGATCTGGGCCGGGGTACGCGAGGGTATCGCCGCACTGGAGCGTGGGACGGGACGGCGGTTCGGTTCCGAGCAGCGGCCGCTGCTGGTCTCGGTGCGTTCCGGGGCCGCGGTGAGCATGCCCGGAATGATGGATACCGTCCTGAATCTGGGGATGACCGACGCGGTCGAGCGGGCACTGACCGATGAGACCCGAAATCCGGTGTATGCCAGTGACACTCGGCGCAGGTTCAGCACCCAGTATCGGGAAATCGTGCTGGGCGATGCGAATGGCATTGTGCCCGAGGATCCGTGGGAACAGTTGCGCGGTGCCATCACCGCGGTGTTCCGATCGTGGGATTCCGCGCGCGCCAAGACCTATCGACGCACCCGTGGCGTTTCCGACACGCTCGGTACGGCGGTCACGGTGCAGGCCATGGTGTTCGGCAATCTCGACGCGCACTCGGGGACGGGCGTGCTGTTCAGCCGGAACCCGAATACCGGCGAACGCGCGGTCTTCGGTGAATGGCTGATCGGCGGACAGGGCGAGGATGTCGTGTCCGGGCGCACCACCCCGCGTCCGCTGGACGAACTCGCGGCGACGCTGCCCGATGTGCATCGGGAATTGCTCGCCGCCGCCGAACTCCTCGAGCGCGACGGCCGCGATATTCAAGACATCGAATTCACGGTCGAGTCCGGCCGGCTGTGGTTGTTGCAGTCGCGGCCGGCGAAGCGCTCCGCGCGCGCGGCGGTTCGCGCCGCCGTCGGGATGGTCGACGAGGGCCTCATCGATGTGAACGAGGCATTGCGCCGGGTCAGCGCCGACCAACTGCGGACGGTCCTGCGCCCCGCATCCGGCGATGACACCGGGCTGACCCCGCTCGCCCATGGTGAATCCGCCTGCCCCGGCCTCGCCGCCGGTGTGGTGGTCACCGATCCGGACGAAGCCGAAGCACGTTCCGCCGCTGGCGAACAGGTGATCTTGGCGCGCCCGACGACCAGCCCGGACGATCTGCACGGCATGATCGCGGCGCAGGCCATCGTCACCGAACTCGGCGGCGCGACCTCGCATGCCGCGCTGGTGAGCCGCGAACTGGGCCGCCCATGTGTTGTCGGCTGCGGCCCAGGGGTTGTCGAGGCGCTGGCCGGTCGCCTCGTCACCGTCGACGGCGGAGCGGGCACGGTCTGGCCGGGCCAGGTGGCCGGAAAGGCGGTGGATGCCGCGGTGCTCGAGGACGTCGATCGCCTGGCACAGTGGGCGCGGGTCGATGCCACCGGCCTGCCCGAGTTCCTGGCCGACCGCGATCGAACCGAATCCGCGTCAACAGCAGGGCATTCCGAGGCCGAAGTGTTGCGACTACCAGCAGCCCCTCCGGATACCGGCGCGCACAATGCCATCCAGGCGAAACCCGAGGTTTCCGAGCTCGCGATACTGCGCTTGATCGGCATCAAGGGCCGCGTGCAGCCGAACGCCGTCGCCGCGAGCCTCGATATCGCTGAGACCGAAGCCGTCTCCCGCAGTGGTGATTTCGTCACTCGCGGGCTATGTGCCAGCACACCGGTCGGCGTGCGATTGACCCCGCACGGCCGCGAACAACTGACCCAACTCTTGGCACACGAGCGCGCCGACATCGACCGGACCGTCATCGCCGCGGCCTACGATGAATTCTGCCAGTTCAATGCCGAGCTCAAAGAAGTCATCACGGCATGGCAGATGAAGGACGCGAGTACGGTGAACGATCACTCCGACCATGCCTATGACGCAGCGATTTTGGCGCGGCTCAGCACGCTGCACCACCGCGTCGCACCGCTGGTCGAACGCATCGGCGCGATCGCGCCCCGCCTCACGCCCTACACCGATCGGCTGACCCGCGCCGTCGAGCGCATGAACGGTGGCGACCACAGCTGGGTGGCCCGGCCGATCATGGACAGCTATCACACGGTGTGGTTCGAATTGCACGAAGACCTCATCGGCCTGTGCGGCCTGAGCCGCGCCGATGAAGCCGCCGCGGGCCGAGCCCACTAGCGCCATGTTCACCGATAATGCGCAGCGGCGATGGGTGGACTTCGCCGAAATCGACAATGTCCGCGACCTCGGCGGTCTTCCGGTAGTCGGCGGCGGCACCACCCGATTCGGCGTCGTCTACCGCGCGAGCACGCCCCAGCATCTCACTGAGGACGACCTGAGCAGACTCATCGGCCCGGTCGGCCTGCGCACCCTGATCGACCTGCGCAACCCGGACGAGGTGCTGCGCGAGGGCTACGGCAGGCTGACCGGCAATGCGGCCGTGCGGATGGTCAACCTGCCGGTGCGCAAGGCGAGCACCGTCGCCGCGACTGCCGCCGAACTCGTTCCCGACGGCAGACAATATGATCTCGTCGCCCTCTACCGCGAACTCCTCTCCGACAGTGGCGAATCCATCGTTGCGGCGGCACGCATCATTGCCGATTCCGCGCGTCACTCGGTCGTCTTCCATTGCGCCGCAGGAAAAGACCGCACCGGCGTGCTGGCGGCCGTGGTGCTGGATGCGGTGGGTGTGCCCGCCGAGGTGATCGCCGCCGATTACGCGCTCACCGGCGAACGGCTGGAACGCATTCGGCAACGCCTCGATGCGCTGCCGTCGTATCACGGACTGCCCCCGGTGCGTACCGGCATACTCGGGGTCGATCCCGATGTGATCATGCGGTTCCTCGACGAATTGCGCACCACGCACGGTGGCGCGGGCGAATGGCTGCGCGCACATGGCCTTTCCGCTGCCGAACTGGCTCAACTCCGCAAGGTACTCGTGGACGCCGACTAGCTCGAGTTTTAATACCTGAGGTCGTGTCCCAGTTTGATTCAGAAGCCTTTGCCGAGAATGGCGGCCGCTCGGTGCGACTGCTCCCGGAGCGCGCCAGCATTGTCATCGAACATATTGGCATGGAAGGTAATTCGCGCCACATCGGTAATGCCCGCGAACCGCAGCCAGTAGTCGAAGTACGTGGCGTGGAAGTCGACGCCGAATTCGTCCGGGCTGCTGGGGTGGTAGACGGCGGCCGTGTAGACGACAGCGGCCTTCTTGCCGGCGAGCAGGCCGCGGTAGCCGGTCTGCTGGTCGATGGCGAACAGCAGACCGTTCTGCGAGATCACGTCGATGAAATGCTTGAGGACATAGGGCAGCCCATGGTTCCACATGGGCACACTGAACAAGTAGTGCTCGTAGCTGTCGAAGCGGCGGAAGGTGTCCAGCACCCGATTCCAGCTCGTGTTCTGAGCGTCGGTGAGAGGAGTGCCGGTGAGGGCGTTCATCTTCGCCTGCGCGGCGGCTGGTCCCATGTCCGGCAGGTCGGTCTCCCAGAGATTCCATTCATCGATCACCGCGTCCGGATGCGCTTCCCGATAGGTGGCCAGGAAGCTGTCGGCCAATGCGATCGACTCTGACTGCTCGCCGCGCGGCGAAGCCGAGATGTGGAGCAAACGTGTCATGACCATCCTCGAGATGTCGGCGGGTGCTGGTTCAGCTGTAAATCTGTTCATAGAGACCGCGAATCTCGGCATCGGCCGGCACGCGCGGATTGTTGGCGGGTGAACCCGAGATCAGCGCCTGCTCGGCCATGACCGGGATCAGCTCATGCCACCGTTGTCTGTCGATGCCGTATGCCTCGGGCGTGGGCACCTGTAGGTCTCGGCACAGCTCGGTCAGCGCCGAGACGAGATTGCCTGCAGCGGTGGCGTTGCCGTCGAGGCTGGTGGCCACCCCGAACGCGCGGGCGCAGTCGGCGTAGCGGTCCGCTGCCGCTCCGACCGAGAACGCGGTGACGGCCGGCAGCAGCATGGCGTTGGAAAGACCGTGCGCGACACCGAAATGCGCGCCGATCGGCCGGCTCATCCCATGTACGAGCGCGACACTCGAATTCGAGAACGCCATCCCCGCGGTGGTGGCGGCGAGCATCATCTGCTCGCGGGCCTCGATATCGTCTCCGTCGGCGTAGGCGCGCCGCAGGACGCGGCCGATGGCTCCGACGGCGACGAGCGCGAGATTGTCGGCGAAGGGATTCGCCCTCCTGCTGACGTAGGCCTCGATGGCGTGGGTGAGCGCGTCCACGCCGGTGTCGGCCGTCAGCCGCGGCGGCATCGAGACCGTCAGCTCGTAGTCGATCACCGCGGCGACGGGCAGGAACGCGGGCCCGACACACAGCATCTTCTCGTCGCTATCGCTGTCGCTGATCACCGCGAATTGCGTTGCCTCCGAACCGCTTCCGGCGGTCGTCGGGACAGCGATGACCGGCAGCGCGGGGCCGACATTGGTGCGCGGAGCCTTGTAGTCGCGCATCTGCCCGCCCTGCCGGCCGAGCAAACCCAGCGCCTTGGCGGTGTCCATCGGACTGCCGCCGCCGAATCCGATCACCGAGTCCGAGCCGTGCTCGCGGATGGCGAGCAGGCCGGCGGCCAGCGAATCGGTGGTCGGATCGGGGACGGTATCTGGGAACAGCCTCGGTGACAGTCCGGCCGCCGTGAGGTCTTTGATCATTCGCTCCGCCGCGCCGGTACCGACGAGGAACGAGTCGGTGACCACGAGCGGGCGGGTCAGCCCGAGAGTTACAACCACGTCAGCGATTTCGCGGACTGCGCCGCCGCCGATGCGCAGGATGCGAGGTAGTGCGAGGTGTGCGATCACTGTTGATCTCCTTCCTACAGCGGTCGAGTCTCGTGCGACATGTCGCAGATCGCAAGCATCAAATCGGCACATTGCTGTGCGTATTCGCACAGAGCCGGTAGCATGCGTCGATGATCGATGCGGATGCCCTCCGGTACTTCCTCGAGGTTGCCCGAACCCGCCGGCTGGTGAGCGCCGGGCAGCGGCTAGGTGTCAATCACACGACGGTGAGCCGCCGAATCGCCGCGCTCGAGCGCTCACTCGGAATCCGCCTATTCGATCGGGCCCCGAGCGGATGGGTGCTCACCGACGCGGGGTACCGCCTGCTGGCCCACGCCGAGGCGGTCGAGTCGACCCTGCTGGCCGCCATGGAGAGCATTGCGGCGGGTGGCCGGTTGTCGGGCACGGTCCGGATCGCCACCCCGGATGGTTTCGGCGCGTTTCTCCTCGCACCGAATCTGGCCGAATTGTGCGCGCAGCATCCGGACCTCGATATCCAAATCGTCACCGCGACAAGGCAGGACGTCGTCGCGACCCGGGAATTCGATATCGCGGTCACCCTCGAGCCCCCGTCGCCGAGGTCCGTGGAAGTCAGCGAACTCGCGGACTACCGGTTGGGTTTGTTCGCGGCGCGCGGCTACCTTGCCGCGCATCCGCCCATCACTCGCGTCCCCGACCTGCGCGACCATCGTTTGATCGGCTATGTCGACGCGTTGCTCGACATTCCCGCCCTTCGGATTCTCGATGACATCCTGCCGGGCCATCGCGTGAGCATTCAGACCAATAACATCACCGGCCAGTGGAACGCCGTTGCCAGCGGCTTGGGCGTCGCCGTGCTGCCGCTCTATATCGGCGATTCCGATCCGCGGCTCGACCGCGTTCTCGCCGAGGAGGTCACGGTGACCCGGAAATATTGGCTGGTCGTGCCGCGGGACCTGCACCGGCTCGCCCGGGTGCGAACCGCGGTCGCGATGCTGCGCACCATCGTGGCGACCCACGACGGCCTGATACCTGGCACCTAAATAGTGACACCACATCTCAATGTCTCGGACCCCGCCTCGGCGGGGCCTGTCCCCGGCATCATGAGCGTATGGCAACGCGCGAGGTGGTGCGGGCCGGCGCGTTCGCGAGGGTGTACGACCCCAGTGCCGGTGAGCCGCACCCGTGGTACATCAACGACCACACCGTGGTTCGCGATGCATCGGGTCGCTGGCACCTGTTCGGCATCACCCATCCGGAACCGGCCGACCCGTTCCACGAAATCGAATTCGCCCACGCCACCGCACACCGGCTGCACGGACCATGGACCAAGCAGGCGCCCGCCCTGACCGTGGATCGCGATTACGGCGAGACACATCTGTGGGCACCGCATGTCATCGGCGTCGACGGCCGGTACTACATGTTCTACGCGGGCGGCGGCGTCGATCGGACCGCTGCCGCGATGAATCTGGCCACCTCGCGCGACCTGTACCACTGGACCCGCAGCCGGTCCGGGCCACTGTTCCGCGACGGCTACGACGCCAGGGATCCGATGGTTTTGCGGATCGGCGAGCAGTGGGTCATGTACTACTGCGCCACCAGCGCACCGCGCGGCGGTCACCATGTGGTCGCCTATCGCACCTCCGGGGACCTGGTGCACTGGGGCGATCGGCATATCGCCTATACAGACCCGAGTAGCGGCACCGAGGCGGGCAATACCGAATCGCCGTTCATCGTGCAGCACGGCGGCTGGTGGTACCTGTTCATCGGTCCACGCCCGCATTACCTCGGAACCGACGTATTCCGCAGCGACAGCCCTTACCAGTTCCGTATCGGCGACAAAGCGGGCCATATCGCCGCCCACGCCGCCGAACTCGTCCGCGACGATGACCGCTGGTGGATCACCAGCGCGGGCTGGGCCCAGGGCGGTGTGCATCTGGCACCGCTCACCTTCCCGAACCCGCCCTCCGTCACCGCGTCCGTCCCCCGCTGACCGCCCGGACCATATCCGCCACCAGCGCCCTGGTCTGCTCGAAGGTCGCCCCGGACACCGCGGGCGCGCCGACCACCGAGCGCATCACCCCCAGACCCAGCAGCACCGCACCGATCAATTCGGCGCGCAGGGCGGCATCGGGACCGTCCAGGCGCGCGGTCATATCCCGCAGGTAGCCATCGCAGAGCTGGGCGCGCAATTGGTCGCGCACGGCCGCATGGCCCGAAGACCGCAACATCGCCAGCAGCGGATGCTCACCACCGAAGGCGGGCCAATCCTCGAACACGACATCGCGCAGCAGCGCATCGACGATGGACACCACCGGTCGATGCGGGTCGGCAGCAACCCCTTTCGGGATCTCGAGGTACATCGCCTCGGCGTAGAGCTGCTCCTTGGAAACGAAGTAGCGGAACACCAGCGCCGGATCCACCCCGACATCACCTGCGATATCCCGGACGCCGGTGCGGTCGAATCCGATGGTGGCGAACCGGATTCGGGCGGCGTCCAGCAGTGCGGATCGGGTGGCGGCACGGTCGCGCCGACGGCCCGGCGCTGCGGTTTCGGTCATGAAGTCAGCGTAAGTCATCAGTTGTTGACTTGCCCGATCCACGCTTTCTAGCCTCGATATCACCGGCCGGTGACTCAACCGAAATTGACTCGAGGAGAAGCGATTCGATGCGCACCTACGTAATAACCGGCGGGACCGACGGCATGGGCAAGGGGCTGGGGCTGCACTTCCTCGGCCGCGGCGACCGGGTGTTCGCGGTGGCCAGCGGTGCGGCCAAAGGCGCCCGGTTCCTGAGCGAGGCCGCCGCGCTCGGCGCCGCCGACCGGGCCGTCTTCGTACAGGCCGATCTCAGCACGGTCGCCGGGATGCGAAAGGTGCTCGCTGAGGTCGAGGCCGTCACCGACACCGTCGACGGGCTGGTATTCGGCGCGCAGAACTTCCGGTCGGTACGCCAGGAGACCGCCGACGGTTTCGAATACACCTTCGCACTGTTGTATCTGAGCCGGTATGTCCTCGGGCACGGACTGTTCGACGCACTCGAACGCGCCACCGTACCGGTCATCATGAATATCGCGGGCCCCGGTGGACTGCCCGGCACCATCGAATGGGATGACCTGCAACTGCGCGACGGCTATCGCGGTATGCGTGCGTCCATGCAGTCCTCGCGCTGCATCGACCTGCTCGGCGCGCAATTTCCGCAACGCCATCCCGGGGCACGCACCCGATATGTGCTCTACAACCCGCTGATGGTGCGCACCGCCATGGCCGATCCGCTGCCAATGATGCACCGTCTGCTCACCAAGGCGTGGCTGCTGGTGGCCGGGCAACCGGTGCACAAGGCCATCGTCCCCATCGCTGAGCTGATCGACCATCCGCCGACCGAACCGCTCGCGGCCTTCCGGCGCCGCACGCGACTGCCCCTGGCTGGCACGGACTTCGATCCGGCCCGGGCCCGGCGCCTGGACGCGATCACCGCGGAGCTGGTCGACGACCGAACATCACCGGTGGATAACGACCGCTGACCCGCTGACCCGAAGCCGACCACCCGCCACCCCCTCCGGATGGATAATCCTGGAGGGGGCCTGCGCGTTGGGAGGCGGTCGCGATGGCGCGGATCGGGGTTATGAGCATTTCCGATGGGCGTGACTACGTGCACGCCGGCATCGCGGAATTCATCGAATCGACGGAGGATCGGCTGGTCGCCGGATTGCAGGCGGCCGGACACGAGGTGGTCCGCGGCGCGGCGCCGATCAGTACGAACGCATTGGCCGGATCGGTGGCCCGCGAAGTGGCCGCCGCCGGTGTGGATCTCACCGTGCTGCACTACGCGGTGTGGGCATTCCCGCACTTCACCATGCTGGCCGCGGGGGCAACGCCGGGGCCGCTACTGCTGCTGTCCAATATCGATCCGGTGCAGCCCGGCATGGTCGGCATGCTGGCCGCGGGCGGTGCACTCGATCAGATCGGCCGCGCGCACGCCCGGTTATGGGGCGATCCGGCCGATACCGAGCTGATCGCGGCGATCGGCATCCATGCCACCGCGGCGGCGGCCGTATCCAGTTTGCGCGGTAGCACTTTCGGGCGCTTCGGCGGTCGGCCGATGGGGATGAATACGGCCGTGGCCAATACCGATCAGTGGCAGCGCATGTTCGGCGTCGATGTCGAGGAAATAGACCAGTGGGAGATCGTGCGCCGCGCCGAATCGGCCGATGCCGGGGAGGCGAAGGGGGCGCGCGAGTGGTTGGAGCGCAATACCGCTGGTGTGCACTACGACGGCGTGAAACTCACCCCGGAATTGCTGGAACGACAGATCCGCTCATATCTGGCGGTGCGCGAACTGATCGCCGAATGGCGCCTGGACTTCTCCGGTATCAAGGGTCAGCCCGAACTCACCCAATACTTCGCGACCATGGATATCACCGAGGCGTTCCTCAATGATCCCTACGATTGGAACGGCCCCAAACAACCCCATGTGTGCGCGACCGAAGCAGATATGGACGGCGCGCTCACCATGCAGCTGCTCCATCGAATCGCGCACACCCCGGTGCTCTTCGCCGATGTCCGGCACTATCACGCGGACCGCGATATCTGGGATCTGTGCAACTCCGGCCAACACGCCACCTGGTTCGCGGCCCGCAGCGAGGATCCGCACGAAAACCTGGCCAATGTGCACCTATATCCGGAGGTGTTCTTCTTCCCGGCGGGCGGTGCCTCCGTGCACCATCTGGCCGCACCCGGCCGCATGACCCTGGCCCGCCTCACCCGCAAGGACGGCGACTATCGAATGCAGTTGATGCTGGGCGATTTCGAAACCTACGACCCGGCGACCAACGAAGCATTGATGAAGCAGTCCACCTGGGAATGGCCACATGCCTTCGCCCGCTTGGACGCACATGCCGGAGATTTCCTGTCCCGCTTCGGCGCCAACCATATTCACGCGGTTCCCGGCGATCATCGGGCCCCGGTCCGAGCCGCCTGCGATCTCCTCGATATCACCGTCGACGAATTCACCCGATGACGAGCTCCACGAACAGGAGGGCCGGATATGTTCCTCGGAGTTGATATCGGAACCTCCAGTTCCAAGGGCGTGCTGGTCCGGCCGGACGGCACCGTCATCGCCAGATCCGAATGTACGCACGGCGTTTCGACGCCGCGACCGGGTTGGGTCGAACATGATGCCGAAGGGATTTGGTGGGCGGAATTCTGCGCGATCATCCGCGAACTCCTCGATGCGGCCGGCGGCGCGCCCCTCGACGCACTCGGCGTATCCGGGATCGGCCCCTGCCTGCTGCCCGCCGACGCCAACGGAACTCCGCTGCGCCCGGCCATCCTGTATGGCGTAGATACCAGGGCTACCGCCGAAATCGCCGAACTGAACCGGGAATTCGGCGCAGCCGCGGTGCTCGAGCGCGGTGGTTCCCCTTTGACCAGCCAGGCCGTCGGCCCCAAATTGCGCTGGCTGGCCCGCCATGAGCCACAGGTCGCGGCCCGCACCACCATGCTGTTGATGGCGAGTTCATTTCTGGTGCATCGACTTACCGGCCGCTATGTGCTCGACCATCAATCGGCGAGCCAGTGCGTGCCGATATATGACCTGCGCCAACGCAATTGGGCGTGGGACTGGGCGGCTGCCGTCGCACCGGGTCTGGCATTGCCCGAATTGTTCTGGCCCACTGAGATTGTCGGACGGGTGCGCGCGGCCGCCGCAGCAGCAACCGGACTACCCGCCGGACTCCCGGTCACCACCGGAACCATCGACGCCTGGGCCGAGGCCGCCAGCGTCGGCGTCCGCGCACCCGGCGATGCGATGATCATGTACGGCACCACCATGTTCCTCGTGCAGGTGCTCACCGATCCGCGACCGCATCCCGGACTGTGGCTCACCTGCGGAGCCTGGCCGGGCACCTACACATCGGCGGCGGGCATGGCGACCTCGGGCGCGGTCACGGATTGGCTGCGCAGACTCGTCGGCGGCGACTTCGCCGAACTCGTGGCCGAGGCCGCCGAGGTCCCCGCGGGCAGTCGCGGCCTGCTCGTGTTGCCCTATTTCGCGGGCGAGCGCACACCGCTGTTCGATCCGGACGCCAGGGGCATAATCGCCGGTCTCACCCTCGGACACGGACGTGCGGAGCTGTATCGGGCGGTGCTGGAGGGCATTGCCTACGGCGTGCGGCACAACCTCGAGGCAATGACCGCCGCGGGCGGGCAGGCGCAACGGCTGGTCGCGGTAGGCGGCGGCACCAAGGGCGGGCTCTGGACCCAGATCGTCACCGATGCGACCGGCCTGCCGCAGCAACTCCCGGCCGATACCGTCGGGGCCTGCCTCGGCGACGCCCTGCTCGCGGCGGCGGCCGTCGGCGTCGATACCGCGGGCTGGAACCCCGTCATCGGCGTGGTGGAACCCGATCCGGAGCGCGGAGCAATTTACGCTGCGTACTACCAGCGCTACCGCGAGATGTACGAGTCCACCAGGCATATCGCGCATTTCCTTGCGGCGGAACAGCACCGATCCGCACCTCCCCCATAAGCCCGTGCCTGTGCGAGGATGCAATGTTGCCGATAGGACAGTGATCGCGAGGGATCTCGATGCCGACCATGACCCTGACCCGAAATAACTTCGACGCGACCGTCGCGAACAGTCATATCGTGCTGATCGACTGGGGCGCGCAATGGTGTGAGCCATCGCGCCGCTTCGCCGAAGTCTTCGAGGCATCCTCGGATCTGCACCCCGAGATCGTCTACGGCACGGTCGATATCGACGTCGAACAGCAGCTGACCCAGGTGGCCAAGATCGAGGCCTATCCGACCCTCATGGCCTTCCGCGAGGGCCTGCTGGTGTATTCGGAGGCCGGATCGATGGCCGCCGAATCGATGGAGGAACTGGTGCAGCAGATCCTCTGGCTGGATATGGACCAGTTCCGGCGCGAGCTGGCCGAGCTCTCGGCCAGCGTGTCGGTCGGCGAGCCCGAACAGCCGCAGACCGGCTTCACCTACCAGAAGCGCGCGGGCCACGCGGCGGTGACCGACCGATACGGCTGGCCGGGGCTGTGAGCACGCCGGGGTCGGAACTCTGGCGCCTGGATGCTGCGCGCACCCGCTCGATCAGTGCGGAGAATCCGACCGGTGCCCCTGGTGCGGGTGCTCGCGCGACCGATGGCACCGGCGCACACGCGGCGCGGCTGCTCGGCCCCGGCTGGAAAGTCTCACCCTCCATTCACCTGGCGGCGGGCGAAACCGCAACGCTGGCAGATATTTCCGGCCCCGGTGTACTCCGGCACTGCTGGCTCACCACGGACCGCAGCGCGCTGGGGTTGATCACCCTGCGCATGTATTGGGACGCCGAGCCGCAGCCCGCGATCGAGCTGCCGCTCGGCGACTTCTTCTGCAATGGCTGGGACGAATTGGCGCTGGTGCGATCGGAAATGGTGGTCGTCGCCCCGGCCGGAGGCCTGAACAGCTACTGGCCCATGCCTTTTCGCGCGCATGCCAGGATCACCCTGCACAATGGTGGTGCGCGTGCGGTTCCGGTCTACTACCAGTTCACCTACACCGAGCAGGACGTCCCTGCGGACGCCGGATATCTGCACGCGCTGCGTCGCACCGGCACACCGCTGGGCGCGCCCGCCGTGCACACCATCCTCGACACGGTGCCCGGACCGGGCCGATATGTCGGCACCTACCTGGCCATCCGGCCGGGCGCACCGGGCTGGTGGGGTGAGGGCGAGCTGAAGTTCTACCTCGACGGCGACACCACCCATCCGACGCTGTGCGGCACCGGCACCGAGGACTACTTCGGCGGCGCCTGGAACTTCGACCTCGACGGCGCGTACCGCACCTATTCGACGCCCTACCTCGGACTGCACCAGGTGCTGCCGTCGGATGAGATCTACCGGCCACAGCAGCGATTCGGCATGTATCGCTGGCATATCCGCGATCCGATCTGCTACCAGCGGGAGTTGCGCGTGACAATGCAGGCGCTCGGCTGGCATGACGACGGCACGTACCTGCCGCTGGAAAACGCGGATATCGCGACGACGGCGCTGTGGTATCAGGGCCCAGTGCGGGGTATCAGGGCCTAGTGCGGGCTCAGGTCCTCGTCATCCGGCAGTTCCATCGCGAGTAGCTCATCGGCGCGGGACAGGGCATCGTCCATCGCCGATTCGATGCCATCCATCACCGACAACCCGTCCAGCAGGCCGGACAACTCGCGACGGGTGGCTTCCAATTCCGCGACCGCCGGGTCGACGCGGTACCACCCGACGCCAGCACACCACCAAGGGTCCTCGTCGATCCACGCCCACATCACATCGCGCACCAGCCGGGCGTCGGGGGTGTAGATCTGGAAGCAGTCGTCCGCCCCGTCCGCGCGGTGCTCCAGTTCGTAGACGTTGTCGGGCAGCAGGCGAGCCTGGATGTAGGCGTGCTCGCCGCGGCTGACCACGATCGCGGGGCAGTCGAGGTCGGGTGGCGCGTGCAGCAGATCGTCCAGCAGCGGATCCGTCAGGGCGGGCAATGTGGTTCCGTCGCCCGTGCGGACGTGCACGTCGGCGTGCCGGTCCGGGTCGTCGCTCACCGCGACAGTCTGCCTCATCCGGGAATCCGCGGTGCGGCGGGGCGAAATGCCACGCGATGCCGGTGTCCGGGTGCAAGGTAGTGCTATGCGTGCGGTCGTGATCGAGACGCCAGGGAATTTCTCGGTGCGGACGGTGCCGGATCCGACACCCGGTCCCGGCCAGGTCGTGGTCCGGGTGGACGCGGTCGGAATCTGCGGTACCGATGTGCACATTGTCGACGGCGAGTTCCCGCCGACGCCCTATCCGATCGTGCCGGGCCACGAGTTCGCCGGTGCCACCGCGACCACCGCCGACGAATTCGACCGCCCGCAGGGCTGGGAGGTGGTCATCGACTGCACCGGCGCGATCGCCGCCATCGAGGATGGGCTCGGACGGGTGCGCCGAGGCGGGGTGTTCCAGCAGTTCGGCGTGGCGCCGGGGGCGGCGACCGCATCGATTTCGCCGTTTCGGATCTACCACGACGAGATCACCATCGTGGGTTCGATGGCGGTGCTGCACAGTTTCGGGCGCGCGGTCGAACTGATGGGCAAGGGGGTGATCGATGCCGACACCATGATCACCCACGGCTTCGGTTTGCCCGAATTCGCCGATGCGCTACAGACTTTCCGTGACGGCACCGGTCGCAAGATCCAGATTCGACCGGATCGGGATTCCGGCGGGGTGTCCGCCTGATGGCCACCGTCGTCGGAGTCGACAGCTCCACCCAATCCTGCAAGGTCGTTCGCTGTGATGCCGATACCGGCGAGATCTTGGCGCAGGCATACGCCCCGCACCCGGATGGCACCGAGGTTTCCGCGGAATCCTGGTGGCAGGCACTGTGTTCGGCGGGCGACGGATTGCTCGATCGGGCCGATGCAGTGGCGGTGGCGGGTCAGCAACAGGGGCTGGTCGCACTCGACGCCGACGGCCGGCCGGTACGGGATGCGTTGCTGTGGAACGATATTCGCTCGGCACACGCGGCCGAGGAGTTGATCGCCGAACTCGGCGGCCCGCAGGCATGGGCCGATGCCGTCGGCAGTGTGCCGCTGGCCGCGTTCATCGTCGCCAAACTGCGCTGGCTGGCCGATCAGGAACCCACACACGCCGACCAGACACACCGCGTGCTGCTGCCACACGACTATCTCACCTGGCGGCTGCGAGGTGGGCCATCCGATCGCACGGTCGAACCGACCACCGACCGCGGCGAGGCGTCGGGCACCGGCTACTGGTCGCCCGCAACCGGGGCCTATCGCAAAGACCTCCTGGCGCTTGCTTTCCGGGGCCGCACGCCGGAACTCCCCCGCGTCGCCGGACCGGCCGAAGTGGTCGGACGCACCCCCACCGGCGCGCTGGTCGCGGCGGGCACCGGTGACAATGCCGGCGCCGCACTCGGGTTGGGCATCGAGTACGGTGACGTCGTGATGTCACTGGGCACCAGCGGCACGGTCTACACCCGGGCCGCAGCGCCCAGCGCCGACGCCGCCGGAGCAATCGCCGGATTCGCCGATGCGACCGGCGCTTTCCTGCCGCTGGTCTGCACGCTCAATGCCGCCCGGATACTGGATTCCACCGCCGCCCTGCTCGGCGTGGACCTGCCCGGGTTGGAAACCCTTGCGCGCCAGGCACCCCCGGGCGCGGAAGGGGTGGTATTCCTGCCCTACCTGTCCGGGGAACGCACCCCGAATCTGCCGCACGCCACCGGCAGTCTGCACGGTCTGCGACCGGAAACCCTGCGCCCCAGCCATATTGCCCGCGCGGCGTTCGAGGGCATGCTCTGCAATATGGCCGACGCGCTCGACCGCCTGCGCGCCATCGGAATACCGATCCACCGCGTACTGCTCATCGGCGGTGCGGCCCGCTCCCGTCTGGTCGCCGAACTCGCCGCCCAGATCATCGGGGTCACGGTTATCGTGCCCGAGCCGAACGAGTACGTTGCGCTCGGAGCCGCCCGGCAGGCGGCATGGGCCCTCGGCGGCTCGGAGCGGCCACCGCAGTGGACCGCACGCACCGCCGCCGAGGTTCACGTATCCGGCGACGGCGGGGCGATCGGTCGGCGCATCCGAGCCGAGTACGAGCGCGCACAACGGACCGTCTTCGCTCGATGAGAACGCCGCCTAGCAGCGCAAATACCACAGCGCGCGAAACGCAGGTGGCCGAATTCGCGATGTTGTAGTACAAGCATTTTCCGACTGCTGTCGAGTGAGGATCGGCGGCACCGTACCCGGGGGATCATCATGGAATCCGCGCACCCGCCGCGACGTCGGCTCGTCGTCTACGTCGCCGGTCTTTCCGAACCGCCGCACGCGGCCAAGGACCTGTTCAACAAGCTGCGACACGAGCCGGGATACGGGCCCGACGAGGCCGTCTACTGGCAGTTCCCGGAGCCGGTCACCCGGCTGAGCCGGGGCAGTCTGACCGCACGCTGCCGCGATCTCGCCGATCGCATCGACGCGTACTGGAGCGGACCGCGCCGGACCTCGGAGATCGTCCTCATCGGACACAGCATCGGCGGCGTCATGCTCCGCTACGCCTTCCTACAGGCACTGCGCGGTCTCGACGGCCCGCAATTGGCCTGGGCCGATGCGGTCACCCGCATCGTGCTGCTGGCCGCGCCGAACCGCGGCATAGATCTCAACCGCGCGCCATGGCCGTGCCGGATGGCGGCGAAGCTGCTGGCGCCGCTGCTGCGGACGTTCACCGTGCTCGACCTGCTCTGCGGCACACCGTTCATCACCAACCTGCGCATCCGATGGCTGCGCGAAATATCCGATCTCGGCAAAAAGGCGCCGACCGTCGTGCAGGTGCGCGCCACGAATGATTGGGCGGTGGACCGCGAGGACAGCCGCGATCTGGAATCGCTGCCCACCGGCGTACAGAAGTTGATGCCCAATTCGACGCACGGCGATATCGCGTGCACCGGACGCAAGGTCCGCGAGGACTACACCGGGCAGCGCTACGACATCCTGCGCTGGGCCATTACCGAGGATGTCGCCGCTACCGATCCGAGCCCACTGCCCGAGCACGAGGCAACCATCAAGTCGGTTGTGTTCGCACTGCACGGAATTCGGTCCGGCAATGGTGAATGGCCGACCCAACTCGAGTCCAAACTGCACGAGTTCGAGAAGGACGTGCTGGTGGTGACCCCGTCGTACGGGCGGCTGTCGGCCTACGACTTCGCGTTGCCGTTCACCCGGCGCCGCAATCTGCGCTGGTTCGCCGATCAGTACAGCTACTATCGGGCCCGGCATCCCGACGTTCCGTTCCACTTCGTCGGCCACAGCAACGGCACCTATTTGTTCGGACAATCGCTGGAGCAGATTCCGGCGCTGGAATTCCACAATGTCTTCCTGGCGGGCAGTGTGCTGCCCCGCGAATTCGACTGGGTGAAATGCGCCGACAACGGGCAGATCCGCACACTGGTCAATGTGTGCGCGAGCGCCGATAAACCGGTCGCCTGGCTGTGCAGCGCCCTGCGTGGGCTCGGTATGCGCGATGTCGGTGTCGGCGGATTCACCGGATTCGACTCCGTTCCGCCCGGCACGCTGCAGGTGCGCTACATCAAGGGCGGGCACGGTGCGGCCCTGGTGAACCGGCGGCTGCCCGGTGTGGTCGGTTTCGTCCACGACGGCGAACCGCCCTGCGAACCCGAGCACACCGAGCCCACCGAGTTCTTCGGGCTGATGTCGCGTTCCGCTCCCATGGTGACCTCGCTGACCGGTGCGGCGCTGATCGGCCTTGGCTGCCTCACCGTCGCCACGCTCGGCCCGCTGCTCGGCCTCGGTATCGTCGGCGGACTGCTGGCGGCCACCTATGCCGGACTCAAGGTCGCCTGATATTTGTTTTCATGGGAGCCCTCTGGCCCGTGCGACCACGTAGGAGGTACCGGTAGTACCGGATACCCGAGTGGATGCGAGGTGCTGAGATGACCGCGCCGTCGCCGCCACCATCGTCGGCGGCCGTCTCCTCTACGAATACGCCGAATTCGCCCCGGGTTTCGGCACCACCATCCAGGCGGGCACCTTCCGCACCGCCCAGCGAAACGCCAACCGATGAGTTTCCGGGCGCAGTTCCGTCTCAGGTCATGAACGGACCGTATGGACGGGCGGAGGAGGCTCGATGACAGATACCGAGGTGCGTAAGGCGATCGAGGCCGAGCGGGGTGAGTTGGCGGATCTGCTCGGTGGGCTGGACGCCGGGCAGTGGGATGAAGCGACATTGTGCGCGGGGTGGCGGGTGCGGGAGGTCGTCGCGCATATCACCATGCCGTTTCGGCTGACCACACCGAGATTCGCACTCGAAATGCTCAAGGCTCGTGGGAATTTCAACAAGATGGCGGATAAGACAGCACGAGCCGACGCCTCGGTGCTCACGGCCGATGACCTGACAGCCGCGGTGCGGGATAACGTGACTCATCCGTGGAAGCCGCCGGGTGGCGGGTTCGCGGGTGCGCTGAGTCATGACGTCATTCACGGCTTGGATATCACCGTCGCGTTGGGGCTGGACCGGGTGGTTCCGGCGGATCGGATGCGTTTGGTGCTCGGCGCACTCTCGCCGCGCAGTGTCAAGTATTTCGGCGTCGATCTGGACGGGATCGAATTGCGGGCCGACGATCTCGACTTCAGTTACGGCACCGGGTCGGTACTCGCGGGCTCGGCTCAGGATCTGCTGCTGGTGTTGTGTGGGCGGACACTGCCCGCGGGGAGTGTGCGCGGCGACGCGGCCGCGCGATTCACCGCGTCCGAGTAGGCCGCGAGAGTGCCGGTGTTGCCGTCGCGGCGACACCGGCACGTGCTGGATCACCGTGTCCAGCAACGGCATCCGCGGCTCAGTCCTTGGTGAGCAGCTTCGCCCGCAGCGCGTCGAGCGTCGCAGCGTCGACCCCGAGACCGTCACTAAGGAATCGGTCGAACGACCCGTACGACGTCTGGACCTGATCGAAGGCCGCGTCCAGGAAGTCGCGCTGCACACCGAGAATGGGTTCCCACAGTGCGCGATCGGTCACCAGGCCCTGGGCGACGAGCCCATCGAGCAGCGCCTTGTTCCCGGCCGCCAGATTGTCATTGGAATCCAGGAAGTCGCTGTAGATCTGCCCCTTCGGCACATCCAGTGCGCTCATCAGGATCGCGGTCATCCAGCCGGTGCGGTCCTTGCCCGCTGTGCAGTGGTACAGCACCGCACCCTGCGCGGTCGCAATATCCTTGAACGCCTGCGCGAATTGGGCGCGTGCGGACGGATTCGAGACGAACCAGCCGTAGTAATCGCGCATGATCTGGGCGGCCTTGCCGCCGCCGAGCGCCTCCTGCTGCGCGGCCGGTCCGGCCTGGATCAGTCGCGTCACCATGAGGTAGAAGTCATTGGCGGGATCGTAGACCGGCTGCTCGGTGCGGCGAATGGCGGCCGGGAGCTTATCCGGATCGCGACCGGTTTCGGTCGGGCTGCGGAAGTCGATGACCTGACTGATATTGAACGACACCAGTTTCTGCTGGTCGCTCGCATCGAGTTTGGCCAGCGCGTCGGAGCGGTAGACGACGCCGGTCATGAGCTTGCTGCCGCCCTTGGCCGGATAGCCGCCGATATCGCGGGCATTCGGCGCATGCGCCAGACCCAGCGGCCGATCGGCCTGGCCCGGGGAGAGCAGGACGGGCGCGGCCGGACCCGATATTGCCGGACCCGCCGATGCCGGACCGGCCAGCGCCGGGAGGACGCCGACGAGCACTGCGGCGGCGGCCGCGACAGCGCCGCGGTAAGCGCGCGAATTCTTCACGAGGGGTGTTCCTTTCATCATGGGCCGCAAGAGGTCCGCGGCCCAAGCTTCGAGCCGGGCTCAGTCGGCGAGCAGGGTGACCGTCCCGGCCGCACCGTCCACGCGCACGCGCTGACCATCGGCGAGCTGGGTGGTGGCGGTCTTGGTATCGACGACACACGGAATGCCGAACTCGCGAGCGACGATCGCGGCATGCGAAGCGGAGCCGCCGATATCGGTGATCACCGCGGCGGCGTAGGCGAACATGGCGGTGTGCCCGGTATCGGTCACGGCGGCGACCAGAATGTCACCGGGCTCGATATCGTCGTCCAGCGACAGCACCAGCTTCACCCGGCCCTCCACCACACCGGGGCAGACACCGATGCCGGTCAGGCTCTCGTCGGCGGTGAGCGCGGCCGCCTCGGCGACCGGTTCCCAGTGTCCGGCAATGACATCCGGCATCCGGATGGCCTGCAGCCGAAGCCGTTCGGCGCGCCTGCGGGCGACCTTGTCGGCCGCATCGGCCGGGAGGCAGAAGATTTCGTCCAGCGTCAGGTAGCAGGCGTCATCGAGCTCACCCAGCCGACCGGCGCGAACCAGCCGATCCGCCTGCTCGCGCACGGCCAGTCGCAGACAGTGGGTGATCCGGACGACGCCATCGCGCGCTCGTTCCCGCGCAACGGTGGCTCCAGCCGCCATTCGCGCGGTGCGGCTCGGCGACGGATCCACGGGTTCGCGCTTGGGCGCGGGCATTTGTGCGGCGCGGGCGGCAGCGCTCACCAGAAGTGCGGGCCGGTCACCGAAGGTCGGATTGATCAGCTCGCATTCGCCGGGACCGCGGTGGCCGATCCGTACCAGCTCCTCGTCGAGCGCCGCCGCGAAGGCGGGCGATATCGCCCGTGCCGCGGCGATATCGCCGGCGCGCGCCACCTCGGCGAGATCCGCGTCGGCACGGCACAATTCGGCCAGTCGCTCCACCGCGAGCATGGGTTTGGCCGATTCCAAACGGTTCAGGTCGATGGGAACCTCGCCCGCGTCCTTGCCGCGCGCATGGATGGCGGTGGCGGCGCCGGTCATCATCACGCCGATCGCCGCGGCCTGCCAGGCCTGGTGCAGGCGATCGCGCCAGAGCAGGGCGCGCACGTGCAGCTGTTCATCGGTGAGTGCGCGAATATCGCTGGCACTCAACGCTTCCGCATGCGAAGCGGCATTGATCAGCTCCGCCGTCTTCGCGAAGCGGCGCGCGGTGGCAATGACACGGGAGGTCGCGCGCGCCGTCGCCAGGGAGCTGGCGAGCCCGGTCGGCATCGGCGGCTTTCCGTGCGGCTGTAGGGCGATCTCGGCCGGAATATTGCCGTAGGCATCGCGACGGATGCTCTCCTCGTCCCAGCCCGGCATATTCTCCGCGGCCAGCACACCGATCGAGGCATTGATGTAGATGTGATGGCCGAGGACGGTGGTGACCCGACTCGTCCAGTGCTCCAAGGCGATTCCGTCGAGCGCGATCATCTCGCCCATGGCCTCGTTGCTGAGGCGGATCGCACCGGCCTGCAGGTCGATGGTCAGCGGGGTCAGCGGGCCGGGCAGCGCCTCGGAGGTATTGGTTGCGGTGTGCACCGGATAGCGCTCGTCGACCCGATCGTCGAACTCACCCTCCAGCCCGTCGGGCGCGATATCGGCCAGCGGGTGGTTGTCAGAGGTGGCGGCACGGGCGGGAATCACATGCGACGGCAACGGGATAGCGCCGCGACGGGTGCGGAACCCGGCGCCGTCGGGCTTGCGGCCGATCATGCCGCGCATCAGATCGGCGATCACCTCGCGGGCGGTCCAGCCGCAGCGGAAGCCCCATTTCTCCTGTGCGACAGTCGGATCCAACAGCTGCTGCGGGCCGGACCGGCCGGGCACCCGGGACGGGTACCGCACGCCCGCTTCGCGCAACATGCGGCGCACTTCCGCAGTGGTGACCACTCCCGAGGCCGCGAGCTCGACGATCTCCAGCCCATCCGCCCCGCCGGGCGGCAGTGCGGTGGCGGCCAGTACCAGGAAGCGGTCCAGGTCATCGCTGTGCAGCAGCTGGAACCCGTCCGCGGATTTCGAACCGAGGATCGGCTCCAGTGCGCGGCGGGTTTCGTGATCGATCCGGCGGCCCGCTATCGGCGCGGTGCGCACCAGCACACCGTCCGCACCCCGCACTGCGGCCTCGACCTCGGATCGCCGCGCCGAGCGCGCACCCGCGATCACCGGAACCACCACGCGCGCACCGGCATTGCGTGCCGCAGCGGCGACCTCGGCGATGCCACGTCGGGCCAGATGCACGACGCTCGCGCAGCCCTCGACCGCTTGCGCGCAGGCCGCGCGGTTCGCGGGATCTCCGGCCGTGAACTGCACCCGCGGATCGATGCCGCGATGCCACCGCTGGTCCAGTCCGGCCACTTCGTGTCCGGCGGCCAACAGCATGCGCGCCACCGCGCGACCGCTCGGCTCGGTGATTCCGGTGACCAGAACCCGCATCGATTTCCTCTCCTCACTGGCGCCGGAACAGGCAAACGTGACGCCGTTCACACACCATCGCGAGTGCGGGGCTCGGCGACCGGTTCCAGTCCCACTGACCGGGAGCATCCGACTCGACCACCGAGATCATCGTTTCCGCCACCTGGTCGGCCAGCGCAACCTCGAGGCCATGACGGTCCGCAATCCGGTCGCGCCACGCGCGGCGTCCGAGGTGAAGTCCTACGACATCGAGACCGACGTGCTCATTGTCGGATACGGCTGTGCGGGGGCCTGCGCCGCCCACGAGGCGGCGACCGCGGGAGCCGAGGTGCTGGTGGTCGATCGGGCCGGTGGGCCGGGCGGCGCATCGGCAATGTCGGGTGGTGAGATCTACCTCGGTGGCGGTACGCCGATTCAGCGGGCGTGCGGATTCGACGACAGCCCCGAGCAGATGGCGGCATTCCTGGTGGCCGCGCTCGGACCGGGCGCAGACCAGCAGAAGATCGCGCACTACAGCGAGCACAGTGTCGAACATTTCCACTGGCTCGTCGATCGGGGTGTGCCGTTCAAACCGAGTCTCTGGGACGCGCCCGCCTGGGTGCCGCCCACCGATGACGGGCTGATGTGGCTCGGCGAGAACAGTTGGCCCTTTACCGAACTCGCCACCCCGGCCCCGCGTGGCCACCGGCCGACCGCCAATGATTTCGGCGGCAAGCTATTGCTGGACTGCCTGGTGCATGCCACCGAATCCGTCGGTGTGACAGCACAATACGACACCTATGTGACGAATCTGATCCTGGATGCCGACGGTGCGGTGGTCGGTGTCGTGGCCCGTCGCTACGGCCGCGAACTCACCATTCGGGCGCGCCGTGGCTGTGTGCTCAGCACCGGCGGCTTCATCGATAACGACGATATGCTCGCCGCCCACGCGCCCCGGCTGCTCGGCCATACCAAGGTGAGCGCTGGCACCGATGATGGCAGCGGCATCCGGATCGCGCAGGCCGCTGGCGCCGCCGTGCGGCATATGTCGGCCGGTCAGGTCGGTGCCTCGTTGATCCCCGGCTTCGCGGCACGCGGCATCATTGTCAACAATCGCGGCCAGCGCTTCGTCAACGAGGACACCTATCCCGGCCGCATCGGCCAGGCCGCGCTGTTCCGCCAGGATATGAACGTATGGGTAGTGCTCGACGAGCAGGGCTACGAGGAGGTGCCCGAGCGCGAGCGCTGGGGTGTGCGCCCGACCCATGTCGCCGAGTCGGTCGACGAACTCGACGAACTGGTGGCCCTGCCGCCGGGTGCACTCGCCGCCAGCATCACCCGCTACAACGAATTCGCTTCGCGCGGAACCGATCCCGACTTCCACAAGGCGCAGCGTTGGCTGCGCCCGCTGACGCCGCCGCTGGCCGCCATCGATATCAGAGCGGGCGTGCGTCCTCCCTCGGAGTCCGGTGATCGCCGCGGCACCGGAGCCTCCGTATTCACCCTCGGCGGGCTGCACACCACCCTCGACGGCCAGGTCCTCGATCTCAACGGCAGCCCCATCCCCAATCTCTTCGCCGCGGGCCGAGCCAGCTCCGGCTTGCACGGCGAGGGCTATATCAGCGGCACCTCGCTCGGCGACGGCACCTTCTTCGGCCGCAAGGCCGGAGCCGCCGCAGCGCGCAACAAAGCTCACACCTGATCATCCGTCCAGGTGAGTTCGTCCACCTTTTCTTCCCAAGAATGGAAGCAATCACTTTGCACACGGCGTCATCTGCGGCGACGATGCAGAATCGCTGCTCTTCGGCGGGACGGTGCGGGAAGGTGAGACGGATGCGGCTTATCATGATCGACGATGACGCCCAAGGCGGCGACGCCCTAGCGGAGGCGCTCGAACTGCACGGCCATCAGGTCGATCGCAAACACCGCGGCGCCGACCTGCTACTGGCCCACCACGGCTATCACGCCGTCATCCTCGGCCTCGAACTGCCGGATATGGACGGCCTGCAGGTGCTGCGCAAACTGCGCGAGGTCAGCTCGATGCCGGTGGTGATTCTCGGCGATCAGGCCGACGAGCGTTCGATCGTGCTCGGATTGCACAGCGGCGCAGACGATTACATCGTGAAACCGGCGCGTGTCGCCGAATTGGCGGCCCGGCTGGAAGCGGTGACGCGCCGGGTCGGCGTCGCCACCGTCGCGCGCGGTAAGACGGTCGTCAGCGATGACGTCCGGGTGGATCTGGCGGCGCGGCGGGTCGAGGTGGCCGGGGAGCTGGTTCCACTCACCCGGCTGGAGTTCGAGCTGTTGCGGGTGCTGGTCGAGCGGCCCGGCATCGCGGTGAGCCGGGAACAGTTGATGGATTGCGTCTGGGGCGATTCGCTGCTCGCCGTATCGCGCAAGCTCTACGTGCATATGGCCGCATTGCGCGCCAAACTGGACCGCCCCGAACTGATCACGAATATCCGCGGCTACGGCTACCGATGGGGTCCGGACCCCTACGAGACCGCCGAAGCGGCGAAGCTCCTGAAAGCGGTATAGCGCAGCACTCCTGCCCGGTATTCCGATCACCGGGACTGCTCCCCGCGTTGCCGCCGCGGTCGCCATAGCGTCGAAACCACGGCGCCGTTCGGCGAACCCAGGAACACAGGAGGAGTCCCGCATGAGCTCAGCATCGCGCAGCGATTCGATGAGGGGTGGTGGCCGGGTGACGGGTGGGCCCAATAAGGTGCTCGATCGGGTCCGGGATCTGCTCCCGGCGATTCGGGAGCGGGCCGCGGAGACCGATCTGGCGCGGCGGGTTCCCGTGGCGAGCATCCGGGAACTGACCGAGGCGGGGGTGTTCCGCATGCTGCAGCCGTCCCGCTTCGGTGGTGAGGAAGCCTCGCCGGTGGCGTTCTACGAGGTCATTCGCGCGATCGCATCGGCGTGCCCGTCCACCGGCTGGGTGTCATCGGTGCTCGGCGTGCACCCGTGGCAGCTCGCGCTGTTTCCGCTGGCGGCGCAGGAGGAGGTGTGGGGTCTGGACTCCGATACGCTCATCTCCTCGTCCTATGCACCGACCGGCCGCCTCACCCCGGTTGAAGGCGGTTATGAGGTCAGCGGACGGTGGAGTTTCTCCTCCGGCTGCGATCACGCCCAATGGGCGTTCCTCGGCGCACTCGCACCGGATGAGCACGGCAATCCCAAGGACTATCTGACAATCCTGGTGCCGCGCAAGGACTATCAGATCGATGACGTCTGGCATGTGGTCGGCCTGTCCGGCACCGGCAGCAACGATATCGTCATCGAGAAGGCCTTCGTACCGCATCACCGCGCCTACAGCGCCACCGAACAATCGCAGCTGCGCGGACCGGGCCAGGAGGCCAATCCCGCTGCGCTGTACAAGATTCCGTTCGCAGGTGTGTTCTCCAACACCATTACCGCGCCCATTATCGGCGCCGCACAGGGCGCCTACGAGGCGCATATCGAGCGGATGCGCGAACGGGTGCGGCTGTCCTACGGCGGGCAGAAGGTCGCCGAGGACGGATTCGCGCATGTGCGGGTCGCCCGCGCGGGTTCGGAGATCGACGCGGCCATCCTGCAGATGGAGCACAATATCTCCGAACAATTGCGTTATGCCGAAGCGGGCGAAGAGATTCCGTACGAGGTCCGGCTGCGCACCCGGCGCGATCAGGTGCGCGGCACCGAGCGCGCGATCCAGGCCATCGAATTGCTGTTCGACAACTCCGGTGGGCACTCGATCCGCAAACCCAATCCGATCGAACGACACTGGCGCGACGCACACGCGGGCAGTGTGCACGTGATCAACGATGTCGAACGGGCCCTGGCCATGTTCGGCCGCGGTGAATTCGGACTGCCGGTCGAAGATCGGATGGTCTGATGGACGCGGCGGATACCAGTCGCCATATCACCGTCGACGGGCTGAAACTTCGCTATCACGAGGCGGGTTCGGGTCCACCGCTGGTGCTGCTGCACGGATCCGGTCCCGGTGTGTCGGGTTGGGCCAACTTCGGTGCGAACCTGCCCGTACTCGCCCAGCATTTCCGCTGCCTGATCCTGGACCAGCCGGGTTTCGGCGCGAGCGAGCGCCCCGAGGTGTACGAGCGCAACTACCTGCGCATCTCCGCCGATGCGGTGGTCGGGCTGCTCGATCAGCTCGCCCTGCCCAGCGTGCACCTGCTCGGCAACTCCATGGGCGGCGCGGTGGCGACGCTGGTGGCGCTCGAACACGGTCAGCGGGTCGATCGGCTGGTGCTCATGGCGCCCGGCGGCGTCGGGGTCAATGTGCTGGGACCCGAACCGTCCGAGGGGATTCGGCGGTTGCTCGACTTCACCGCCGAACCCACCCGGGAGCGGGTGCTGGCCTGGCTGCGGACCATGGTGTTCGACGACGCGGTGCTCACCGATGAACTCGTCGACAACCGATTGGCCACGGCCGCGGATCCGGCCGCCATCGCGGCTATCCGCGACGCCTATGCGACCTTCGCGAATCCCGCTTTCGCGGAGGCGGTTCCGCTGTGGGCGCGGCTGCGCGCACTGCGCCACGAGGTGTTGATGCTGTGGGGTCGCGATGATCGGGTCACCCCGGTCGAGGGCGCGCTGCTGCCGTCGCGTCAGCTGCCCCGTGCCGATCTGCGGCTGTTCGGACGGTGCGGACATTGGGTGCAGATCGAACGCAAGGACGCGTTCGAGCGTGCGGTCATCGATTTCCTGACCTCAGGTCTGTAGCGCCCTACCGCAGCGTCACCAGCATGGTGTCCGGTCGACGTTGCGGGAATTCGGGGGCATCGGTCGCGGGTCCGGCGTTAGAGTCGCCCCGTGACATGGACCGCACCCGAAATCACTAGAACCAAGCCGCCGCTGATTGCCGACGAGCGGATCATGCTGCAATCATGGCTCGACCTGCACCGTCGGACCCTACAGTGGAAATGCGCCGGACTAGCGGCCGAGCAGTTGAAACGTCGATGTGTCGCACCGTCGACGCTCTCGCTGCTCGGCCTGGTCCGCCATCTCACCGAATGCGAACGCGGCTGGTTCCGCATCGCCGCCTGTGGTGCATCGCTGGACTATCTCTACTGCAGCGAGGGCAACCCCGACGGCGATCTCGACGATATCGCCGATGCCGACGCCGCCGCGGATCTCGCGGCGCTGCGGTCCGAAATCGAACTGGCCGACGCCGCCGTCGCCGACCTGCCGCTCGAGCACGTCTTCAGCTATCGCGCCACCGAATACAACCTGCGCTGGGTCTATGTGCACATGATCGAGGAATACGCGCGACACAATGGTCACGCCGATTTTCTGCGCGAACGCATCGACGGCGCGACCGGTGACTGAACCGGCTCAGAGCTGATTGTGGCTGACCCACCCGGCGATCTGGGTGCGCGAGGTGAAGCCGAGTTTGGTGAGTATGTGATCGACGTGGCTCTCCGCGGTCCGGATCGAAATCACCAGTTCGCTCGCGATGTTCTTATTGCTGTAGCCCGCCGCGACCAACCGCGCCACATCCCGCTCACGACGGGTAAGAACGTCTGCCGCAACGGATTTCACCGGTTGCGCGGCCGGACGCGGCTCGGTGCCGAGGGCATAGCCGACCGCATCCTCCAGCCCAAGGGCCGCGCCCGCGTCGAAGGCGGTGCGAAACTCCCTCTCGCCCATCGCATCGCGCACCTGCAGACGCACCTTATCGCCGACGACCTCGGTCATCTCATGGGCGAGCCGCTGGGTACTGCCGCGCCGCACCGTCGATGCGGCACCCATCAACCGCGCCGCCCGCTGCAGATCGCCATCGGCGGTCGCCGCCCACGCCAGCCCGTCGAATCCGGAGGCCGTCCACACGCACCGGTCGAACAGACTGAACAGCTCGACCGCCTTGCGCAGATCCTTTATGGCCTTGTCTTGCGCACCTTCTCGCCAGTGGTAGGTCCCGACCGCCCAATAGCCCAACCCGCCGAGCAGATGCGAGCCGTACTCCTTCGTCTTGGCGAGGAACCGATCCGCGATGGCACCCGCGCGTTCGTCGTCCAGCACCAGCGCGCATACATAGGCGAATGCCAGGCTCTCCATTTCGACTCCGTGGTGTGCGCAGGCTCGCGCGCGGTCCGAGGCGGCCTCGGCGATATCGAGTGCCCGCATCGGATCGTCGTTGGCGAATGCCAGCAGCGCGGACAGCAGGGCATGTTCGACGAGTACGTCCTCGGTATCGAGTTCGTTGGCGATTTCCAGACATTCACCGGCGAATCGGGTCGCCGTCTCGGGATCGGCGAGCATGGCGGCGATCACCGAGGCGGCGGCCAGTGCCCGCGCCCGATCCTTCGTATGGTCGAGATCCTTGTCCAAGGCCTCCAGCAGCCAGCGATAGCCCTCCAACAGGAATCGGTAGTGCTCCCAGAACGGCCGCAGTTCCGTCGCGATTTCCAGCGCGCGATGTGCGCTGTCCGAATCGGCGAGCGAGAACTGCAGTGCCGCACGCATATTCGGATGTTCCCGGGTGACGTCGCGGAACCAGGTGACATCCTCACTACCCCAGTACGCGGTGCGCCCCCGCTGCGCGACCCGGTGATAGTGGTCGCGATGGCGTACTCGCACCGCCCGTTCACCGCCGTGCGCGACCAGGCGCGCCAAGGCGAACTGGCGCAGCGGCTCGAGCATGGTGTACCGGCCGGTGCCGTCGGCGTCCTGGCGATGACCGAGGACGGATTTGTCGACCAACCCGGTCAGCGCGTCCAGCAGCGCATCGGCCGGATCGACGATACAGACCGCCTCCGCGGCCTCGAGATCGAAGCCGCCGGCGAACACCGATAGCTGCTCCCATAGATGCTGTTCATCGGGTGTGCACAGGTCATAGCTCCACCGAATGGCGGCCTCCAGGGTCTGCTGACGCTCCGGCGCGGTCCGCAACCCGGTGGTGAGCAGCCGCATCGCATCGTCCAGGCGCGCGAGCACCTGATCCGGGGTGAACATCCGCAACCGCAAGGCCGCAAGTTCCAATGCCAGCGGAATGCCCTCGAGGCGACGGCAGATCGCCGCGAGCGCCCCGCGATTGGCATCGGTGACCTGGAAGTCCGGATTCGCCGCTACCGCCCGATCGATCAGCAACCGCAGCGCGTCGCTATCGACCTGCGCCGGGTGCGGTGCCTGGGCATCCCCGTCCACCTCCGGCACCGCGAGCGGCGCCACCGGCATGACCTGCTCGCCCGAAACCCCCAGCGGTTCGCGGCTGGTCGCGAGAATACGCACATTCGTCGTCGCCGGAATCAGCCGGTCCACCAAGGCCGCACACGCGTCGATCAGGTGCTCGCAGTTGTCCAGGATCAACAGCAGACTCTTGTCCGCCAGATAGTCGGTCAGGCTCACGACCGGCGAACGGGTGTCATCGCGCAGACCCAAGGTCTGCGCGACGCTCAGCGCCACCAGTTCCCCGTCGTGCACATGCGCGACCTCGACGAACCACACGCCGTCGGGAAACGCGCGCCGCACCGCCTCCCCGACCCGCCGACCGAGCCGGGTCTTGCCGACGCCACCCGGCCCGGTCAGCGTGAGCACACGCGTGCTGGACAGCAGCTTGCGCGCCATGGCGACCTCGGCGCCACGACCGACGAAGCTCGTCACCTCAGCGGGGAGGTTCCCTGTCTCGTGCCGCACCACGCTGCATACCTTTTCACGTGTGGCCGCCGTCTCGGGCATTTTGACCGAGATGTCGGATTCGCGGCCAGTTCGCTAGTCGACCACCAGCGTATTCGCCGCGCGCATGACCGCGGCCATCGAGGCCGCGAGTACGGAATCACTGCGTCCGCAGGCCCATCCGGTGCGCTCGCCGCGGCGGTATTCCAGGTAGGTGATCGCGGTGCCGCTGTTCCCCGAGCCGATCGACTGCTGGATCAGGCCGAGCACCTCGACCGGATAGCCGACCCGAGCCAATGCCGCGGTGAGCGCCTCGATCGGACCGACACCGCGAAATTCGGTCGCGCCGCCGATGGTGAGCGTGACCTCGGTGACCGCGTCGTCCGCCGCGCCGGTGGTTCGCCATGCCCGCAAACCGACCGACTCCGCCATAGTGCCCAGGTATCTCGCCTCGAACAACTCGTACAGTTCGGCGGCGGTGATCTCCAGACCGGTGTCGTCGGCTCGTGCCTGGACGTGTCGGGCGAAATCGATCTGCAGTCGGCGTGGCAGATCCAGACCGTATTCGGTGTGCAGCAGATACGCGATACCACCCTTACCGGACTGGGAATTCACCCGGATGACCGCGTCGTAGCTACGGCCGATATCGGCCGGATCGATCGGCAGATACGGAACCCGCCAGTCGAGTTCGTGTTCGGCGATCCCGGTGGCGGCGGCCCGGTCGCGGTGTTCGGCCATCCCCTTCTTGATCGCGTCCTGATGGGTGCCGGAGAACGCGGTGTGCACGAGATCGCCTACGTACGGATGCCTTTCGTGGATGGACATGCGCGTGCAGTACTCGACGGTCCGGCGGATCTCATCGATATCGGAGAAGTCGATCATCGGATCCACACCCTGGGCATGCAGATTCAGCGCCAGGGTGGCGATATCGACATTGCCGGTGCGTTCACCATTGCCGAAGACACAGCCCTCCACGCGCTGGGCACCCGCGAGTACGGCCAGTTCCGCACACGCGATGCCGGTGCCGCGGTCGTTGTGCGGATGTACGGACAGGATCACGCTCGCGCGCCTGGCCAGATTCTTGTGCATATATTCGATCTGGTCGGCATAGACATTCGGCGTCGCGACCTCCACGGTGGCGGGCAGATTCAGGATCACCGGGCGCCGCGGCGTGGCGTCCCACAGCGTCGTCATGCGGTCACAGATATCGAGTACGAAATCCGGCTCGGTCAGGTTGAAGACCTCGGGCGAGAATTCGAATCGCACATTCGGCAGGTCACCGGCGAATTCGAGGACATCACGCCCGCCGGACAGGATCAGCTCGCGCAACTCGGCAGTGTCCTTGTCCAGCACCACATTTCGCCAGGTTGGTGCGGTCGCCGTGTACATGTGGATGACGACCTCGTTGCGGATGCCGCGCACCGACGCCACCGTGCGCTCGATGAGATCGCGGCGGGCCGGGGTGAAGACGACGATCGCGACATCCGCCGGCGCGATATCGGTGCGGGCGAGCAGCCGGACGAAGTCGAAATCGGTCTGCGATGCGGAGGGGTAGCCGACCTCGATCTCCTTGTAGCCCATGGCGACCAACAGTTCGAAGAACCGCCGTTTGCGCACCGGATCCATCGGCTCGGCCAGCGCCTGGTTGCCGTCACGCAGATCGACCGGCACCCACAGCGGCGCATCGGTGAGCCGGGCATCGGGCCAATCGCGCTGGGTCAGTGGCACTTCCACGCGATCGTAGATATCGCGATAGCGGTGCGAGGGCATTCGCGAATGCCGCTGCCGGTTCCACACCGGGGCATCGGCCGCCAGCGCACCGGACGGCGTGGCAATGGTGGGGAAAGTGCTCATGATTACTGCTTCCTGGCCGTCGCGGCCGTCACGGAGAGGTGACCGGCCACGACGCAGCCCCACGGTGGGGAGGCCGGTCGTTAGGCCCCGCCGTGGCGGCTGAGCAGAAGCATGGTGCGCATGATTGCTAGACTATACACAACTCCTCAGACAAGTAGAGAGGTTGCGATGGTCTCGCAGGTACGGCGCCAGCCGCTGGCGGCGCAGGCGGCCGAACTGCTGCTCACCCGCATCCGGGACGGGGAATGGCCACTGGGACATCGCCTTCCGGGCGAGACGACCTTGGCCGCACAGCTCGGTGTCGGCAGATCCACACTGCGCGAGGCGATCCGCGAATTGGCCGGCAAGGGCGTGCTCGACAGTCGTCAGGGCGCCGGGGTTTTCGTCACCGCCCTCGACGTCACCGAGGAATGGGACGTCGTACTGCGCCGCGCCACCATCGCCGCGGTTATCGAGGCCCGCATCGCCATCGAGGCCGAGGCCGCCGCCCTGGCCGCACAGCGCCGCACCCCCGGCGATCTGCGCGCCATCCGCCGGGCACTGGCCGCGCGGGAGGCACACGGCGAACCGATCGCCGACCATGTGGATGCCGATATGGCCTTCCACCGCGCCGTCATCGTTGCCGCGCACAACGATGTGCTGACCCAACTCTTCGACACCTTCCTGCCCCGGCTGCGGGTGGCCATGATCGACATGCTCAAAATCCGCCCGGTCCCGTCCGAACCCGCCGACCACGACGCGCACATTCGGCTCACCGATGCGATCGCACACCGAAATCCCAGTGCCGCAGCCGAATTCAGCCGCTCCCACCTGACGACCCTCAAACAAGCGTTCTCGTGATCACCCGGCGGTCGCATTGCACTACGGCGCGCATCGCCGAAACGACAGCGTTCGACCCGAACGGAGATCTCCCGTGACCGAACCCCCCGTACTCCAACTCACCGATGTCACCTTCCGCCGCGAGGGCAAACAGATCATCGACGGCATCTCGCTGACCGTGCGCGCGGGCCAACACTGGGCACTGCTCGGCCCCAATGGCGCGGGTAAGAGCACCCTGCTCGGCTTCTGCGCCGCGGTCACCTTCCCGACCTCGGGCACCGTCGATATCCTCGGCCAGCGCATGGGCCGCATCGACCTCGCCGCATTGCGCCACTCGATCGGGCATGTCAATCCCCGCCACCCACTGCGCTCTGCGCTGACCGTCCGCGAGGTCGTGCTCACCGGCCTCACTGCCACCATCGACACCCCGATGCGCTGGACGCCGACACCCGATGACCTGCGCCGCGCGGACACCATGATCGATACCGTCGGTCTGGAGGGCAAGGCCGACGAGATCTGGCCGACGCTGTCGCAGGGCGAACGCGGCCGAACCCTGATCGCCCGGGCCCTCATCGCCGAACCGCGCCTACTGCTGTTCGACGAGCCCTCCACCGGACTCGATGTGGCGGCGCGCGAACAACTGCTCGAGACCATCGACGCGCTCGGCGAAACCCATCCTGAGGTCGCATCGATACTGGTCACGCATCATTTGGAGGAGCTGCCGAGCACCACAACCCACGCGCTGCTGATCGCCGGTGGGCGCACGGTCGCCGCCGGACCCGCGGTCGATACGGTCACGACACAGACCGTATCCACCGCCTTCGACCACCCAGTGACCGTGCGCTACGACGGCGGCCGCTGGACAGCGCGTGCCGCGGTCCGCGCCTGGCCGGCATGAGCAGGTTCCGGAAGAATTTTCGCCGAGCATGTCGATTCGAGCCCGCGCCGTTCGATGCGTTGAGGTGAGGGTCGGACAATGCCGACCACCGAGCGAAGGATGGCCAGATGCGACACATGATGCTGATCCGAGTCGACCCGACGAATGCGCCGGAGCCGGACGAGGCACTGATCGAACAGGTCACCAAGGTGATCGAGGAGATGACGAAGGCCGGGGTGCTGCTCGATACCGCCGGTCTGCACTCGATCACCGAAGCCACCAAGATCGCCCAGTCCGGCGGGAAGCAGACCGTGCTCGACGGTCCGTTCACCGAATCCAAGGAGGTCGTCGGCGGGTACTGCATCCTGCAGACGAAGTCGAAGGAGGAGGCAGTGGAATGGACCTCGCGCTTCCTGGCCGTGCACGGGCCGGAATGGGATATCGAGGTGGAAATTCGCGAGCTGCAGGAGGGCTGATCTGCGGATGAGCCGGTCGCCCGAACAGATCCGAGAATCCGTCGCAACGGTCTGGCGGATGGAGTGGCCGCGCCTGGTCGCCGGACTCATCCGGATCGTCGGCGATATCGACGCCGCCGAGGAACTCGCCCAGGACGCGCTGGTCGCGGCCCTGGAGCAGTGGCCGCGCGACGGTGTCCCGCCGAATCCGGGCGGCTGGCTCATGCTCACCGCGAAACATCGGGCGATCGATCTGGTGCGGCGCAACCAGAATCTGGCGCGCAAGCTGACCTTGGTCGGGCACGAACTGCGGACCGACCAAGGTCACGAGCCCGAATCCGCGGATGAGGACATCGAGGACGATCTGCTGCGGATGATCTTCACGGCATGCCATCCGGTGCTGTCCGCACCCGCCAGGGTGGCATTGACGCTGCGGTTGCTCGGCGGGTTGACCACCGAGGAGATCGCACGCGCCTTCGTCGTACCGGAATCGACTGTCGCCCAGCGCATTGTCCGGGCCAAGCGCACCATCGCCGCTCGGCGGGTGCCCTATGCGGTGCCGCACGGGGATGAGCTGGCCGAGCGCTTGGATTCGGTCCTGGAGGTCGTCTACCTGATCTTCAATGAAGGCTATTCGGCGACCGCCGGTGATGATTGGATTCGCGTCGAATTGTGCCAGGACGCACTGCGATTGGCGCGGATGCTGGCGCAGCTGATGCCCGATGCAGCCGAGACGCACGGCCTCGCCGCGCTGCTGGAGCTACAGGCCTCGCGCTCCGCGGCGCGCATCGGACCCACGAAAACCGTTGTCCTGCTGGCGGATCAGGAGCGTTCACACTGGGATCAGCTATTGATCCGCCGCGGTTTCGCCGCACTCGGGCGCGCCCATGCGGTCAGCCGCAATCATGGGCTGCCGCCGGGCCGGTACGCGCTGCAGGCCGCGATCGCCGCGGTGCACGCCATGGCGCCCAGCACCGAGGAGACCGATTGGCGGCGCATCGCCGGACTGTATGCCGTTCTTGCCGAACGCTTTCCGTCGCCGATCGTGGATCTGAACCGAGCCGTCGCGGTCGGCATGGTGCACGGCCCGGCCGCCGGACTCGAACTGGTCGATGCACTGGCCGCCACCGGCGCGTTGGACACCTATCACCTGCTGCCCGCCGTTCGCGGCGATCTGCTCGAACGGCTCGGCCGCCTGGACGAGGCGCGCGCCGAATTCGCCCGCGCGGCGCAGCTGACCGGCAATAACGCCGAACAGGCGCTGTTACTCGACCGCATGGCCGAATGTGAATAAGGGCGCGCGGACGCCAACTCCGCACGCCGACAACATAAAACCGCGTACCCACACCCGACAATGGACACATTCCCCGTTACACGTCCAACTGCTGCACGATCACCGCGACGTCCAGCCAGATATCCTCGCGGCCGGTGCGTCCATCACGAAACTCGCCGAATACGAAAATGCAGGGCAGCGATCGCAGAAACCCAGCGCCCCGCCCAGATAGGTTGCCGCCCCACCCACTCCGCCGGCCCGCCCAGCGTAGTCATAATGCGGTCGAATCCGCGTTGGCAACCACCATTCGACTACCTTCGACCGCCCCTGGACCCAGGCGGATACGGCAGGAGCTATGTGGAGGCGGCATTAGCGCTCAGGTGGCAGATAGGCTGGAAGGGCGCGCTTCGGCCTCCGCCAGCTCCTTCAGCGTCAACAGTTGCTTTCGCATCATCACCACATCGCCGAGCGCCAGGGCGCGGGCGATGATCCACGGTCCGCCACAATGCATTCGGACCGTCAGACGGGTGCCGGTCCCCTCCGGCCGCACGGCGTAGGTGACGCAGATCTTGCCGGATACCAGGGTGATATGGCGGCACGATATGAACGAGACGAGCGTGAACGCGGACATGAACCGCTGTCCGACTTCGAGTTCGGTCAGCGCCGGATCGCGCCGCCGCGGACTCCGCCTGCCGAAATGGTCGAGCAGGTCGTAGCTGTAAGGCGCGACGCGCAATTGACACAGCCAGGCATAGACCACACTCGGCGGCGCATCGATACTGATGGCCCGGTCCGCCTGCACCCCGCCGGGTTGCAGATTGTCACAGGGCAGCGGATGCTCGCGTTCGGCCTCGGTCGCACCCCAGACCAATCCCGAAATCATGCCGCGGCCGCGATTCGCCGGAGCATATCGCGCACCACGATCTTGTGACCGCCGCTGCCGATCACCAATGCCCGATAGATCTTGCCGTGCAGGCCCGGAAATTCGGCCCAGCTGCGCGCCCGGACCAGCGTCCGGCTCGGCCCCTGCTCGTCGAGTTCGAAGACCAGCGCATAGCGCGAGAACCAGTGCCGCCCCCGCAGCGCCAGCCGACTGGGCTCCTCGGCCGCATCGAGTACGAAACCGGTCGGGGCCGTCGATGGATCGTGTGGATCCTTGCAGACAACTTTCAGCAAGGCTTTCCACGCCCGATCGCGATTCGCGTCGACCGATCTGGCATGCTCATCTATGTAGGGCAATCGCTCCATATAGAAGGAACGTACTAGTAGATGGCGCCACCCCGCAAGCACGACACCGACGTGATCCTCGACGCAGCGCGCACCCTGGTGCTAACCGACGGTCCCCGCGCCGCCAGCGTGGCGGCGATCGCGGCGGCAAGCGGGGCCCCGGTCGGCACGCTCTACCACCGCTTCGGCAATCGCAACGGCGTACTGACCGCGGCCTGGCTGCGCGCACTCGAACGCTTCCAGGATCGGATCAAAGCCGCCGCCACCGATCCGGACCCGATCGGGGCCGGAGTCGCGATGGCCGTGGCCAGCGTCCAGTTCGGACGCGAATTACCGGATGACGCAAAGCTTTTGCTGAACCTGCGCCCCAGCGACCTACTGGACGGCGGACCGGACGCGGAATTCCGCGCCCGCCTCGACCGCATGAACGCACCACTCATCGAACACGTGCGCCGCATCGCGGCCGCCCTCTTCGGCCGCGACGGCGCCCGCGAAATCGACGCCATCAGCCGCGCCGTAGTCGACCTCCCCTACGCCGCCCTGCGCCGCCATGCCCACGCCCCCACCCTCCCCGACTGGCTCGAAACCGACCTGACCGCCGCCGCCCGCGCCCTCCTCGAGTCCTACCGCCCCTGACCCTCGCCCGCAAACCCCCAAATCAGATGTCTTCAGCTTGCGATGGATCGGATTAGGGTCGGTTCGTGGATCTTCTGGACAGGCTTCGGTTGGATGTTCCGGTCGCGCAGGCGGGAATGGGCAGCGTCTCGGGCGGCCGATTGGCCGCGGCGGTCGCGAGTGCTGGCGGACTCGGGACGATCGGGTTGCATCCGCCGGAGGAACTGCGTGCCGCGATTCGGCGGGTGCGGGACGAGGCCGCGGGGCGGGCGGCGGTGGTCAATCTGCTGATGCAGTTCCTACGGCGAGGGCATGTCGAGGCATGTCTGAGCGAGGGTGTCGACGCGGCGGTGATCGCTTTCGGCGGCGACGCGCGATTGGTGCGTGAACTTCGAGATGCCGGTGTGTTCGTGTTCATGATGGTGGGCACCGAAGACCAAGCCCGGGATGCAGTGGCCTGGGGTGTCGACGGACTGATCGCGCAGGGCCGCGAAGCCGGTGGCCATCTGGTGGGAACCGTTGCGGCACTGCGATTTCTGCCGCACGCGATCGAGCTCGCCCAGGGGCGTCCGGTGCTGCTTGCCGGCGGAGTGGCCACGTCGGCCGACACTGCCGCCGCCTTGGCAGCCGGCGCGTCGGGGGTTGTCGCTGGCACCCGCTTCCTCCTGACGGCGGAATCCGAGGCTCATGACAGCTATCGGCAGCGAGTGCTATCCGCGGAAAGGACCATCGAGACCACGCTGTTCGGGCTGGGCTGGCCCGCTCGGCATCGAGTGATTCCGAATGGCGCCACCCAGCGGTGGTGCCATCCGGACGGCACGGCTCGACGCTTGCCTGCACTGATCAACGCGGGCAGTGCCCCGCTGGCGCGGCTGGTGCCGGAAAGCAGTGCGGGGTCCGTGGCGCGCATGCAGCGGCCATCGCTTCCGCTGTTCAGCCTGGTGGCGCCACTGGAGAGCATGCCGGGATCGTGGGTGGATCGGACAGCGCTGTATGCGGGTGAATCCGCACTGCGGATCACCGACATCGTCTCCGCGAAGCAGGCGGTGGCCGAACTGGCTGGGCGTTAGGTCCCGGCGACGAGTTCGGGGGTGAGTTTGTCGAGGGTGTCGATGACCTCGGCGGCCAAGGCGAGGGCGTCGGGGGCGGGCGGATATTCCGGGCGCGGGGCGGCGATGACGCGCATTCCGGCGGCGTGTGCCGCGCGCAACCCGTTGCTGGAGTCCTCCACCGCCGCGCACTCGGTGGACTTGTGCCGAAGGAACGCGGCGGCTGCCACGTAGACGTCGGGTGCGGGTTTCCCGCGATCCACCTCCTCGGTCGAGAAGGTGACGCCGAAGAATTCGATCAGCCCGGTGCGGCCGAGCACGGTATTGATCAATGTTCGCGGTGACGAACTCGCGACGGCCAGCGGCCAATGCTCGCTGAGGCGCTGCACCGCCTCGACCGCACCCGGCAGCAGCGGTACGGCCTGCTCGTAACGCTCGGCCATCCGCTCGATCACATCATTGGCCACGGTGTCCGGTGGCACACCGACCCCGAGCTCGGTACTGAGATAGTCCGACCACTCCCCCGTGCTCATCCCCATCAACCGCTGCTGGGTATCCGGTAGCCACCGCCCGCCCTGCTCCGCGACATAGCCGCGGCGCACCTGCTCCCATACCGGCTCCGAATCGATCAGAACACCGTCCATATCGAAGACAACTGCCGCAATGTGCATCCGGGACATAGCCTTTCGCCGACAACACCGAACAGGTGACGACCCGATGGCCAACCCATCGACCCGCCCCGCGGTGGGGGTTTCGCCTAGACCTGATGAGCAACGACCCCCACCTTAGGCCAGCCACCCCGCCCGCGCACCCGCCCACCGCATCCGCGCCGGGCGAGCCTCACGCACCCTCGACCGTCCCGATCACCACCTCATGCCGGTCGGCCCGATGCGATCGCCGGTACTCACTGGGCGATATGCCCACCTCGCGACCGAAATGCGCACGCAAATTGGCCGCACTCCCCAACCCACAGCGCGCCGCGACCGCATCGACCGGTAGGTCGGTGCCCTCGAGGAATTCCCTTGCGCGGATGAGCCTTTGGGTCAGCAGCCACTGCAGGGGTGTGCCACCGAGTTCGGCGTGGAAACGGCGGGCCAGTGTGCGTTCGCTCATACTGGCATGTTCGGCGAGATCGGCGACCGTCAGCGGTTCGTCGAGTCGTTGCAGAGCCCATTGCAGTGTCGCGGCGAGGCCGGAGTCGCTCGCATAGGCGGGCACCGGGGATTCGAGGTACTGTGCTTGGCCGCCCGCACGGTGCGGCGGCACCACCATATTTCGCGCCGCCGCATTGGCGGCCTGTGAGCCGAGATCCTTGCGGATGAGGTGGATGCACAGATCCATGCCCGCCATGGTGCCCGCGCTGGTGCAGATCTGGCCGTCATCGATGTAGAGCACCGTGGGATCGACATCGATCTCCGGATATCGCTCGATCAGCGCTGGCACATGCTTCCAGTGCGTGGCCGCGCGCCGACCCTCGAGCAATCCGGCAGCGGCGAGGATGAACGCACCGGAGCACAATGACACGATCCGGGCGCCTCGCTCGTAGGCGGCGCGTACCGCCTCGACCAGGTCGGCGGGTGGGTCTCGGCGCACGTCGGGGATCGAGGGAACGATCACCGTATCGGCCGCGATCAGGTCGTCGTAGTCGTAATCGGTCAATGCCACGAACGGATCCCGCAGCGTCGCATGCCGGGAGTCACGCGGGCCGCACAGCTTGAACTCGTACCACCGCGCCCCGTCGACACCCGGCGGTGGCTCGAAGAACACCTGATACGGGATCGCCACCTCGAACACCGGCTGACCGGGTGCAACGGCAACAGCCAGGGTTCCCGGACCGGTCGCGTTCGACTCCATGGCAGTAATCTAGCGCATGTTGGCATTTCTGACACTCGTCCGGTGAATCGCCTCCGCACATAGTCGATTTCATGCAAACGATCACCGCGGACCAAGCGCTACGCGAAGCGAATACACCAGTCGAATCACCGAATCCGCGTCGTTGGCGCGTGCTCGCGGTCGCATCCATAGCCCAATATCTGGCCATCCTCGACCTGCTCGCGGTCACCGTGGCCTTTCCGACGCTACAATCCGCGTTCGGCAATGCCACGGTGAGCGCGGTCTCCTGGGTCCTCAACGCCTACACGATCGTGATGGCGGCGCTATTGGTCCCGGCCGGACGCCTAGCCGACGACACCAGCCGCAAGCGCGGCTTCCTCGCGGGCATCGCACTGTTCGGGTTGGCGTCCATCGCCTGTGGGCTCGCGCCGAATCTGGCCGCGCTCATAGCCGCCCGGGTGGTCCAGGCCATCGCCGCCGCGATACTGATCCCGACCGGACTCGGTCTCGTACTGCCGTCCTTCGCCAAACGCGAACATCCGACCGTCATGGGCATATGGACCGCCATCGCGGCCGCGGGCGCGAGCAGCGGGCCGGTACTCGGCGGCCTACTGCTCCAGGCCGGGTGGCGCTGGATCTTCTTTCTGAATGTGCCGTTCACCGTCGCGGCCTTCCTCTTCGGATTGCGCGTGCTCCCCGATATCCGCCAGCACGCCGACCGCAGACTCGACATGCTCGGTGCCGCACTGATTCTCGGCGCCACCGCAGCGTTCACGACGGCGTTCGTACAGGCATCGGACTGGGGATACACCGGCGCCGCCACCCTGGCCTGTCTACTCGCCGCAATACTGCTGACGGCACTGTTCGCCGCGCACGTGCGCCGCCATCCGAATCCCGTGGTGAGCCCGGTCGTTCTGCGGCACAGGATGTTCCGCATCGCCACCCTCGGCGTCTTCTGCTACTACCTGGCTTTCGCGGCCATGATCCTCGAGGCCACCATATTTCTCACCGAATACTGGCACTACTCGATCCTGCGGGCCAGCCTGGCGGTGACGCCCGTTCCGCTCAGTTGCCTTGTGCTCTCACCTTTTTCGGGCCGTTTCGTCAACCGCTTCGGCGCGCGCTTGTCGGCCGCCCTCGGCGGCGCCACCATCGCGGCCGGTTCCGGATGGTGGGCGCTGACCGCGGGCACGACAACCGACTACTTCGCGATGTTCCTGCCCGGCGCCGTCCTCGCGGGCGCGAGCACCGCGCTGCTGCAGCCGCCGCTGTTCGGTGCCTCGGCCCTGTTGTCCGCCGACCAGCTCTCCCTGGCATCGGGCACCCTCATGATGGCCCGCCAGACCAGTTCCGCCCTCGGCGTCGCCATCCTCACCGCGATCATCGGCCGCACCGCCCATCCGGACCTGTCCGATTTCCGCCTGGGGTGGCTGTACATGGTGGCGGTCGGTGCGCTGGCCACCGTCGCCGGCATTGCCTACCGCCCCGGCCACCCGCGCGATCACCGGGCCTGACGGCCCGCTCGCCGGGCACTTCACCTGAGCCCGTCGCGAGCATTCAGCGGGCAACCGATAACGTGTTCCATATGAGCGAACAGCAGGTCGGCAACTCGCTGCCGAGCGAGGAGCACCATGAGGGCGGGTTCCGGCCGATGTCGGCGTTGATCAACGCACAGCTGGACGAGCTCGATATTTCCCGCGGTGGGCCGCACTACGGCGCATTCGTCGAGCAGGTACGCGGCCTGATGGATCGGGCCCGGCTGGCTTGCCCGTCCGATGAGCTGGCGCTGGAGACGATCGCCGTCCTCAAACAGCTCAACGACAAACTGGACGCGGCGGTCGTCGACGAATGGTCCGCGCCCACCTGGACCAGGGTCGACCTGCCCGCCCGCGGCAATATCACGCTGCCGCCGTTCGTCGTCGACAAGGCGGGCAAGGACGGCGTCGAGGCCCGCATCACCTTCCGCACCTTCCACCTGGGCGGCAATAACGCCGCCCACGGCGGACAGGTGGCGGTTGGCTTCGATGATCTGCTCGGCATGGCCGCGGCGGTGCACGCGGGTGCGGTCACCCGCACCGCATCGCTCACCGTCGACTACCGGTCCATCACCCCGCTGAACACCGAACTGCGGGTGCACACCTGGGCCGAGCGGCAGGAGGGCCGCAAGGTCTACGTGCGGGGCACCCTGCACGACGGCGATCGGCTCTGCGCCGAAGCGAGCGGCCTGTTCATCGTGCTCAAACCCGGGCAGCAGTGATCCGGTAGTTCGCCGGGTCCGGTCGGCGCGCCATCAATGCGCGATGCCGAGCCGGAGTCCACGGCCACAGTTCCGGAACGCCGTCCTTGCCGAGATACCAGCTCTGACAGCCGGTCGCCCACACCGTATTCGGCATCGCGGCCCGCAGTTCTGCGTAGTAGCTGCTGGTGGCCTCGACGGTCGGCTCCACCGTATCGAATTCACCGTCGCGCCAACGCCGGATCCAGCCCAGGATGTGCTCGGCCTGGGTCTCCGCGATCAGTGTCAGCGGATAGTTGCCGACCGGACTGTGCGGGCCGATCAGCAGGAACATATTCGGAAAGCCCGGCATCGCAACGGTTTCGAAGGCACGCGGACCGTCCGCCCAGACCTGATCCAGGGTGCGGCCATCGGTTCCGGTGATGCCCATGGGCCGCATGAACGCGTGCGCGTCGAATCCCGTTGCCAGCACGAGCACATCGAGTTCGTGCAGCCGCCCGTCTGCGGTGACGATGCCGCGCGGCTCGATATGGTCGATCGCATCGGTGACGATCTCGACACCGTCACGCTGCACGGCGCGATAGAAGTCACTCGACACCACGAGCCGCTTGCACATCGGCTGGTAATCCGGTGTCAGTGCGGCACGCAGCGCCGGATCGCGCACGGTGCGCAGGTTCGCCCGGCACATCCGGCCGACCAGGTCACGCTTGAGTCCGGGCTTGGTGACGGCGTCGAGGAAGAATTCGAAAATGTGCCGCGTTACCGCGTAGCTGAATTCGTCGAGCGCCGGCAATCTGCGGTGCGCGGCAATGGTGAGCCGCGAGTATCGGCGATTGCGCAGCGGCAGGATCCACTGTGCCGTGCGCTGGAACATGCTCAGGTGCGCGACATTTCCGGCGAGCGCCGTCACGATCTGCACACCGGTGGAACCGGTGCCGAGCACGCCGACCCGCTTGCCCGTCAAGTCGACATCGTGATCCCACCGCGCCGAATGGAATATCGCCCCCGCGAAATCGCCGAGACCGCCGATATCCGGCATGCGCGGGTGGTGCAGGATGCCGGTCGCACAGAGCACGAAATCGAACCGCTCCGATGCGCCGTCCGAGGTCGTCACGTCCCACCGCGCACCGTCGAATTCGGCCCCGACCACCTCGGTACCGAACCGGGTGCGGCTCGCCAGGCCGCGATCGTGGGCGACCTTCGCGAAGTAATCGCGGATCTCCGCGCCCGGGGAGAAGAAATGCGACCACCGCGGGTTCTTGGCGAAGGTGAACTGATAGAAGCGCGAGGGCACATCGCAGCTCAATCCCGGATAGGTGTTGTCGCGCCAGGTCCCGCCGAACCGATCGGCCTTCTCGAAGATCGTGAAGTCGTCGATGCCGTCGCGCTGCAGCATCACGGCCATGCAGATGCCCGACATCCCGGCCCCGATAATGGCGACGCGTGGGTTGCGCCGTCGCATTCCCGCCATACTTCAAGGCTATGACTCGGTCCGCCGACAGAATGCGTCGACCCGACATTTTCATGACCTTTTCGGACATCCGGCTGTTCGCTGCGGTTCCGACCTTGGCTCCGGTGTCGCGTAGGCCTTCGATCGCACGGTGTGCGCATCATGCTGGCAACCGGCCGCGATCACGGTCGCGACCCGGCCGTCTGCTTGCGGTACCGGGCTCACCCCGGCCTCCGTCGAAGATCCCGACCCCGAGGTCGCCGCCGAGCAGGAACTCACCGTCGCCACCTACATATCACCCTGACCCAGCGCGGCGAGGTAGCGCGCCTGTCCATGAATGACGCCAACATTCTGAGAAATCTGCTCGCGGCGCTCGGCGATGAACCCATGCCTCGGGTGTGGGACCGGCCTGCGCTACACCCTCGGTACCGCCGGAATCCTCGGCTTCGCGCTGCTGTCGAGTCCGACGATGCGCGAGGCGATCATCACCGGCCTGCGCCATATCGACCTCAGCTCGGCCTTCGTACATCTCACCCTGACCGAGCGCGGGCGAGGTAGCGCGCCTGTGGATGTCCGCGAATTCCTCGTCGAACGCGATATCGGCGCGGTCGTCCCGCGAGTTTCGCCCACGCCTTCATGCGCTGGGACGGCATCGCCCCCGGCCGCTACCGCCGATCCCACTGACCGACCGAGATCAGGTGGAACCGGCGCCGCCACGGCTTCCACCCGATCTCGATCGTCCCTAGCTGGCCGGGAAGTGCTTATTGCGGTACTCGGCGAAGCGGGTGTCGACCTGGGCCGAGGTGAGGCCGAAATCCTCGAGAGTGTAGCGGTGCGCGGGGCGGGCCGCACCGGAGGTGCTTTCCGAATGCAACTGCGTCATCGCTGCTTCGGCCTCCGGGCTCAATGACAGATCGAAGTGGCGGTAGATCGACGCGACGGTGCCGATCGGATCCGCGACGAAGTCGTCGTAGTACACATCGCAGAACTGAGCGGCGTTGTGTCGCTCGCGATCCGCGAGGAACCTATCCGCTCCCCTGGCCCACAGATCCAACTGGGCCGCACCGACGACCGGACCGCGGAACTTCTCCGACCACCCCGCCGAGGCCTGCTCATTGAGACTGCAGACCGAGGCGATGATCGTGCGCGGATCCCGGTGCATCTGGATCACCAGCGCATCCGGATACACCTCGAAGATCGCGTCCAGTGCGAACAGATGGCTCGGATTCTTCAAAACCCACCGCCGTCCGGCGTCCGGCAGCCCGATCAATTGCAGATTCCGCCGATGCCTGCGATAGGCATCGGTCCAATCCTGTTCGCGCAGCCACTCCGAGTACCCGGGCAGATGGCCGAGGCACTCATAGGACACCGACATCGCCGACTGCCGCAGCAGCTGCCAGCACTCCTCCACCTGATCCGCCGAAATATGGTGCACGCCCATGAATTCCGGATGTTCCACATGATGCTTTTCGAAGGCGGCCTCGATCCGCTGATAGACCGGATCGGTCGCCCACGTCTCGCGCGGCGGGCGCGGCTGCGGCATCTCGGTCAGCCACATTTCCAGGCCCTGATGCGCCGGATCCGCATTGAGCAGTCGATGCACCGCGGTCGTGCCCGAGCGCGGCAGTCCGGTCACGAAGATCGGGCGCTCGATCGCCACCTCGGCGTGCTCCGGAAAGCGTTGCCACGCCGACTCACTGAGCAATCGCGCGATCAGGGCCCCGCGCAGGAATGCCCGATTGACCTTATTGCCGAAGGGCGTCAACTCGGCGTCCTTGGCATAGGACTCGAGCAGCACCTGCAGACCTTCGCGGTAACCGTCGTCGCCGAAATCGCTCAACCCGACGACCTTGGTCGCCGAGGCGTGCAGATCGTCGATGGTTCCGACGTCGTCTCTGCCGATCACAGTCATTCTCCTAGTGGTGGTATTCGCCGCCGTTGACATCCAGACATGCGCCGGTGATCGCGCGTGCCAGATGCGAGGCGAAGAAGACGACGGCGTCGGCGATCTCATCGGGTTCGGGCAGCTTGCGCAGATCGATGGTCTTGGCGGTCTCGGCGTACACCTCTTCGGCCGTGATCCCGCGCTGCTGGGCCAGGTAGTTGAAGTACCACTTCAAGTTGTCGGCCCAGATATAGCCGGGCGCAATGGTATTCACCCGAATTCCCTTCGGCCCGAGTTCGGTGGCCAGGCTCTGCGCCAGCGCGAGCAGACTCGCCTTGGCCATTTTGTACGGCCCGAACGTGCGCCGCGAATGCCGCAGCACCGCCGAATTGATCATGACCACCGAACCTTTCGACTCGGTCAGCGCGGGCACGAACAGTCGCGTCAACCGCAGTGCGGCAAGCACATTGGTCTCGAATCCGGCGCGCACATCATCGAGGTCGACATCGGCCAGATCGGAGATCGGCGGAATCGCGAAGGCATTGTTCACCAGCGTGTCCACCCGCCCGAACGCACTCTGCGCGGTCTCGACCAGATTCGCCACCGCGGCTTCGTCATTGATATCGGTCGGCACTACCACCGCGCGCCTGCCGAGTTCGGTGATCTCCTTGGCCACCTCGGTCAGCCGCGATTCGGTACGCGAGGCCAACACCACATCCGCTCCGGCCCGCGCGCTCTGCACCGCAATGGCCCGGCCCAGACCCGGACCGACCCCGGAGACCACAACAACCTTGTCCTGCAACAACATCAGCCAAGCATCCTTTCCGCCACGGCGACCTGACGCGCCGCGATCCGCGCCCGCCATTCCTCGGGTGTGACCCGAGCCTCCTGGTAGTACGGCAGCCGCTCGGGCAATTCGGCAACCGAGACCACCTCAACCGTCGGCCCGTCCTCGGGTTTGAGATCCCGCGACAGCTGCTGCCAGCGGAACTGCAGATATCCGCGCGCATGCCCGGTGCGCTCGATCCAGTTGGTCAGTCCGGGGTCGCGCTCGCTGATCACGAGCCGGATCATCCCGTCCGGATCCACGCGCGCCTGGTCGGCGGTGAGGCTGGTCTGGTGGTTGATGTAGTCCAGCGACAGGTACCACATGCTGCCGAGTTGGAACCCCTGATAAGGCGCATCCGATTTCGGCACCGTGAGGATCATCGCCTGATCGTCATCGAGTTCGTAATGGCCGACCGAGGAGAACTGGGTGGTGAGTCCACCCGGAGTGGAGCGCGGCTCGGTCATCGTATTGACCGGCAGGTTGAGATAGAACCACTTCGGAAACGCCAGGAAGGTATTCAGCCGCGAGACCAGCATCTTCCCCGCGATGTCATAGCGCTTGCTCATCAGGTCCTTGGTCAGCGGCGGCGGTGCCTGACCGATCGTGTCCACCCGCTGAATGCGAATCGTGCCCGCCTGCTCGGTGGCCCAGTCGCTATACACCTCGCGCACCACGAGCATGGCGGAGTCGGGCGCGAGATGGACATAGCCGGGCCGGGCCGCGCCCGGGCCGAGACGGAGTTCGTAGGAGCCGTCGGCCGCGATATCGAGGGCGCGGGCATCGAAGGCGGTCTCGCTGTCGGGGACGTCCACCGGCGAATAGTTGCCGTTGAGCACCTGGAAGCTGAGGTCGCGGGTGGTGCCGCGGGTTCCGGTCACCACATATTCGGCGTCGGGACGCAGGTACGAGTGGAAGTAGAGGGTGTCGGGGTTGTCCAGGCCCATCTTCGTATAGGGCCCGGTGGACATGACGAAGAACGGAAAGTCCCGCTCATAGGCCCAGGCCATCTGGATGGAGGCGCGAATACTGCCCGCGAGGTAGTCATAGCCCTCGACGAGGTCCTGTTCGGTCCGAATATGCGGTGCGTCGGTGATGATCTGCTCGGCGGCGGCGATGGCTTCCGCGAACGGCTGTGTCAGCAAGAGGCTTTCCGATCCTTTCGAGCGACCCACAGGCGGTCGCTACCGTTGACCACTGTTCCAAATATGTACCGCTCTGGTACATTTCGATATGAGCAAGATTAGAACGTGTTCTAGGAGTTGTCCATGGTTGCCCGCAGATCCGCCCCGACCGCCCGCGTGGTCCAAGTGCTGGATTTCTTCGTCGAGCAGCGCGGCAAACGCTTCGGCCTGTCCGAACTGGCCCGCGAACTCGATCTGGCCAAGCCGACCTGCCTCGGCATCCTCACCGAACTGACCGCGGGCGGCTATCTGGTGCGCGCTGCGGACACCCGCACCTATGGCCTCGGACCTGCGCTTATCGCCGCGGGTCGGATCGCGCAGGACAGCTTCGCCAGCTCCGCCATCGCCCGCGCCGAACTCGAGCAACTCACCGCGCTCTACCGCACCACCTGTACGGCCTCCGCCGTCGTCGGCGAGCAGATCATGGTGTTGGAGAGCACGGGGCCCGGCCTGGTCAAGGTGGGTGCGGCCTACCATTTCGCACCCCCGGTCGGGCTGATGTATGTGCTGTGGGATACCGATGCGGCCTTCGACGGCTGGCTCAACAAGCCGCCGACGGTGCCGCTACAGCAGGACGAGGCCCGGCTGCGCCAGGTCGTCGCGGAGTGCCGCGAGCGCGGCTACCTGGTCGAGAGCCTGACCGCGGCCGGTCGGCGACTGTACTCCTTGCTCGCCGGGGTCGCCGCCCATGAGCTGCCCAAAGAGGTGCGCGAACTCGTCGGCGAGCTGGTGACCAGCCTCGGGGAGCGGGTCTACGTCGGCACCGATCTGCGACCGCGCAAGGAGCACCCGGTCAGCCTGCTCGCGGCGCCGACCTACAGCGGGGACGGCAGGCAGAACATGGTGCTCACGATGTACGTCGGCGCGTCCATCACCGGCGCCGAAATCGACCGTCGCGGAACGGCACTCGTGGCCGCGGCCGACCGGGTGACCACGCAATCGGGCGGTCGCAAGCCGGGCACAGACCATTGACCACGACCGAAACGTGTTCTAGTTTTGTGACGTGAGCCAGTACGCAAAGTCGACGGCGAGCACCTACGAGCTGCCTCATCTGGACGCGCTCGAGGCCGAGTCGGCACATATATTCCGCGAAGTCGCCGCCACCTTCGAACGGCCGGTGCTGCTGTTTTCCGGCGGCAAGGATTCGGTGGTCATGCTGCACCTCGCGGCCAAGGCCTTCTGGCCCGCCCCGCTGCCGTTCCCGGTACTGCACATCGACACCGGGCACAATTTCGACGAGGTCATCGAATACCGCGACCACACCGTGGAACGATTCGGTCTGCGACTCGTGGTGGGCAGTGTGCAGGAGGATATCGACGCGGGCCGGGTGATCGAAGAGACCGGGCCGCGCGCCTCCCGAAACCGCTTGCAGACAGCCACTTTGTTGCGATCGATCCGCGAGGGCGGATACGACGCGGTCTTCGGCGGCGCGCGCCGGGATGAGGAGAAGGCGCGCGCCAAGGAGCGCGTCTTCAGTTTCCGCGACGAATACGGGCAGTGGGATCCGCGCAATCAGCGACCGGAACTGTGGAGCCTCTATAACGGTCGGCATCGCAAGGGCGAGCACATCCGGGTGTTCCCGCTGTCCAACTGGACCGAACTCGATATCTGGCACTACATTGCCGCCGAGGGCATCGAGCTGCCGCCGCTGTACTACGCGCACCGCAGGACGGTGGTCCAGCGCGACGGAATGCTGTTGGCGCACACCAGATTCCTCGAATTGCTCGATGGCGAGCAGCCCTATGAGAGCACGGTGCGCTTCCGCACGGTCGGCGATGCGACCTGCACCGGATGTGTCGAGTCGAGCGCGACCACCCCCGCGGAGGTGGTCGCCGAGGTCGCCGCCACCCGCGTCACCGAACGCGGTGCGACTCGCGCCGATGACCGTATTTCTGAGGCTGGCATGGAAGACCGCAAACGAGAAGGGTACTTCTGATGACGACCACCACCCTGTTGCGGCTGGCCACCGCGGGCAGTGTCGACGATGGTAAATCGACCCTGATCGGTCGTCTGCTGTTCGACTCCAAGACGATCTTCACCGATCAACTCGCCGCCGTGGAGCGGACCAGCCGGGCGCGCGGCGACGACTATCCGGATCTGGCGCTGCTGACCGACGGCCTGCGCGCCGAGCGCGAACAGGGCATCACCATCGATGTGGCACATCGCTACTTCGCCACGCCCCGGCGCAAGTTCATCATTGCCGACACCCCCGGTCACATCCAGTACACGCGCAATATGGTCACCGGCGCCTCCACCGCCGATCTCGCGCTGATCCTGGTGGACGCGCGCAAGGGCATCGTGGAACAAACCCGCCGGCATGCCTTCCTGGCCAGTCTGCTCGGCATCCCGCACCTGGTGCTGTGCGTGAACAAGATGGATCTGGCCGGCTGGTCACAGGACCGGTTCGAAGAGATCAAGGAGGAATTCGTCGGCTTCGCAACGAAACTCGACGTCGCCGACCTGACCTTCATTCCGATGTCGGCACTGCACGGGGACAATATCGTGCATCGCGGCGCGAGCATGCCCTGGTACGAGGGCTCGCCGCTGCTGCACCATCTCGAGGAGGTGCACATCGCCTCGGACCGCAATCTCATCGATGCGCGCTTCCCCGTGCAGTACGTAACCCGCAGGCACGCCGAGGATTTCCGTGGCTACGCCGGCACCGTATGCGGTGGCGTATTCAAGCCGGGAGATGAGGTCGCGGTGCTGCCTTCGGGATTCACCACCACGGTCGAGGCGATCTGGGGTCCGGGCGGGACACCCATCGCGGAAGCCTTTCCGCCGCAGGCGGTTACCATCCAACTGGCCGATCATCTCGACGTGTCCCGCGGTGATCTGATCTGCCGCCCGGCGAACCGGCCGCACGTCGGACGCGATCTCGACGCCATGGTGTGCTGGTTCGCCGAGGACGGCGAACTCACCCCGGGCGCGACCTACACGATCCGACACACCACCCGCACCGCCACCGCCGAGGTGCGCTCCCTGGACTACCGGCTCGACGTCAATACCCTGCACCGCGATGAGAATGCGGATTCCCTGTCGCTCAACGAGATCGGGCGCATCCAGCTGCGCACCCGTCAGCCGCTGCTCTTCGATCCCTACCGGCGCAACCGCACCACCGGCAGCTTCATCCTCGTCGACGACACCACCAACAACACCGTCGCCGCTGGCATGATCACCGGCCCTACCCTGCCCTCGTCCCGCGTCGTCTGGCATGGCACCGCCGTCGGCCGCGACGAGCGCCCGACCACCGGACTGACGGTCTGGTTGACCGGTCTGTCCGGCTCCGGAAAGTCCTCTGTCGCAGTCGAATTGGAGCGTCGTCTGGTTGCGGCGGGACGCCCCGCCTTCCTGCTCGACGGCGACAATCTGCGCCACGGCCTCAATGCCGACCTCGGCTTCGGCGCCGCGGACCGCGCCGAAAATATCCGTCGCGTCGGCGAAGTGGCGCGACTGTTCGCCGAGGCCGGTGTGGTGGCGGTGGTTTCCCTCATCAGCCCCTATGCCGCCGACCGCAACAAAGTCCGCGCCGTCCACGGGGCAGCCGGCATCCCGTTCATCGAGGTCTTCGTGGACACCCCCCTCGAGATCTGCGAATCCCGCGATCCCAAGGGCATGTACGCCAAGGCGCGGGCCGGTGAAATCCGTGGCTTCACCGGCATCGATGATCCCTATGAGGCGCCCACCGGTGCCGAACTCGTGCTGCGTCCCGAGGACGGCGACCCGGCCGCCATGGCCGCGGCCATTCTCGCCAAGCTGGCCGACCTGGACTGACCGAGCAGATGCCGGGCCGCCACCGCGGGGGCCCGGCATCGGTTCAGGGATGTGCACGCAATGCGGCACCGAGCCAGTCGAACACCGGCACGAGTGTCGGTGGGACCGGCCAGCCATTGATGACCGCGAGCAGCTGCCAATAGCGTTCGGAGCGCGGGTCTCCCGCGACCTCGAGCCGGGCCAGCAGCCAGCCTCGTAGCTCGGAGTCATCGGGGCGATCGAAGGTTGTCGCGTATGCGGCCGTCAACTCGTCGACAATGGGTTCGGCCGCATCGGAATTCGGCGCTATCCCCGAGGTGAGAGCCTGCCCGACCCGATCGCGCACGAGTTCGGTCAACTCGTGGTGCAGACCGGTGGTATCGCCTTCGGCGCGCTGGGTCGCCTGGTATCGAGCCATGCGGCGTACCGATGCGCGAAAGTCCGGGTCTCGGGTCAGTTCGGCGAGCTCCACCCAGGCCTGCACCTGAGCAGGTTCCGGATCGTCGGGCAGTTCCGGCATTGCCGAGCGGATGAGATCGACGAATTCGGGGTTGGCATCGGCACCGCCGAAGGTGTCTTCGACGAAATCGGCGATGAGTCGGCGCTTTTCGGCGTCGGAGAGTTCGACGAGCTTGTGCATGAGTTCCATTTCCTCGCGAGTCGGGCCCCGCTCGGCGATCGCTCGTAATACCGTGCGCCGCACCCGAAGTGCGCTGATCTGGAATTCCAGCGCTTCGGCATGTGCGGAGGCCACCTCGGGCACCGACAGTTTGCGTTCGAGCACCTGTCGGATGGCGGGCAGATCAATGCCGAGTTCGCGCAGGGTTCGCACCAGTTGCAGGCGGGCGAGTGCGTCGTCGTCGTAGAGCCGGTAGCCGGCGGGGCTGTGGGTGGTCGGCGGCACGACACCGGTATCGGCATAGAACCGGATTGTCTTGACCGAGAGGCCGGTCCGTTCGGCCATGGTGCCGATCGGATAAAGCGTGTCGCCGTCCATGCCCCTACCCTCCTGTCTCCCGAGCAATGCTCAGAACCTGTGGTTGACCGGGAAGGAGTACCTTCCCGGATGATCTTCGAATCCAGGATCTGATCAGTCCGGCGCGCCAACGCCGG
>NZ_JBEXUI010000039.1:0-77428 GCF_040614395.1 Nocardia sp. NPDC005998 | reverse complement strand
GTTCGTCGACATCGCCTCGCTGCTGCGGCCGGTGCGGCCGGTGCGGCCGGTGCGGCCGGTGCGGCCGGTGCGGCCGGTGCGGCCGGTGCGGCCGGTGCGGCCGGTGCGGCCGGTGCGGAGGCATATCGCAGAATATGGTGTCCTGTTTGCTCCAACATCGCCGGGCAGCCCGTCGGCATCAGTGCGCTCGGTAGTGCCCCGGCGTCATCGCCTTATGGTCGCGGTCGCTCAGCCCGGCCGGGGCACGCCGTGTTCGAGCAGGGCGAAAATCGCGTCCACAGCGGCACGGGGGTCGGGCTCGCCGCCGACGAATTGAGGAATCTCGAGAACATAGCGGGCGACAGCGCGGGCGGTGATGTCCTCGGGCGTGTGTCCGAGTTCAGCGGCGATCGCCGCGGCCAAGGGAGCCTCACACCGGATCCACAACACGCGCGAGTAGTCGCGCAGCGCGGGCGTGTTCATGATCAGCTCGGTGCGCCGACGGATCTCGGGGCTCGGATCGACGATGAACGGCCCCCGCCCCAGCATGAACTTGCGCAGTGCCACCATCAGCGACTGTCCGGCCGGGCGCTCGGTGACCGCCGCCAGCAGGGCCTCGCGACGTTCGACTCCGTCGTCGAACATCACCGCCTCTTTGCCATCGGGAACATGGCGAAACATCGTCGGCACCGAGATGTCGACCGCGTCGGCGATCTCCTTCACCCCGACCTGGTCGTAGCCCTTCTCCAGAAACAGCCGTTCGGCCGCCTCGGCGAGGCTGCGGCGGGTCTGGGAGTTCTTGCGCTCACGGCGTCCGGGCGGTTCAGCGGGCATGCGAACACGCTACCACGTATTGCAACTCACTTAAAAACGTAAGTCACTTGCGTTTGTAAATGGGTTGTGTTTTTCTGGGTGGACCAATCAGCGACAACCTCGAGAAGGGGTGATCGAAATGAACGACAACATCGACGTCGAACAGATACCGGTCCTCATCGTCGGCGGAAGCCTCGTCGGCCTGTCCGCGGCGGTTTTCCTGTCCTGGCAGGACGTGCCCGTCGTGGTGATCGACAAGCATTACGGCAGCTCGCCACACCCCCGGGCGATCGGTTTCACCACCCGCACCATCGAGCACTTCCGCCAGAGCGGCGTCGACGTGCCCACCTCGCTGCAGGGCATGAAAGCGCCGCGCCGCGCCCGCGTGGAGAGCCTGAGCGGCACCTGGATCGAGGAATACCAGTGGAGCCCCGGCAGCAAGGGCGCCTACGGCGCCGACCAGTCACCGGTCCACGCGATCGCGATCACCCAGGACAAACTCGAACCGCTGCTGCGTGAGCGAGCCCGCGAACTCGGCGCCGACTTGCGCCTGGGCACCGAACTGGTGCGCCTGACCCAGGACACCGACGGTGTCACCGCGACACTGCGCCGCCGCGAAGACGGCCACGAGTACTTCCTGCGCGCCCACTACGTCGTGGCAGCCGACGGCGCGGACAGCGCCGTGCGCACCGACCTGGGGATCGAGCGGCACGGTATCGGCCCGCTGTCGGTGCAGCGCAGCATCCTGTTCCGCGCCCCCCTCGATGAGTACCTGCAGCACGGCGTGGTCCAGTTCGAGATCGAGCAGCCCGACTTCAAGGCGTTCCTGACCACCTATTCCGATGGCCGATGGGTGCTGATGCTCTCCGATGACGTCGACCGCACCCCCGAGCAGCAGATCGAGGTGGTGCAGCGCGCGATCGGCCGGTCCGACATCCCCATCGAACTCGTCACCACCGGTCGGTGGAACCTGGCCGGGTTGATCGCCGACCACTTCTCGCAGGGACGGATCTTCCTCGCCGGAGATGCAGCACACCAACTGCCACCCAATCGCGGCGGGTACGGCGCCAACACCGGCATCGACGACGTGCACAACCTGGCTTGGAAACTGACCGCGGTGATCTCGGGCGCGTCGGACCCGCGGCTGCTGGACACCTACGACGCCGAGCGCCGCCCGACCGCGGACCTGCGTCACGACCAGCTGTTCGCCCGCGCCGACTACAAGGCCTTCCTGAAGGTCGATACCTCCGACACCCCGGTGCTCGACGACTCCGCCATCGAGTTAGGACAGCTGTACCGCTCAACTGCGGTGCTGGGTGCCGATGCGTCCTTGCCGCCGGCGCAGCGACCCGAACAGTGGGCGGGGCAGCCCGGTACCCGCGCCCCCCACCAGTGGGTGCGGCGTGGCGACGACAAATGCTCCACCCTCGACCTGATCGAGCGCGACTGGGTCCTGCTCTCGGCCGATGAACGCTGGCGCCTCGCGGCCGCCCGGGCAACCGCTGCGCTGGACATTCAAGTCGATTTCGAGCAGGCCGGAACCGATATCGAGTTCGACGAGCACCAGGTGTTCGAGCACACCTACGGCATCGAGTCCTCCGGCGCCACCCTGATCCGCCCCGACGGCTACATCGCCTGGCGTACCCCCGTCGCACCGCAGGATCCCGGCCGGGAACTGACGCAAGCCCTGGCCTGTGTCGCCGCAGCCACCCGCACCAATGCCACCGAAGACTGAGGTGATCACGATGAACGCCACACTGGAACAACGGATCCTGCGGTTGGAAGATCTCGAAGAGATCCGACATCTGACCGCGCGCTACGCCGACGCCATCAACAAGGGATGGAAGGGCAAAACCGTCGATCTCGACACCGTCGCCCAGGTATTCGCCGCCGACGCGCACTGGGAAAGCCACGAGGGCGAAGTCACCGTCGGCATCGATGCGATCCTCGCCGTCTTGCCTGCCGCCACCTCGGTCGTGGAGTTCTCGATGCACGCCTTCGTGAACCCGATCATCCTCGTCGACGGTGACACCGCGACAGGACATTGGCTGATGTGGGTCGCCTCGGTGATCGCCGACGATCCCCGCGCGGTGTACATGAGCGCCGACATGACCTACATCCGAACAGAACACGGCTGGCGCATCCACACCGTCAAGGTCGACTACGGCACCAAACTCTCCACCGCTGACTCAGCAGACGGGGCACAACAAGCCCGAACGTAAGCCCAGCACAGGACCGATCGGCGTCCCCGAGCCGGTGCAAGGCCCGCCGGCGCGTTCGTTGCCGCCTCCGACCCTTTCACGGCGGAGGTGGCGTCAGCCGAGATCGTCGAGTAGCCGGCAACACCCACACCGCACGAACCGACGCGAGGCTGTACCCGGGCAACCGGGTACGGCCTCGTCGCGCACGTGCCGCTCGCCCTGCCATGGAAGCGGCTGCCCGGACCGATCACCGTCGACAGCGCAAACGTGCCGAACGCGCAATCGTGTGTGGCGAACCGACTTCAGCGAATTCGAGACGACCGGTGGGGGGATCCGGCGTTCTGTCCGGTGATCGCCTACAGGCGGCACGACCACGTGGGCTTCTCACAAATGATCAGATGCGAGAGTTCTGCGACAGCCTCCGGATTACCGTGTGACCGCAGGCCGCCATTCGCAAAAGTCCTCTCGAAACCCGCACCTTGTGCGAGATACTTCGGAGAGACTTTTTTCCATGGCGCTGACCCCCGATCAAGCCGCATCGGCAGTAGAACAGCACGCCCGAAATGCGACGCGCCCGCCAGCAGGGCGTGTCACACGCCGCGCTTCGTCCTCGTGCCCGCGCTGCGCGAGGAACTCGACGTACCGGTGCCCGCCGATCGTCGGCCCGGCCGGAGCTGGATTCAGGCCCAACGCTCACCGTGGTCCCGACACGGCGACCGAACGGCCCGTGCGGATCGGCTACGCCAGGACATCGACTGCCCGCCAAGAGCTGGCGAGTCAACTCGAAGCCCTACGAAAGGCGCAGTGCCACAAGATCTTTCACGAGCAGATCAGCACCCGCATCAAGGTTCGGCCCGAACCGGAGAAGGCGCTCGCGCTGGCCCACCACTTCAAACAAGCAGCGCCCGACACACCGGTCATCTTGACCGTCCACGAACTCAAACGCCTGGCCCGCAACGCCGCCGAGCTGATGACGCTGTCCGCCGACCTCCAGACCGGCAGCATCGCACTCGAACTGCTCACCGGCCCGCTCACCGGCATCTATGACCCCAACGGCATGGGCGCGATGTTTTCGCGGTCCTCGCCGTCGCCGCGCAGATCGAACGCAACTACATCCGGGAAAAGACCCTCGAGGGCCAGATCATCGCCGCCGCCAAAGGAAACCATGGCGGCCGGCCCAAAGTCATCGGGCGTCATCGGTTCGCGGGGGCGGCGGATGCAGGCGGGTTTGGGCCGCATCGGCAGGTCCTCGTCCGCGGCGGTCTGCTCGGCTTGAGCGAGTGCCCGGTACAGGGACGCGACGGAGGGATGCTTGCCGGGGTTCTTCCCTGGTCGCCACGATGAACGCGATCACGGCGACCATGACGGCGACCGCGACCGACACCACGATCCACACCGAACGACGTTGCGGGGCTGTTATTTTCGGATTCACAGCGGGTCGGCATCGGCAGTCTCGCGCGGGCCCTGGTCGAGCCGTAACGGCGGATACTCATCCCGCAGCAGCGCGGCGTAGGCAAGTACGCGATACAGCCAGCGATTGATGCCGATCACGAAATCGAAGAGGCGACGCGGATATTTGGCCGTGAACAGCAGGATCACGGCGGCGATCAGCACGAGCACACCGAGCAGCGGGATGGTGTTGGCGCCGCCGTTGTCGTCGCTGCCGCCGAAGCTCACGCCACCGCCGGTCATGGCCAATACCACCAGGTAGTGCGGGATCGCCAACAACCACCACTTCACCAGAACCAGCCCGCGCGAGAGCTGTTCGGGATAGTCGACGTCGAACTCGGCAGGATAGTCGGTACTGCGCAGGGTGAACGGCGGGTACTTGTCCGTACCAAGCGCGGCGTACGAATAGAACTGCACCCGCCAAGACCAACGGATCACCCCCACATTGAAGTCGAAGATCGCCCTCGGGTACCGGCCGGTGAACAGGATCGCGAACCCGGCGACCACGGTGAGCACGATGAAGGCGATCCATAGGAACAACAGGATGATGTAATGCGGAATCGCGAGCAGCCATTTGACCAACCACAGCCATCGCGACAGCGGCTCGTCGAGGTCGCCGCGCAGTCGGACGGGATGTGCAGAAGTCTTCTCGGGATTCATGATCGGTACTCCTAATCACTTGCGATGCACCGACTCTGACATCGATTCGAACCGGCATGCAGGGTCCGAAGGACTCCTGTTCAGGACCCTTTTCCCCTAATTCCCGCCCGGACCACACTATGTCGCGACCAACGGCAGATCCGCCATGAGCACGTCGCGGATCTTGTCCTCCAGACCGTCCAACGCCGCGCGCGAGGTGCCGACCCGCCGCGCTCCCGCGCTCGCCCAACTCCGACAGCTGGTCCCACAGCACGACGACCTCGCCGCCCAGCAAGCAGAGCTGACCGCCGCCGCCCACTGGCTGCGGGCGCCGGTCAGGACCTTCCACACCCGCAAGGAGACCATCAGGGCCAGCCACACCACAGCCGAGACGCACCCCCGGATCGATGCGGCCGTCACCGAGGTCATGCGCGCCCAGTACATGGCCGAAACCCTCGACGCGCTGATCGATGACCTGCCCCGCCACGGCGAGCAGTCCGGGCCAGCGCGAAGCCTGGTGTGGGCAAACAACTCCACATCGGCGATGTCCCCACCACCGATGAATTCGACGCACTCATCCACATCGACCGCACCACAGCGCTGGACCCCTTGAACCGACGAGCCACCGGTCGAGGGCACCATCCCAGAAGCCTCTCTCGGCTTCACTGCGAACCCGCGAGCAAGTCTCGGCGACGGCCCCGTAAGCCGCCAGGCAATCGGCATAGCCGACTCGTAGCCCACCCGCCGAACCGAGGACGAAAGTCCTCGGCGGCGGTGCCACGCGACCCGATGCCACGGGCCGACCGACTGACAGTGTTGGGGCAACCCCATCAAATCGGTCGAAGCGGAGACGAGATGACCACTCTTGCCAACCATCAGTCGATCGTCGTCGGCATCGATGGCACCGTGGGCGCGCTCGGCGCCGCCCGCTGGGCCGCCGAGCTGGCCACGCACCAGCGGGTTCCGCTGGTACTGCTCAGTGTTGTTCCCGCCCTCGACTACCGGCTCACCGCAAGCGCTCGGGCGGAGTCCGACCTACTGCCGCAGCTGCGCACCGCGGCCGAACGCAAGATCGAAGAGGCCGCCGCGGCGGTGCGCCACGATCAGCCCGAGCTGGATATCCGCCGGTTGGTCGAATACGGCGTTCCCGCACGAAAACTCATCGAAATCAGCGCTTCGGCACAGCTGATCGTCATGGGCTCGACGGCCAGCCGACTCGGCACACTACTGCTCGGCTCCACCGCGCTATCGGTGTCGAACAACGCACAGTGCCCGGTCGCGGTCTGGCGACACGACGGTGACCACCCGCGGCCCGATCGGCGACCGCTGCTGGTCGGCATCGATGGCAGTCCGGACAGCGAGTCCGCCATCGGCCACTCCTTCGAACTGGCCGCGGCACTCGGCGTCGGCATTATCGCCGTGCATGCCTGGACCGAGCCGGACCTGCTGGAATGGACCGCCGTCCCCGACACCTGGCCGATGCTCGCCGCACAAGAGCGGGAGTTGCTCGCCGAACGCCTCGCCGGTTGGAGCGAGAAGTTTCCGCAGGTCGAGGTCACCCGGGTGGTCCAGAAGGGCGCGACGGCCGCGGTGCTGCTCGAGCACGCGGCCGACGCGCAGTTGGTGCTCACCGGCAGCCACGGCCACAACCGGCTGGTTGGCATGCTGGCCGGTTCAACGAGCCAGAACCTGCTCCACCACGCGCCGTGCCCGGTCATGATCTGCCGCTCCCCCGAACGTCGCGGATAACCAGCGAAACACACTGTCCACGACGACATCCCGAACGGAGAGCACTGTGACAACCGTCCGCCCCACCCATACCGACCCGGAAGCCGCCCCGCTCGCACCGATCGCCATCGGGCTCGGGCTGATCATGCTGATCGCCGCCCTTGCGGCGCTGAACCTAATTCCCGGCTGGGCCGCCGATTATGGGACAACCCTGATCGCCATGGCTATCGTTATCCATCTCAGCCTGACCGCCTATGTATTGTGCTGGGGCGTAGCACAACTGGGCGTGATGGTGAATCGCGGTCGGCTCGAGATCCAGTGATCCTACTCGCATCCGCTGGCGAATTCCGCTGCTGGACTCGATGATACGAGTCGCAGAGTGAGGAAGGTATGGGGTGTGGCGGCGGATGAACCAGCAGCGCTGAACAGTGCCGGTCCGCAGTGAGCACGTTGATGCTGCACTATCTGGCCGCCATTGCCGTGATATTTCTGGTGAACCTGATGCCGGCGTTCGGTCCGCCCACGTCGCTGGTGCTGGTGTTGTTCAGGCTGAATTGGCACCTCGCCCCGGTCGCCCTGGTCATCATCGGCGCCTTCACCTCGGGCGCTGGTCGTTACCTGCTCGCCGCCGCGACCAACCACATCCGTGACCACCTCGGTCCACGCCGCAAAGCCGGCCTGCAAGCCGCCAACGACTACCTCACCGGCCACCGCGGCCGCTCGCTCGCCGGGCTCGCAGTGTTCCTGCTGTCTCCGCTACCGTCGGCGCAACTGTTCGAAGCGGCCGGACTGATGGGCGTTCACCTGCTCCCCGTAACCGCCGCGCACGTGCTCGGAAGACTGGTCAGCTACTCCCTCTACATGGGCGCGGCCAACGTCGCCGAACGGAATCTCGGTGCCACGTTCAGCGCCGCGCTCACCTCCCCTTACGGCATCGCCATTCAGATCGCGCTACTCACCGCTATCGTCCTGCTCGCCCGCATCGACTGGACCAAATATCTCCCGCGCCCGACGGAACGAAACCAGTGACCGTGCAAGACCTTTTCCTCCCACCGCATGCTCTCGCCGGCGGAGACGCCGAACACCTGCGGGGATATCGACCGGCAGATCGCCAGCAAAGTCGAGACCCAGGTCGGCTGAAGACCTACCGCACCTCCGTCGAGCCGTAGAACAGTTCCGAGTTGCCCGCGGGCCGAAAGGCTGCTCTCCCACCCCAGCCCGCCACAGGTCGTGATACGCATCGGCACCGCACCGCAGCATGTCGAACCCACGTCGCGCACGCTTCGTCGACCGCTCGCTGGCATCCTCACCCGCACCGCCACGTGATGCCCACACAACGGAGCATTTGGCACCGCCATGCCGGTGCCGACGGCACACCGGCTGGTCGGCGAACTGCTCGCCTGGGGAGCGCTCAGCCGCACCGAGTCGGGGGCGTTACGTCGTGGGACGCAGGCTCTGGGACATCGGTCTGCTCGTGCCCGAGCAATCGGGACTACGTCAGTTCGCCTCGCCCCACCTGCACGACCTGTATGGGCACCGCTGGCCACCGGGCACCTCGCCGTGCGCGACGGCCGACAGGTGCTCTACGTCGACCGGCTCTCCGGGCACGCCTCGGTGCCGTCGGGACGGCCACCGAGCAGAGGCCCCAGGCTCATCCCTGCCAGCACGGGGTGAACACGGTGCCATCGTTGACATTGCCGCCGATCCGAACGATCGACAACGCCGCCCCAATTCGACGCAGGCCAGGCAGATCTCGGTCGTCGATCCGCCGCGGGAACAGCCGATCGCGGAATCTCTGCGCAGCACAACGCGACATCGAAACAGACCAACCAACACCGCAAAGCAGTCCAGCCACAACCACTTTGACGACACCCCACGGCGGCGATCAAGTCGAGCCGAGTACCTGGCCCGACCCTGCCGTGCGAGGCGCTGGTGAGAGTGCAGTCCGTCCCGCAGGTGGAGGACCCGCGTGCTTCCGAGCAGGGGGTAGACAACGCTCGCAAGGCGACAAGCGCGGCAGGGTCGACCGCACGGTCGAGGAAGTGGACGGTCGCCGCGGTCAGCCGCCAGGAAAGCCGGTTCTCGAGCTATCGCCCGGACCGGCGGCGGACCCGCTCAGACCTGAGGATGTGCCTGCCGTCAACCAATCTAGAGCCCAGTGAATCCCCCACTCAAGACTTCTTCGCTTATCCGAGTCCAAGCATGTGCTTTCAGCACATCCGAAACCCCGCCATCGCCGGATCCTCCACAGTCACGACGAAATCACACATACCACAACATCATTCAAAACACGTGGCGTTAGGTGTTACTGATCGGCAGGTCCTGACCGACCGGCATTGCGGGACCTTGGTCCATCGGACCCGGTCCGATGTGCTCCTGTGCAGTCGGGGAGGCGGGTCGCAAGCTGACACGAGGCAGTCGAGTCGTCGAATGGAGTCGCAATGTCAGAAGTTGAGCGAAGCAGCGTGCTGCACCGCGTCGAAGCATTGCTGGCTCGTCGGGCGATGGTGGGATCGGTGGTGGCGATCGTACGGGCGGGAGAGTTGGAGTTCTTCTCTGGTCACGGTTTCGCGGATCTCGGCGCGCACCGGCCGATGTCGATCGATACGGTGTTACGGGTCGCGTCGATCACCAAGACGTTCACCGCGATCGGGGTGATGCAGCTGGTACAGCGGGGCCTGATCGAACTCGATGCCCCGGCCGAAAAGTACTTGCGCGCATACCCTCTCGTGCCCGCCGATCCCAGTTTTCGGCCCGCCACCGTGCGCCACCTGCTGACCCATACTGCGGGGATCGGCGAAACAGCTCATCCCACACGAGTTCTGCGGCCGGACTTCGGCGAGAGCGTGGATCCGGGCACGCCAATACCACCACTGGCGGACTATTACCGAGGCGGCCTTCGCCTGCGGGCCGAACCCGGCACTCGGTGGACCTATTCCAACCACGGGTTCGCCACGCTCGGGCAGATCATCGCTGATGTCAGTGGAATCTCGTTGGCACAGTATTTGCGCGACAATATCTTCCGACCGCTCGGCATGACCGATACTGACCTGGAACTCACGCCGAGCATGCGCGCGCGCCTCGCGACGGGCTACCACCTGCGGGGCAACGGACCGCGCGCCATCGCCCTTCGCGAGATGGTGACCGCCGGAGCCGCGTCGGCCTACTCGACGCCCCGCGACATGGCGCGCTACCTGGCCGCGCTGTCCTGCGGCGGGGCCAACGAATACGGCGAGGTCCTCGAATCCAGCACGCTGGCGACGATGTTCGAGCCGCAGTATCAGCCGGATCACCGGATACCGGGAATGGGCCTGGCCTTCTTCCGTGGTGTCGCGGGTGGTCACCGAACCGTCGAACATCAGGGCATACTGCCCGGGTTCGACTCCCAGATCTGGGTCGCGCCCGACGACGGGCTCGGGATCTTCGCCTGCACCAACGGCGCGCACCGCGCCATGCTGTGGCTGCCCGCGGCCGTCTCCGAGCTCATGAACGATGTGCTGGAGGTGCGCGCCGCCGCGATTCGAACCGATGTCGGTCACCACCCGGAGATCTGGAACGAGATCTGCGGCGACTACCGCCTGCCCGGCGCCCTCACCGATCTTCGTGCCCGTGCCATGATCGGTGCGGGGGTGCACGTCCGGATTCAGGCCGGTAGGCCGGTGCTGCGGCTGTTGACCCCGATCCCGAGCCTGCTGCGCGGACTGCCGCTGTACCCGGACGACCCCACCGATCCCTGGGTGTACCGGGTCGATCTCACCCGGTACGGCATCGGTACGGGCCGGCTCGTGTTCACACGTGACTCGGCGAGCGGCGCGATGCGCATGTGCTTCGACCTGGTCCCGATGAGCCTGCTGCGCCGCGGCGACTGATGCCGAGGAACCCGCCGCGCGGCAGCGGTCCGCACGGTCGCTGCGGCACTGGTACGGGACTGGAGGTTCCCGCGCCCTTCAGCCGAGGGACCGCATCTCGAGAAATGTCGGCAAGCACGTCGAGGACAGCACTGCGACGACTGGAATTGGCCGGAAGTCCTGGCGAGCCACCGCGTGGAACCGCACGATATCCCGGTGCCGCAGGTCCAGTGGCGGCTGATCCGACGACCGACGACTCCTGCCCGGTCGGCAGCCGCACATATTGTCGAAAGGACGTCGCCGCAGCATCTCCGGCCACATCTGCTAGGACGATTCGCGCCGCACAGCCCGGCCCGGCGGCAGCGGTTCGGGCGCGGCACAAGCGTATGGGACGGGCAGCGCCGGATGCCGATCGGCACCGGTCGTCCGTTCGAATCCGAGCCGCCGGAACTGGACGGACCGGGCAACGTCGACAGCCGGCTCGGGTGAGCCAGCGCTCGGCGACGTTCACACCTGGTCGACCGTTGATGGGCAGTTGCCCCATGATGGGCGGCCCGATGTGACATCCAGAGATTCGTTGTGCCAGTGAAGCCGAAACGCGTTGTCTACGATCAATGTTCGCGTATCGCCATCGGCGCGAATCCGGGCACGGCCACCGGCCGCGATTTGGCGTCCCACCCGATATGCGTCTCGGCGCGCAACCGATCCAACATGTAGTGGATAGTGCAGCTCGAATGCCGGTCGCTCGGAACACGTGCGGTGCCTACGATTTCCCGAAAGTGGCGGAACCCGGCAGAGCGCCGACCCTGTTGACCGCACTGTCGTCATGGCTCGCCGGGTCATGCTCCTGCTGATGATCCGCGGTGGCAACGACCGCTCACCGCGCACCGCGGACGATCATCCGCAGACCTGAGCCGCGGCCGTCACGCACCGCGCACGACGGTGATCGGGCACTCCGATCCGGGCCGGTCCAGAGCCCGAAGTAGCGGCATCGACCAAGGTCTGCTCTCCGACTGACGAATGGCTCTGTGCTCGGGTCGAAATTCGGTGAAACGTACCGGATATGAAGAGAACGACTGCTTGCGCGATCGGCATCGGCACGTATCTGGCCGGATTGGCGGTGGGCTATCAGGTGATCCTGCGTAATCGATGCCTCGAGTGGGGCTCCACCAAGGAGGAAGTGGCCAGGGCCATGCCTGGCGACGACCTGCTCACCGACCCGGATATTGTTGCCACCAGGTCGATTACGATCAACGCGGCCCCGGAGCGGATCTGGCCGTGGCTGGTCCAGATGGGCCCCGGCCGGGGCGGCGCCTACACCTACGACTGGATCGAGAACCTGCTCGGGCTGGATATGCACAGCGCCGACACCATCCTGCCGCAGTTCCAAAACCTCTCCATCGGTGACACCTTCGCGCTCGGCGATACGGGCCCGCGCATGCGGGTGGCCGTCCACGAGCCTGAGCAGGCACTGGTGTTCGCCTCCGAGGACGGGCACTGGGTGTGGGCGTTCGGGCTGTATCCGAGCGACGAGGGCACGCGATTGGTGAGCCGCAACCGCATTGCGCTGCCCAATAAGGCAGTTCCCACGCGGGTATTCAACCGGTTGATCATGGAGCCGGGAAGCTGGGTCATGGAGCGCAAGATGCTGCTCGGTTTCAAACAACGCGCCGAACGCGAACAAAAGGCCCCCGTCGTTGCGGTATCCGAGGCACCGGCCCCAGTCGGCGGGTGACCATGCGCCTTCGAGAACAGGCGCAAGGCCCTTATCGAGCGGCATATCGTGTGCTGGCCCGGGCCCGCGCCATCGGTCGGCGGCGCACCGAGCGGCTGCCGCTGTTCGCGCCACCCGGCTTGTCGCAGCTCCTGCACGCCGGGCGGATGCTGGCGGTCAGCCCGGCCGCATCCAGATCATCGCACAGATCCGCTTCGACGCGCGCCATGGCGAAGACGAAGCCGCGTGCCGCCAGGTCCACGCGCAGTTGCTCGACCGCGTCGAGCGCGGTGAGGTCGATCTCCACATTGGCCTCGGCATTGAGAACGAACCATCGCACCGGTGTCCGGCCGGGCTTGTTCCACTGGTCGACCGCGGCCAGCGCCTGATGCCGGAAGTCCTCCGCGTCGGCGAAACACAGCGGCGCGTCGTAGCGGTAGATCACCAGTCCCGGAACGGGTTTCGCATCCGGGTAATCGTCGACGTCGTGCATGCCCGCCAGCCCGGGACGAATCCGAGAATGGCGGCGTGCGCCCGCGCCGCACTGCGCAACAAGTCGAAGATCGACAGCGCGATGGCCATCAGGATCCCGTAGAGCACACCCAGTGCGAGCACCGCGACGATCGTGCCGAGCGCCAAAACGAGTTCACTTCGCCGGAAACGAGCGATCCGCCGATATTCGGCGAGGTCGCCATGGTGGTTCGGCTGCCACTGCAGCTCACCGGGAATCCGTGCAGCACACCGGCCGCCAGATTGGTCGCGCCGAGTGCGGCGAGTTCGGTGTTCACGGTGACGTGCCTGCGGGCCGGGCCGGAAAAACCTGTGCGTTCAGGACGTTATCGGAGAAGCCGACCACGGCGATACCGACTGCGGGCAAAGGCAATTGAGCAATATCGTCGGCGGCAACCCCGGCTAAGCCGGATACCGAACAGGAACGGACCCTACTCGATCTACTGGGTGAGGGACCGACGAATCGGCAGATCGCGGGCCGGATGTTCCTGGCGGAGAAGACCGTCAAAAACTGCGTCACCCGGCTGCTGACCAAGCTCGGCGTCGAGCGACGCACACAGGCGGCGGTGCTCGCCTCGAAACTCAACGTACCCACGACGTTTGAGCGAACATCATCCATATCGTGCGGTACGACATGAGGGAGACACCCGTGCGAGAATGCGGGACATGGAAGGCGAGTCAGCCGTGCCCGGCCAGATACTGGTGACGGAAACCTTGTCCCAGCTGCGACTGCGTGAGCTGCTCGCCGAGGTCCAGGATCGGATCGCCCAGATCGTCGGCGTGCGCGATCAGATGGACCGGTTGATCGAGGCGATGCTGGTGGTGACCGCCGGACTCGACCTCGACAACACGCTGCGCGCGATCGTGCACTCGGCTATCGAACTGGTCGATGCCGAATACGGGGCGCTGGGGGTGCGCGAAACCGATAAGACGAGCAACCGACTCGCCGAATTCGTCTACGAGGGCATCGACGACCGCACCCGCGTCATGATCGGCGATCTGCCACGTGGTCACGGTGTGCTCGGGCTGCTGTTCGAACAACCGAAACCCATTCGGCTGCCCGATCTTTCAAAGCACCCCTCCTCGGTTGGCTTCCCGGCCCACCATCCGCCGATGCGCACCTTCCTCGGCGTTCCGGTGAAGGTCCGCGACGAGATCTTCGGCAACCTCTATCTCACCGAGAAATCCGGTGGCCAGGAATTCACCGAGGACGACGAGGTCGTGGTGCAGGCGCTGGCGGCCGCGGCTGGTATCGCCATCGCCAACGCTCGCCTCTACGAGCAGTCCCGCATCCGCCAGCAGTGGCTCGAGGCCAACCGCGACGTCGCCACCGAACTGCTCGCCGGCGGCGAACCGGGCACTGCACTCGAACTGGTCGCCGACCGGGCCTTGACGCTCACCCAGTCGGCATACACTTTCCTGGCGCTCCCCGAGGACCCCGAAATCCCCACCGAGGACATCACCGAACTGGCGGTGGTCGCCGCTGCGGGCGTCGGCGCCGAAGAGCTCATCGGCGAGCGAATTCCCATGAGAGAGTCGCATTCCGGTGAAGCGTTCCGCAACGGAAAGATCCTCGCGGTCGACGAGTTGAGTCTCGTCCCGATCTTCGACGAACCCGCCAAGTTCGGCCCGGCACTGATCCTGCCGCTGCGGGCCGAGGATTCGGTCATCGGTGTGCTCGCCACCGTGCGGCCCGCCGGTGCGCAGCCGCTGGACGCGGCCGGGCAGTCGATGATGGCCGCCTTCTCCGACCAAGCCGCTTTGGCCTTGCAGCAGGCCAACACCCAGCGGCGGATGCGCGAACTCGACGTGCTCTCCGACCGCGACCGGATCGCCCGCGACCTGCACGATCACGTCATCCAGCGGCTCTTCGCGGTCGGCCTCTCACTACAGGGCACCGCGCAGCGAGCCCACGCACCCGAGGTCAAATCCCGACTCACCGACACCATCCAGGACATCCAGTCGATCGTGCAGGACATCCGGCACTCGATCTTCGACCTGCACAGCAGCACCGCCGCCGACACCCCCACACTGCGCAAGCGCTTACACGGGGTGATCGCGGACATGATCGGAGAAAGCGGGCTGCGCACCACGATCCGACTGGCCGGACCGGTATCGGTGCTCGCGCCGCCACTGTCCGAAGACGTCGAAGCAGTACTACGCGAAGCGGTGAGCAACGCGGTGCGACACGCATCGGCGACCACGGTATCGGTCCATCTCAGCGTCCGCGACGACGTCACCGTAGAAGTGACCGACGACGGCATCGGCGTACCCGATGACTTCGAGCGCGTGAGCGGGTTGGCGAACCTCGCGGCGCGCGCCGAGCAGGCGGGCGGGAGTTTCAGCGTGACGAAGGGCGAGAACGGGGGCACGGTGTTGCGCTGGTCGGTGCCGTTGCCCTGAGCCGGGTTGGCCAGGTGGGGTTGCCCGGGTGCTGTGCTTCGCGCGGCCGCAGCCGAGCACCAGGAGGCATGAGCGGCCTTTGGGCCCTGTGGTTCGTGACCAACGCCAGGCGTGCCACACCTCCTCGGATTCCTAACCTACGGGTAGCCGATCTATCGGAATCCGAAGGGACACCGCGCATGACCACCCAGCACCACGATGATCCACACCGGCTCGCGGTCACCAGCCATGGCCACGGCGCGATCGTCGTGGTCCGCGACACCGGCTCCGCGGACTGCTGCCCGGCTCGACCAGCAACGCGCTGGTGCAGACCGCGTACTGCCCCGTCATGATCGTCCACCCACAGTAACGCACCATCGTTCGCGCAGAAGGGCTACGAAATCACATGTCCGCCAACGCCATCAACCCCCCGGTTCTCGTCGGTATCGACGGCTCCGATGCGGCCGCCGAGGCGGTGCGCTGGGCCGCGGTCGAGGCCGCCCACCACCAGGCACCCCTGCACATCGTGTACTGCATCGGCGCACCGATGGACTTCGGTCCCGGAATCGCCTTCAACCAAATCGATTACGACACCTACCGGGCGGCCGGGGCCGCGTCTGTCGCCGCCGCACGCGAATTCGCAACCGCGGCAACCACACCCGTCGGCGAGCTCGACATCACGACCTTCGTGGTCGAGGCGCCGCCGATCCCGGTCCTGCTCGAGCGCTCCACCGACGCCCGCCTGCTGGTCGTGGGCACCCGCGGTCTCGGCGCCTTCCGGCGTGGGCTGCTCGGCTCGGTCAGCACCGCCGTGGCCCGGCACGCGCACTGCCCAGTCGCTGTCATCCCCGAACCCGAAAACTACACGCCGGACCGACTGTTGGGCCCGGTGCTGGTCGGCGTCGACGGCTCGGCGAGCAGCAGTCGCGCCATCGAGATCGCCTTCGACGAGGCCGACCGTCGCGATGTCGCGCTGCGCGCGGTACTCACCTGGTCCGAACTCAACCGCTACATCCCCCGCGCCGACTTGCAGCAAGAAGCCGAGGAACTGCTGTCGGAAAGCCTCGCGGGCTACGCCGAAAAGTATCCCGACCTCGAAGTACAGCGCGTGGTCGCCGAGGACCGACCGACCAGACGCCTACTCGCCGAATCCGCACTCGCACAACTCATCGTCGTCGGCAGCCACGGCCGCGGCGGCTTCGCGGGCATGACCCTCGGCTCGGTCAGCCAGGCCGTCCTCCACGCCATCGACTGCCCCATCATCATTGCCCGCCCACAAAACTGACCAAAGGGCATCGAGACGATCGCCGACCCCGATGAGAATCCACACCGGTCCTGCACCTCATCGAACTGACGAGAGCCGGGATCTGGCTCGGCAACACCGGGCTGCTGCTGGCCGACGCGCTACCCAGCGGTTGGGACTGCTCATCGGCTTCGTCGCCGCCATGACGGCTCTCGGCGTCGCCATTGCGGTACTGATGCGGCGCTCGGACCGGCTCGCCGACATCCGCGACGCTGCGGGCGCGATGGCCGACATCTGGCGTCACCAGTATCGGGCGGCCGTGCTATTCAGCGGCCGAGTCGGCGGCAATCGCTTATATCTCGGCTTTTCGGTTCTCGCGTTCGGCAGCAGTCCATCGGCCGCGTTGGTAGCGGCGGTCTTCCTCGGTGGGTTGGCGCTCGGCGCGGCCAGCCCGACCCCGGCCGGACTCGGCGTCGTCGAGGCGCCCTGGTGGCCGGACTCATGGTGGGCGGCGTCCCGAGCGGGCCCGCCGTCGCCGGTGTCCTCGCCTATCGTCTGGTGACCTTCTGGGTTGCCTGCCAGCTCGGGTTTCTTCTCGTTCAGAAGCCTGCAACGGCAGCACCTCCTCTGAGGAGTACGCCAAGTGGCCATGAGCCGACGCCGCTGGTCCCGAATCGGCGCCCGCACTGGCTGATCTGTATTCGGCGACGCTCAGACTCGGAGCCGAGCGTGCTATCCGCACCGGCGCGACGGCGGCGTTGAGCGCTTGCCGTCGGCCATGCCCAATGAGGTCGTTGGTCCCCAGTCCCCGGGCATCCCGGCTCTGACTCGCGCGTGCGGTATTGCGCCACGCTGAGGGTATGGAATCGAATACGTCTCGGATCGCGGTCATCTATGCGACCGCACAAGGATCCACTCGCGATATCGCCGAGTTCATCGCCACCGACTTGGGCTCTCGTGGTGCCGAGGTGGAACTCACCGATGTCGAGCACGCACCCGACCTGAGCCGCTTCCGCGCGATTGTCTTCGGTAGCGCGGTGCACGATATGGACTTCCTGCCCGCCGCGACGACCTTCCTGCATACTCACCGCGAGGCGCTGCACAACACCGATGTCTGGATGTTCAGTGTCGGCCTCGGTCCCGCGCTGCGCGGGCCGATCGGGCGACGGGTCGGTCGCATCGTGCCGAGAAAGATCGCGGCCCTCGTCGCTTCGGTCGCCCCGTGCGACTACCGCGCGTTCGCCGGGCACTACGAGCGGGCGGGGATATCGCTCAAAGCCCGCACGATGTACCGACTGTTGGGCGGCGGCCGCTATGGCGATCTGCGCGACTGGGGTGCGATCCGCACTTGGTCGTCGATGATCGCGCAAGCGCTCGGCCTGCCGCAGCCGCAGTCGACAACTATCGCGCCCTGACCGGAGGTCCACCTGACCTGCCAGGGAGGTCCAACTCCGGTCATGTCGGGACCTTCGACCGCAGTGGTCTATGCCGCCATCGAGAGACGCTCAGGCCAAAGACATTTCGAGAGTTCAAAGATCGGAGTCGAGCGCGATTGCCTCACGCAGTGGCATGCGACTGACCTCCAACTGGGCGGACAGGTCGGTCTCGGACAGCGACGCGCCCGGCGGGATACGCAGGGTTCGAATGGCGGAAGCCAACTCGTTATAGACCCGGGAACGAATACGATCGTGATCGTGATCGCGAGTCTGGGCACCGTGTCGACAGCCGGGCCCCGGTTGCTCCTGGAGTTCGTGGCCAGGTCCGGGGTCGACAGCCGCCGGCTGGCTCGGGAGGCCGGTCTCGACGCGGAGCAGCTCGCCGACCCGGCCGGAAGGGTGGAGACCCGGCTGGCCACGGATCTGTGGAATCGCGCCGCAGCCGCGGTGGACGACCCGCTGTTCGGTGTGCACTTCGGCCGTGACCACCAGCCCAGCAGGCTTGGTCTGTTCGACTACCTGTTCCTGACCGCGAACACCCTCGAGGATGCGTTCGACACCGTGATCCGGCACGTCTTCGTGGCTAGCACGGGTGGTGCCTACCAGCAGGCCAGGCACGGCAGCCGAGTCGTCGTGGAGCGGGTGCTCTCCGACGGCCCGGATTACCGGCATGCCGAGGCCTTCGTCCTGGGCTGGCAACTGACCATGGCACGGCACGCCACCGGACGCCCGATCCGCCCCTCCCACGTCGGTCTCGCACAGCCGGCGCCGAAGCAGCACCGTGGGCTGGCCGAGGCCCTAGGTGTGGCCGACATCGACTTCGGATGCTCCGCGACCACGATCACTCTGACGCGTGGTGACCTGGACCTACCGCTGCTCAGCGCCGATCCGATGCTCGCCGCGGTGCTGCGCCGACACGCCGAACAACGCCGGCCGGCCGCCGACTCCTGGCCCCACCGGGTCCGCGCGTTCCTGGCCGACGGCTTCACGGGCCGCATAGTCACGCTCGAAACCGCCGCCCGGCAGATGGCGGTCAGCCCCCGCACGCTGCAGCAGCATCTGCACGAGGCCGGGACCAGCTGGCGGGTCGAGGTCGAGGCGGTCCGTGACTATCTCGCGGTGGACCTCCTGCGCAACAGCCAGCTTCCGGTCACGGCGATCGCGAACCAGCTCGGCTACTCCGATGCCCGGGCGTTCCGCCGGGCCTTCCACCGGCGGCACAGCCGCAGCCCGCAGGAATACCGACACGACACGTCTGCATGAACAGTCCCCGAGTCCGCGGATTCGGTCCTCGCCGGCCCGGCCGCGCGGCTCCTAATGTGGCCGACATGAGCAACGAGAAACTGCGGCGCGGCAACGAGATCCGCTACCGGTTCGACGACCGCGACATGGATTTCATCTTCCAGTGGTCGGCAGGCGCGGCCAAGACCGGCGGCCTGGACTCGGGCGAGCTCTACTACATCGCTTCCCGGATCGAGGACGGGGACACGGCAAGCTGGGCGCGCGAGTTCGAAGCCTACGGCGACGCACAGCGGACACTGGCGGCGGACTGGCAGGCGCAGGGGCGGCGACGCAGCGCTGGCGAGGTCCTGATGAAGGCCTACTACTGCTACCGGCAGGCTTGGCAGTTCGTCGGCGATACTGCCGCGTTCGAAACCCTGATCGGCAAGTACGAGAGCGCGTTCGCCGACGCGGTCGCGCTGCTGGACCTGCCCCTGACCTACCTGGAGATCCCGTTCCAGCCGGCGCCGCTTCCCGGGCTGCGCCTGGACGCCGGACCGGATGCCCCCACACTCGTCATAATTGGCGGCGGCGACACTGGCCGGGAGGACATGTACCACCTCATCGGCCTGAACGCGTGGCGGCGCGGCTACACCACCCTGATCGTCGACCTGCCCGGTCAGGGCAGCACCCCGCTACGCGGCCTGCACTTCATGACCGAGACCGAACGGCCGATCAGCGCGATCGTCGACCACCTCATCGACACCTACGGCCAGGACCCGGCGGGGCTGGCCATCATGGGTATGAGCGGCGGCGGCTACATGGTCAGCCGCGCCGTAATGTCCGAACGCCGCATCGCCGCCTGCATTGCCAGCACCCCGATCTCCGACTTCGGCAGCGTACTGCCCGTCGAGGTGGTCGAGGTCATGGCAGCCAGCGGAGCGATGCGCGACAGCTTTCGGATGTACCAGTGGCGCTCCGGCCTGGCCACGCCAGTCGAGTTCGCGAAACTGCTCGCCACCTTCCAGGCCGACCCGTCCGAGGTCGGCTGCGCTTTCCTGTCCATCGTCGGCGGCGGTGAGTCGCCCGTCCTCATCGACCAAGCCCGCCGCTGGCACGACGGGCTCCCCGTCGAGCGCAAGACACTGATCGAACTGGACGCGGCCACCGGCGCCGACGCCCACTGCCAGATCAACAACCCCACCCGCCTCGCCCAAGAAGTCTGCGACTGGCTCGACGGCATCTTCGACCGGCGCGGCTGAACACCGAGGTCGGCATCGATGCCGAGCTCGCGCAGCTTGGGCCGACCGGGTCCGGCCGCTACTGATCCGCGGGCACGAAGTCAACGTGATCCCCGGCCCGTTGCAATCCGCCGACTACGTGCGCGGCATTCTGCGCGCCTGCATCGACATCACCAGAAGGTCGTGACGATCTCGACGACGCCGTCGCCCGCCCGGATGGAACGACAGAAGGTATTGCGCAACGGTGCTCGCCGCTTCACCTTCCTTATCGAGGCGGGCGCGCTGTATCGCACGGTTGGCAGCGCCGAAGTGATGGCCAACCAGATGGACGCGCTGATCGAAGCGAGCCAGAACCCACGGATCAGCCTGGGACTCATCGAACTTTACGGCGCGCTACCGGTGTCCGGCACGAGGGCTTATCCTGTTCGACCGCGCAACGGTGATAGTCGAAACCCCCAGCGCTGACCTGACGATCACCCGCCCCTCGCAGAGATCGCAACCTATGAACCTTCGCACTACTGACCGAGTTTGCCGTTTTCGGGGACCGTGCACGTGACCCGATCATCGGTGTGAAGGCCGTACACGCGAGCTGACCCGGATACGCGTGTGTCCGAGTGGAGAACCACCGACGGCACACTGCACTGGTGCGAGCACGGCGATCTGCCCGCTCGGCGGCACGACGGTGTCGAACTCCACCGCACCATCCGAGGACGGCAGCACCAGACCCGCTTCCTCCGGGCCGGGACCCGTGCCCATGGTCATGTCCATGCCGGCCTCGTGCGGTGAGGCAGTCATCCGGGTGACAGTCAGCGGTTCGGGCTAATCGTTGGGCCGGAACAAAGTCGCCGGGGTCTGCATGTCCCGTGCTTGATGCGGGCGCGAGTGGTTGTAGGCGTGTACCCATGCCGTGATCGCTGCCTGCGCCGATGGCAGATCCTCGAACGCACCCGACGGGTCCAGCAGTTCACGACGCAAGGTCTGATGCCACCGCTCGATCTTGCCCGTGGTCGTTGGTGAGAACGGTTTCGTCAGCCGTGCCGTGATGCCGTTCTCGCGGCAGACTCGTTCGAACAGCACCTCCGCCGGACGGGGCTTGGTGAAGCGGCCGGTGAATTGTTTTCCGTTGTCTGTCAACACTTCTGTGGGCACGCCATGGATGCGCATCGCTTTCAGGAACGCATCGGCAACCGCTCGTCCCGACGGCACCGCGAGCACTGCCGCGACAACGATGAACCGGGAGTGATCATCGATACCGGTCAGCATCTTGCACTCGCGACCATCCTTCAGGAACACCCCGCCTACCAGATCGAGCTGCCACAAATGCATCGGGGCCTCACGCTGCCAACGCTCGTACTTGCGCCTGTGCTGCTGGTCCTGGCGGCGCACCAGGCCATTGCGGACCAACACCCGATGCACGGTCGCCCGCGACGGCACCGCGGTAACTCCGGATCGGGCCAGCTCGAACGCGATTCGCCGAGCACCCCACCGCGGATGCGCGCGCCGCATCTCACACGCCAGAGCCTCGATATCAGCGGGCAGACAAGTCGGGCTGGTCCGCGGCCGCCGCGAGACCGGACGCAACGCGTCCATACCACCGGACTCGTACTTCGCCTTCCATGTGTAAACCGACTGTCGCGACACCCCATACCGGACTGCCACCTCCGCCACCGGTGACCCGTCAAGCACCTCCAACACTGCGCGATATCGCTACTCCACCAACCACTCTCGGTCACGGTCCCCGACGGCATCCGGCACGGCCCGCAAGCATTGAGGATGCTAGCCGATCTGTCGACAATGTCCCGAGAACGAAATGTCAAGGGAGTCCTGAGACTTCACACGACACACAAGATCGAACCGGTTTACGCACCTACCTGGCGTGACCACACCCCACCGTGCCAACAGCATTTCGTCACGCCGGCTCACGGCCACACCAAACCATCCACCCAAGGCCCGACCGCACTCTTGCCCCCGCCAGCCGCTACCCCGCCGCCACGTGGTACCGCTTGCGATGCTCGATCCACGGACACTGCCGCTGCTCCTCACTCATCGCCAACAACTCCCGCAACTTCCCCCACGCCACCTCATCGGTCGGGGTATACACCTGCATCCACGCATGCGGCAACGACGGCAGGCTCATGCTGGTCAGGAACATCTCCAACTCCCCCACCGCCAGGTTGCGGATCTGCTTCGTCCGACTCGCCGGGACCGCCACATCATTACGAGCCCACAAGGACGCGAAACTCTCACTCTCCGAACACAAATCGGAGATGAAATCCTCCCAACTCGGATCACCCAGATTCTTCGCATACGAACCACGCAGGTATCCGACCATGCGCCGCAAGTCATCCCAATTATGGTGATAGGTATTGCAGCACTCCGGAGTCAGAAACACCCGACGCGCCACATTCCGTTCACCCCGCACGAAACCCGGGCACAGTGCCTCATAGGACTTATTGTGAGCCAGCACGTCATAACGCGGACTCAGCACCACACCCGGCAACGGCTCCAAATGATCCAAAATCACCTGAAGCTCCTCCGGCAGAGCAGTTCCCGCGTGCGCGGTCGGCACCGTCGGCACATCCGCCAACCGATACAAATGCGCCTTCTCCGCAGCATCCAACGACAAAGTCCGCGCCACCGCATTCAAAACCTGTACGCTGACATTAATTTGGCGCCCCTGTTCCAGCCAGGTGTACCAAGTTATTCCGATTCCGGCCAGTTGCGCGACCTCTTCGCGGCGTAGGCCCGGGGTGCGGCGGCGTGGCCCTGGGGGTAGGCCGACGTCTTCGGGGGTGATTCGCGCGCGGCGGGACTTCAGGAAGGCGCCGAGTTCGGCGCGGCGTGCCTTGCGTACTGCGCGGACATCCACCACATCGGTCATCCTGTGATGATCCCGGAATCTGCTAGCGGTATCCAGGTGCTGCCAGTACTAGTTTCAGGCGGCGTGGGCCGTTGCCCTCGCCGCCTCGGCCCGGCTGCGCGTCAGTGACCGTTCGTGTGGCGCCAATCGCGGACGGCGTCACGGACACGGTCGAATACCGCCAGCGGTGGACTCGTCACGAGGTTCGCCAGTCCGGTCTCGCCCGCGTGCGGATGCGGGCGGGTGGGCGCGACCTTTTCGGCGGCGCGCAGCATGCCTGCCCAGCGTTCGAGCTGATTCACCGAGAACTGCTTGCGCAGGAAGGGGAATTCCTCGGTCTCCTCGTTCGCGGCGTGCGCGGTAAAGGCAGCGGCGAAATCAGCTAGCTTCGTATCGAATTCGGGATGGTCGACGCCGAGATCGTACAGTTCGGCAAGCGCATGCTTGACCGCATTCTCCTCCACGAGTCTCGGCCTGATGATTTCATCGGCGCCGAATGCCGAGCGCCGCGCCACCGCATGGACGACTTCCTCTTCGGCGGTTTCGTGCACCGCCAACAGCCGCACCATCTCGGTGAACAGTTCCCCCTTATCGTCCTGGCCCGCTTTCAGCTTGTCGAGCAGGTGCCGGATCTGCTCGTGCTGGGCGGTCAGCAAGTCGATCGCATTCTCATCCAGGTTTCCCATCGTGCACCTCGTTTCTGCGCCGACGGCGGCGGTGTATTTCATATACTCCTCCGTCGACCGACCAGCGCGCCACGTTCCGTTCGAATAACTGGCCGACCGTTTATCCACCCCGAGATGCGGTAACACCACAGCCGGTTGAGGTTGGCACTCGTGCTCAGGGGCCACAGAAACCGATCGGCGGGCGTCGCCCGCACCCGAGCACTGCGCGCCACCAGCCACACGTCCACCCGTCCCGCAAGCTTCGGTGTGGCGCGTTCGGTGTCCGCTGCCCCCGTGCTCCCAGGCCATCGGCACCTATTGCGCCGGCCACCACGGCGCCGAATGCCATCGCGGCAGGTTGCAGGTGCGCCGCAAATTACGCGATCAACCCGAACGCCCGTCGTCCGCATTGAGCGGTGGAGACACCACCGCACCCCTTGACACCCGAGAATATTATAGGAATCATATGATTCCACTGGAATCGACCGATTCCTGTAGGCGCGAGAGCGCGCTAGCCTCAGGTGTGCGGGACCGGTCCGCGGCGAGGAGTACAGATGGAGCAGCCGACAACGCGACCGCAGGACGACCATGTGCCGATCGTGATCATCGGCGCCGGATTCGCGGGTATCGGATTGGCCGTCAAACTGCGCGAGGCCGGATTCCGTGACTTCGTCATTCTCGAGCGCGGGACCGATCTCGGGGGCACCTGGAACGCCAATACCTATCCGGGGTGCGCGTGCGATGTGCCCTCGATGCTGTATTCGTATTCATTCGCACCGAATCCGAATTGGTCGCGACGGTACGGCACGCAGCCGGAAATCCTCGAATATCTGCGCGGCGTCGCCGAGAAGTTCGGTGTGCCGCAGCATATTCGATACAACAGCGAAGTACTCGACGCGAGGTGGGACGAGACCGCCGGACTGTGGCGTATACACACGGGGCAGAGTTCGTGTACCGCCGAAGTGCTCGTCTCGGCGATCGGGCCGTTCAGCGAGGCGCAGATCCCCGGTCTGCCCGGCATTGCGAATTTCACCGGCACTCAATTCCATTCCCTGCACTGGGATCACGACCACGATTTGACCGGTGAGCGGGTCGCGGTGATCGGCACCGGTGCATCCGCGGTGCAATTCATTCCGGAGATACAGCCGGTAGTGGGTCGGCTGACGGTATTCCAGCGTTCGGCGCCGTGGATCGTGCCGCGCATGGATTGGGCGACGACCGCCGTCGAGCGCACACTACTGCGGCGGATGCCATTGCTGGGCAAGACGATTCGCGCTGCCTATTTCACCGGCATCGAGGGATTCGGGCTGGTCGGGTTCGTGGACAAGCGGTTCCGTCACCCCTTCGAGGCGCTGGGCCGGTTGCAGCTGCGTCGACAGGTTCCCGATCCGCGACTGCGCCGGAAGCTGACACCCGACTATATGATCGGCTGTAAACGCGCGATCTTCTCCGATGCCTACTATCCGGCTCTGACACAGCCGAATGTCGACGTGGAGACCTCCGGCATCGCGGAAGTGCGGGCGCGATCGATCGTCACCCGCGACGGCACCGAACACGAGGTGGATACGATCATCTGGGGCACCGGATTCGGTGTCCCACCGCGGATATTCGAGGCCATCCACGACACCGCCGGGCGCACCCTCGCGCAGCTGTATCGGCAACGCCCGCAAAGCTATCTCGGCACCTCCGTAACCGGGTTTCCGAACTTCTTCACCACCCTCGGCCCGTTCGGCGCGGCCGGAAATCAATCCGCCATCTTCATGATCGAGGCGCAGATCCGCTACATCGTTGATGCGGTAAAGCGTATGCGAGACAACGGTCTTCGCCGCATCGAGGTGCGACCACAGGCACAGCGGGCGTTCGTCGAGGAGATGGAACAGCGCAGCCGGGACACGGTATGGGTCACCGGCGGTTGCCGCAGCTATTACCAAACCGCCGACGGCAACCACAATGCCGGGCTGTATCCGAACTGGAGTTTCGAATACGCTCGCCGCACGATGCGATTCGACGCCGACGCCTATCTCACCGAGGCATCATGAACCTCTTTCGACTCCTGCCCACCGACACCCCCTTCGACGTGACCGACAAGGTCGCCGTCATTACCGGCGCCGGGCGCGGCATCGGCGGCGAACTGGCCCGCATCCTGCATCGGCGCGGCGCGACCGTCGCCATGCTCGATCTCGACGAGACCGAAGTACGCACTGCCGCAACGCGACTGGGTTCCCGAGCGTTCGCGCTGCGCGCCGATGTCGCCGACCGGGACGGTATGGTCGCGGCCATCGCAACGGTTCGTGAACGTTTCGGCCGCACAGATCTAGTGGTCGCGAACGCCGGTATCGCGCCCACGCCCGCCACACTGCGGACCATGAACCCGGCCGACTTCGACCGGGTCATCGGTGTCAACCTGACCGGTGTCTTCAATACCGTCCGCCCCGCGCTCGACGATATCGTCGCCACCGGCGGACATGTCGTGGTGGTGTCCTCCTGTGCCGCATTCGCACCGGGTATGGGCGGTTCCCCGTACATGATCAGCAAGGCCGGTGTCGAACAGCTCGGTCGCGCACTGCGGGTCGAGTTGGCCGCCTCCGGCGCCAGCGCCGGGGTCGCCTATTTCGGCATCGTCGATACGGCCATGACCCACCACACCCTCGACGATGACGATTTCGGCCGCGCCGCCGACGCCATGCTGCCCTGGCCGCTCGATCAGCGCATCAGCGCCACCGACGCCGCGCTGGCCGTCGCCGATGGCATCGCCCATCGCGCCCCGCGTACCATCGCACCCCGCGTATGGGTGCCGTATTCCCTGCTACGCGGCGCGATCAATGTGCTGATGGATCAGTACCTCAGCACCGATGAACAGCTCCGGGACCTGCTCCGGAAGCTGGAACAACGCGCGGGCGCGCGCCCGCCGAATGCGTCGGCGCGCACATGACATGATCGGATCTGTGAGTTCGTCAGCCAGCACCTGGCGCGGCAGCACCATGGCAAGCCGGTCCGCCGAACGCCGCCAACAGCTCGTGCGGGCCGGATACGCGCTGCTCGGTGGCGAGGGCGCGGCGGCGACCACCATGCGGGCCGTCTGCCGCGAGGCGGGTTTGAGCCTGCGCTACTTCTACGAGAACTTCCCCGATCGCGAAGCCCTACTCGTCGAGGTCTACGACCAGACCGCGCACGGACTGCTCGATGCCGTCACGACCCGGCTGCGCGATGCCCCCGCCGACGAAACTGCCCGCGCCCGAGCGGCTTTCGATGCCGCGGCACAGTACTTCCAGGACGACCCGCGCCGCGGACGGATCATGTTCCGGGAAACCCTGGCGGATGACACCCTGCGCGCCCACGGCGCCGATGCGCTTCCGGCCTTCGTCACACTCGTCGCCACCCAACTCGCACCGGAGCAGGCCGCGCGATTCGCCGCCGCTTCCGGCCGGATCCCCCGGCCGGTCAGCGCGATATCCGGTGCGCTGCTCGCGCTGTTCCTCGACTGGCTCGACGGCGATATCGAGTCCGACCGCGACGCGGTGGTCGATTACGCCACCCGCCTCACGGTTACCATCCTCGAGCTCGGCTGAGTCCCGGTTCGAGCGGACTCAGAGCAGACCGCGCAGCCGAAGATCGCTGACGTACTTTTCGATGAGCGCGGGTGTCAGGTGCGGAATATCGTGCTCGGGCCCGATATTCGCGGCTTGGACCGCGGCGGTGAAACCCTTCGCCGGGATGGCCGAGCCGCGGATGGGCCGAGCCGGACGGCGGTAGGCGTGCAGCAGCGGTAGCACTGATGCCTGGCGCTGCTTCTCGGGCAGGGCGCGCAGGGCGGTTTCGAACCGGCTGAACCACTTCTGGTAGTCGTCGATCCGCTGGATGGGGTGGCCGGATTCGACCAACCAGTCCACGAATTCGTCCAGGGAGATGCCGTCATCGTGCGGGTTGAGCACGTCGAAGGTTCGAAAACCATTGCGCGCCTCCGCACCAAGGGTGGTGATCGCCTCGGCGGTGAAGTCGGCGGGCAGGCCGTCGTAGTGTGCGCGTTGCCGTTTGCCGTCGGCGTCGGTCTCGTAGAAGGAGTACGGGGCGATGCCGGTGGCGACCAGACTGAGCAGCAGCCGGGTGAACATATCCGGGATATTGAGCTGGCCGTTGAATCGGCTGTGGGCCAGGATCATATCGGATCGGAAGACCGCAACGGGTAGTCCGCACCGATCGTGCGCTTCCCGCAGCAGCACCTCGCCCGCCCATTTGCTGTTGCCGTAACCATTGGCGTAGCTGTCGTCGATGGCACGCGTGGGGCTGATTCGACGGATATCGCCATCCTCCTCGAAGGCCGAGGGCTGGATCTGGTCGGCGACGGCCACGGTGGACAGATAGGTCACAGGCTTGATCCGCGTGGTGATGGCCAAGCGGATAATTTCCGCGGTACCAACGACATTGGGGCCGAAGAGCTGGTTATAGGGCAGGACGTGATTGACCAGTGCGGCGGGGTGCACGACCAGATCGACGGTATCGGCCAGCCGATGCCAGGTCGCATCGTCCAAGCCGAGATTCGGCTCGCCGATATCGCCGGGCAGCACCTCCAAGCGGCGGGCGGCCAGCTCCCGGTAGTGCCGGATCAGTTCCGGGTCACCGGTGTCGAAGGCCGCGTCGAGCCGGGCACGGGCGGCGGCCGCATCTTTGCCGCGGATGACGCAGATCAGGGTGCCGCCGGTCTTATCCAGTCGTTCCAGCCATTCCAGACACAGAAAGCGGCCCAGGTAGCCATTGGCACCGGTCAGCAGAACGGTCCGGGTCGCGGTCGCATGCGGGAGAGTCGTTGCGGCGGCGAGTGATTGCGCATCGATGAATTTGTCGAGCGTCAGTTCATCGGCACGCGCGAGATCTGTCCGGGCATGTACCGACGCAAAGGTGGGCCGGATCGCCCCGGAGCCCTGTGCCGATTCGACGTAGTCGGCCAATTCGCGCAACCCGTTGGCCGGGCTGACGATGACACCGACCGGCACCTCGACATCGAAGATATCGCGGAGCAGATTCGAAAATGACAGTGCGGAAAGGGAATCGCCGCCGAGATCGGTGAAATGCGCATCCGGTCGCAGATCGGTGGTGGCACAGCCGAGTAGCGCCTGTGCGGCGCGGCTCACGGTCTCCAGCACCGGTAGTTCGGCGGCTTCGCGGCGCAGCGCGCGCAGTTCGTCCGCCTGTCCCTCGGCCAGTTCGGCGTACAGCTGCTGCAACCGGTCGCCGTAGCGCTCGATGAGCTTGGGGCGCAATAGTTTGCCGATACCGGAGAGCAGACCGTTATCGGCGGTGAACGGTTCGGTCTCGATCAGGAAGTCGCGCGGGATCTCATAGGAATGTAGCCCGGCGTCCTTGGCGATACGTTGCAGCGAATCGCTCAGTGCCGCTTTCGGATCGGCGCTGCGCAGCACCTCTTCGGTCGGCACGATCACCGCGAGCAGATAGGCGCGCTCGCTGTTGCCGTAGATGAAGATCTGCTCGAGCAGTGGACTGCTGGCATATACGGCCTCCAGATGCGCGACTGCGACGAATTCACCCTGGGACAGCTTCAGCACATTGTTGCGACGATCCACGTAGACCAGCTGGTCGGGCCCGAGTTCGGCCACGATGTCACCGGTCCGGTAGAAGCCGTCCGCATCGAAGATCTCCGCGGTGACCTCGGGCCGCTTGTAGTAGCCCGGAATCATGGTCGTCGTCTTCAACAGCAGTTCGCCGCGCGGATGCGGCTGGTCGGTGCCGAAATACCCCAGCTCGGGCACATCGACCAGCTTGTAGTCGAGGACCGGTGGACGGCAGATCAGGTTATCGATCATGATGCTGCCGCCCGCTTCGGTCGAGCCGTAGCCGTCGTGCAGCTCCATATCGATGACCGATTCGATGAACGTCTTCATCTCCGGGGCCAGCGGTGCGCTGCCGACGATCGCGGTGATGAACCGGCCGCCCAGAAAGTCTTCGCGCAGTTCGGCCTTCACCACATGGTCGAGTTCGGCACGGTCGATACCCGGTTCGGAGCGCCGCGCGATTTCACTCTGATAGCGCTGAAAGACCATATCGCAGATGCGCGGTACGAAGAACAGCTCGGTCGGGCGCACCAGGCCGATATCCTCGAACAACGTCGAGACATCACTCTTGGCCGTGAAATACGCGGTGCCGCCGCGGGCCAGCACTCCGTACAGCGCCATGCGCCCGGCGACATGGCTCATGGGCATGTAGTTCAGGTTGATCGCGGCCACCTCGGCCTGGGCCAACCACATCGCGGTCACCAGCCCGGCGGTGTACATGGCCCCCTTGGGGGTTCCGGTACTGCCGGAGGTGTAGATCAGCAGGGTGAGCGCGTCGCCGTCGGGAACGAACAGCGGCGCGGGTGGCAGCGCGCGACCGCGTTCGAGTACCGAATCCAGTGACTCCACCACTATCGGTGTGTTCGCGAGCCGGTACCGGGCCGATTCGAATGCGGCGCGCTGCTCGTCGTCCTCGGGGTGGTAGTCGAAGACGACCAAACGTTCCGGCGTCGGTCCGGCCAATACGCATTCGATCGCGGCATCGAGGTTTTCGGGGGTCGCGGCGAGGATGCGCGGTGCGGTCTCCGCCAGGATCGCCGACAGCTGCGCGGGCGATGCGCTCGCCTGCAGCGGCACGGCGACCGCGCCGAGGTATAGACATGCTAGGTCGAGAGCAATGTAGTCGCCGCTGGTGAAACCGAGGGTCGCGACGAAATCACCGGCGCGCAGCGGGTTTTCGGCGTCGTGCTGCCAGTCCGCGGCGATCGCGGCGACCCGCGCCCACAGCTCCCCGTAGGTGATTGTCTCGAATTCGGGCCGCAGCCGCAGGGTGTGGCGTCCCGCATAGTCAGTGGTCGGTTCGCTGACGCGATGCCCGAGCGCCGGGCGATCCGCATAGCCCGTCATCACCATCTCCGCGATCTGGGCTGGGCTGAGTCCCGGTTCTCGAATCGCGGCGAAGATCTGCGGGTCCGGTCGCGCGTCGCGGATCTGCGGATAGGTGGCGTACAGGTCGGTGATGCGGCCGATCAGCCGCTCCATCTGGGTATCTGTCATCATGGCCAGCCTCCTTCGGCGGGTTGCCAACCGTCGGTTGTTCCGTACACATAGAAAGGCGCCTACATTTATTAATACGTTAGCTAGCCTAAATATTCCGGGTCCGGCCGAATTGGGCAGTAATTCCGGCCGGATCATGCCGCCACCTGCCGACTTGCGATCCTGAGACCATGATGATCCCCCTCCCCGATCTGGTCGAGGGCCTGCTCGACGGCCCACGCCCACTGCCCATTGTTACCGCGGGCGATCCCGTCCTTCGCACCCCTGCCGCCCGCTACGACGGGCAGCTGAGCGACGCGCAGCTCGGCCGATTGGTGCTCGCGATGCGGGAGACGATGCACGCCGCGCCGGGTGTGGGGCTCGCCGCGCCGCAGGTCGGGATACCGCTGCGACTGGCCGTGCTGGAGGATCCGGCCGAGGTGACCGACGAGGTGCGCGCGGCCCGCGCCCGGATCCCACTGCCGTTCCGGGTCCTGGTCAATCCGACCTATGAACCGATCGGCGATATCCGGGCCGCATTCTTCGAAGGCTGCCTCAGCATCCCGGGTTGGCAGGCCGTGGTCGCGCGCCACGCCGGCGTGCGCCTGCGCGGCCAGGACGAATACGGCCGCGAGCTGGATGAAGAGGTGTCCGGCTGGCCCGCACGCATCGTGCAACACGAGACCGACCACCTCAATGGCACCCTCTATATCGACCACGCCATCACCCGCTCCCTCACCAGCGCCGAAGCCCTCGCCGAGCGCTGGTCCCAGCCGACTCCCGCAACCGCGGCCGCCGCTCTGGGCTTCGAGTTCCCCTGACCGTCGCGCACGTGCATACTGCGATGGGACCGAGCGATCGTTCGCTATCCGGGTGTTGCCAGTACCAGTGTTACTGGACTCCTGTTACTGGTGTCGGATCGGCTGCAAGCTCTAGAACATGACCCAGACCTTGCAGCCGAGTACCGCTGCGGCCACATCGGCCGCTGCGGGTCCGGCGGTTCAGCCTGCCGCGTTCGGTGCGCGGCGAACCATCGCGGTGCTCGCGGTATTGCTCACCGGACAATTCATGGCGGTGCTCGACGCGTCGATCGTCAATGTCGCCATACCTTCTATTCGTATCTCGTTGCATACCAGCGGATCCGCATTGCAGTTGATCGTCGCGGGATATGTGATCGCCTATGCCGTACTGCTCGTCACGGGTGCGCGATTAGGTGATCGGTTCACCCAGCGTCGCACCTTCATCACCGGGCTCGCGGTGTTCACCATTGCCTCGCTGGCGTGCGGGCTGGCGTGGAATGAGTTGTCGCTCATCGTATTCCGGTTCATCCAGGGTGCCGGTGCGGCCGCGATGATTCCGCAGATCATGACCATGATCCAGCGGAACTTCACCGGCAATGCGCGAGCCAAGGCGCTCAGCGCGTACTCGGCGATCATCTCCGGCGGCATGGTCGTCGGCCAGGTGGCGGGTGGACTGATCGTCAATGCCGACCTTTTCGGGAGCAGCTGGCGTGGCGTATTCCTGGTCAATGTGCCGATCGGCGCGGTGCTCCTGCTGATCGCCCCGCGGGTTCTGCCCTCGGCCACAGCGCGATTCGATCGCAAGCTGGATCTGGCCGGTCTGACGATGCTCACCGTATCGGTGCTGCTGCTCGTGCTGCCCTTGGTATTGGGACATGAGCAGGACTGGCCGCTGTGGACATGGATCGCCCTGGGCGCCAGTGTGCTCGGTATCGGATTGTTCGTGCTGATCGAGCGGGCGGTCGCGGCTCGCGACGGTGAACCGCTCTTCGCCCAGCGCGTGCTGAAGTCGCCGGGACTGACACTGACCGCGGGCACGCTGTTCACGATCATGGCCACCTTCGGCGGCTGGATGTTCGTCATGGCGATCCACCTGCAGAGCACCCTCGGCTACACCGCATTGCACGCGGGCCTGCTGTTCATCCCGATGGGCGCGACCTTCGCACTGGCCAGTCTGAACTGGGAGCGGATCCCACATCGCTTCCACGCCGGCATGATTCCGTTCGGCCTGGTACTCGCCGCGGTCACCATGGTGGTGCTCGGCATGATGCTGCGCAACGGCGCCGATTTCGGCCCGCTGGCGCTGGTCGTCTTCGGCATCCAGGGCATCGGCAACGGTCTGGCCTTCAGCCCGTTGATGACCCGCACCCTGGCCCGGATTCCCATGGCCCTCGCGGCCGATGCCAGCGGCATTCTGGTCACCAGCGTGCAACTCGGCATTGTGGTGGGCATCGCCTGCTTCGGGTCGGTGTTCCTGGGACTCGCCGGAACCACGGTGCTCTCTGCGGCACATGCTCTGGGCGGGACGGCGATCGCAGAAGGTGTCACGGTGCTGGTGGCTGCGGCGCTGTCCGCTCGCGCGGCGCGGTAGTCGCGACAGCTGATCCCGGGTTCGCCGTTCGGACGGCGAACCCGGGATCGCGCTATGTACCACGCGACATGGTTCGCGTCATCGCGATCCGAGGTCGGACCGATTCGGATCAGCGCGACGCTAATACTGGCGGCGCCGGGCAAGTTTGACGATCGTCATACCTATGAGCAGGAGCGGAAACGTCTTCGCGGTGGGCATCGAATTGGATGGCGAGGGATATCACCCCGCCGCATGGCGGCGGGCCGCGCATCCACCCGACGCCTTCCTTACCGGCGATAAGCTGCGCAAACGCGTCAGTGCGGCCGAGAATGCCGGCTTTACGCTCGCGACGTTCGCCGATTCGATCCTGCCGCCCCTGGACCATCCCCCGGCGCGCATCGACGGGGTGACGCGGGCATCGTTCGTCGCGGCGACCACCAGCACCATCGGACTGGTGGCGACCGTGGCGACCACCTACGCGGAACCGTTCCACACCTCCTCGCAGCTGGCCACGCTGGACTATGCCTCGCGCGGGCGCGGCGGCTGGATCGCGACCACCATTGCCGACCCAGCGGCCGCCACCACCTGGGGTCGGCCCGCACGCACCACCGAAGCGGAACTCGCACGCGAACAACGGGATTCGATCGAGGTCGCGCGCCGACTGTGGGACTCGTGGGAGGACGACGCCGTCGTGCGCGACTATGCGGCGAGCCGCTTCCTCGATCGAGATAAGTTGCACTACATCGACTTCACCGGCGAAACCTTCTCGGTGCGGGGGCCGGCAATCGTGCCACGGCCGCCGCAGGGGCAGGTGGTCGTCTTCGCCGATGACACAACCGAATCCGGCGCGGCCGACGTGATCCTCGTCGCGGGACGCGATCTCGCACAGACCCTGGCCGCTGCCGACCGCGCGCGAGCCACCGGCGCACTCGTTTTCGCCGAACTCGAGGTCGCCCTGGACATCCCGCATGCGACGGCGGCTCAACGCATCGCCGATCTGGACGAATACGCGTCCGGGGATCCCACAGAGCGCCTGACCTTCTCGGGCTCGCCCACCGACCTCGTCCGCCTCATTACCGAACTCGCACACCACGTCGACGGCGTACGCCTGCATCCGGCCGTTATCGACGAGGACCTCCCGGCGCTGGCGCGCCACGTCCTGCCCGCACTGTTCCGATCCGGTGTGCTTCACCGCCCGGTGCCGGGCTCGACCCTGCGCGCCAATCTCGGCCTGGCGCGGCCGATCAATCGATACGCGAAGGATCAGCACTGATGAGTACAGTCTCGGGCGACAGTCGGGCGGCGGATGGGCGTGAGGTTCCGTTCCCCGACGCACAGATTCATTTCGGTGTTTTCTTTCAGGGCGTCAACCATTCCACCATCTGGTCGGATCCGAGCAGCGGTTCCCAGATCGACTTCGAGACATTCCGACGCATCATCGGCACCGCCGAGCGCGGACTCTTCGACGCGTTCTTCCTCGGCGAGGGGCTGCGCCTGCGCGAGCAGCACGGTCAGCTGCTCGATACCGATATCGCGGGCCGTCCCGATGCCATCGCCCAGCTGGCGGCACTGGCCGGGATCACCCGGCAGATCGGTCTGGTCGCCACCCAGAACACCACCTATAACGAACCGGCCGACCTCGCGCGCCGACTCGCCGGACTGGACCTGCTGTCCGGCGGCCGGGCGGGCTGGAACGCCGTCACCACCGACAATGCCTGGACCGGTGCGAATTTCCGGCGTGGCGGCTTCCTCGATCACGCGCAGCGCTATGAGCGCGCGGGCGAATTCGTCCGGACGGCCCGCGAAATCTGGGATGCCTGGGCCGATAGTGCGATCGCGACCGCACGCCAGGAAACCCACTGGGCCGCACCGGATTCGGTGCGCAGGGTGACCCGCGATAGCGACCACTTCCAGGTCTCCATCACCCCAACCCTGCCGCGCAGCGCCCAAGGCCACCCCGTGATCTTCCAGGCCGGTGATTCGCCCGCGGGCCGCGATTTCGCGGCGGCCAATGCGGATGTCATCTTCTCCAGGCACGGCACGCATTTCGATGCCGCACTGGCCTTCGCGAACGATATTCGCGAGCGTCTGGTGCGTGCGGGTCGCCCGGCCGATGACATCAAGATCCTGCCCGGAACCCAGATCGTGCTGGCCGAGAAGGAATCCGAGGTCGAGGAGAAGGCGCGCTGGGTGCTGGAGGCGCAATTCACCGGTCAGACCGCGCTTTCGCTGGTCGGCCAGGTGTGGGGTCGCGATCTGTCCGACCTCGACCCGGATGGCCCGCTGCCCGCGGACGATCCACGGCCCCGGGTGATTTCCGGTGAACGCGGCGCCCAGCGCGACGGCCAGGACCCGGTGGCGATCGCGCGGGAGTGGCGAGCACTGGCCGAGGCCAAGAATCTGTCGCTGCGCCAGGTCGCCATCGAGACGTCGCAGCGATCCGGCTTCGCGGGCACTCCCGGCCAGGTCGCCGATGAGCTGACCCGCTGGGTGCGCCACGGCGCGACGCACGGGTTCAATATTTCGCCATATCTGGTCCCCACCGGACTCGATGAGATCGTCGACCGGCTGATTCCGGAACTGCAGGAGCGCGGCGCATATCGCACCGAGTACACCGGGACCACCCTGCGCGAACACCTCGGACTCCGCCCGCCGCTGACCAGGCGCTGACCGCCATACCCACCCGATCCGATCCGATCCGGGAAAGACGACCGGTTTGTCACCGAAACCGAACCTCGGACCGCGTCTTGCTCGTATGTTTGCCATACGCAGCGCAGATCGGAGTGGGACAGTGCAAACAGGGGCGACCGCGGACTATGTGATCGTCGGCTCCGGGTCCGCGGGTGCGGTCCTGGCCAATCGGCTCAGCGCCGACCCGAATGTCACGGTGGTGGTGCTGGAGGCGGGGCCGCAGGATAAGAACAAATTCGCCCACATTCCGGCGGCGTTCGCGAAACTGTTCCGCTCGGAGGTGGACTGGGACTACCTCACCGAACCGCAGCCCGAGCTGAAGAATCGGCAGATCTACTGGCCGCGCGGCAAAATGTTCGGCGGCTCATCGTCGATGAACGCGATGATGTGGGTGCGCGGATTCCGCGCCGACTATGACGAGTGGGCGCTGCTGGCCGGGGACGAGTGGGGGTTCGCGGCGGCGGTCGAGCAGTTCCGCAAGATCGAGAGCGTCGAGGACGCCCAATACCCGGATGAGGGTGCGAACGGGCCGCTGCATATTTCCCGGCAGCGCAGTCCGCGCGCGCTGACCGCGGCCTACCTGGCCGCGGTCCAGGAGTCCGGGTTCGAGGTGGAGCCGCCGAACCGGCCACAGCCGGAGGGGTTCAGCGAAACCATGGTGACCCAGCACGGCGGCAGGCGCTGGAGCACCGCCGACGGGTACCTGAAGCCCGCCATGCGCCGCCCGAACCTCATTGTGCATACCGAGGCACTCGCGTCCCGGGTCATTTTCGAGACCTCGCCCACCGGGACGCCGCGCGCGACGGGGGTGGAGTACCGCCAGGGCGGCAGCACCCATACGGTGGCAGCCCGGCGCGAGGTGGTGCTCTGCGGTGGTGCGATCAACAGCCCGCAGCTGCTCATGCTCTCCGGTATCGGCGATGCGGACGAACTTGCGCGCCACCACATTCCGCTGGTGCACCATGCGCCCGAGGTGGGCGCCAATCTGCAGGACCACCTGGTCGCGGCGCTCGGCTACGGTGTCGAATCCGATTCACTGTTCACCGCGGAAAAGCCGCTTCAGCTCCTCGACTATTTCATCCGGCACCGCGGCATGCTCACCTCCAATGTCGGTGAGGCCTACGGGTTCGTCCGCAGCCGCTCCGATCTCGAATTGCCGGATCTGGAGCTGATTTTCGCGCCAGCGCCGTTCTTCTACGAGGGCCTGGTCGATCCGACCGAGCACGGCGTGGTGCTGGCGACGGTGCTGCTGCGCCCGCACAGCCGGGGTCGCATCTCATTGGCGTCCACCGATCCGACCTCCAAACCGATCATCGACCCGCGTTATCTGTCCGATAGCGGCGGCGCGGACCGGGCCGCGATCATGTCGGGTCTGCGGGTCTGCGCCGAAATCGCCGCCGCACCGGCCATGAAAGCGGTACTCGGTCCGCTGATCTATCCGCCGCAGGCGCCCGCGGAGATGGAAGCCGCCATGGAATTGACGCTGAACGGCTTCTCGCACACCTTGTATCACCCGGTCGGCACCTGCCGGATGGGTTCCGACGCGAGCAGCGTCGTCACACCACGACTGGAAGTGCGTGGAGTGCAAGGACTTCGCGTCGCCGACGCATCGGTCATGCCACTGCTGATTCGCGGACATACGCATGCACCGAGCGTTTTCATCGGTGAGCAGGCGGCCGATTTCATCCTGGGCTAGCGCTCGTCGGAGTCGGATGCGCTCGGTGTCCAGCGGTACTCGGCGCAGGCCAAGGACATTCGGCTCGAGCATCGACTCGCGGACTCGCTGACGGATAACGGGTCCGAAATGGCATGCAGTGCAATATCGCATCGTGCGCAAGCGAGCGTCGGGTGCTGTGCGGCACCGACTGCGTCGAAGCGGCGAGCGTCATTGGGCAGACACCCAATCGGACTCGATCCGCCTCGATTGCTTCGCCCGCTCGAGGCGGTTGTCGCATATCCACGCGGCGACGTCGCATCGGCCGAGGCTGCACACGCGCATGGCACGACGTCCAGCATGGGCGGATGCCACAGCATAGGTGGATGCCGCGGCCGGGCGGACACTGCCCACGCATTCCGCGGCGTACTCGGCCGATCGCGCTGCGGCTCAGGCGAAGGTGAAGAGTGCGAGCGAGGCCGCGGCCAGGATCAGGTACGGCAACGGATAGGTGAGGTGGGGGTACCACTTCGCGCGGAGGATGGTGATTTCCGCGCCGAGGAAGTAGAGCACGAGGCAGATGGCGGCGGCCAGGGCCAGCGGTGGGATGGCCAGCCCGATCAGCAGGCCGAAGGCGCCGAGCGCTTTCAGCGCCGCCAAGGGGTTGAGTGCCCATTGCGGGAGGCCATACTCCTGCATGGTCTCGCGCACCTTATCCGCCTTGACAATATCGAAGCCCGCGGCGAACAGGGCGGCGACCGCGGCGAGGATGGTGACGGCGACATATGCGACTGACATGGGAATACCCTCCGGGTGTCTCGGTTCTGTGAGTCTGCGATCGTGGTGCGGCACCCGATCGCCCTATCCACCTGACGGATGCCGATAACGAAAGGTGACCGATGCACGCACAGGACTTGTTGGCGCGACGATTCGAAACGCACCGCGATCACCTGCGGGGGGTCGCGTACCGGATGTTGGGGTCGGCCAGCGAAGCCGATGACGCGGTGCAGGAGGCGTGGCTGCGGCTGGCCCGCTCCGACACCGGCGAGGTCGAGAATTTAGCGGGCTGGCTGACGACGGTGGTCTCCCGGATCTGCCTCGATATGCTGCGCTCGCGGGCCGCCCGGCGCGAGGATCTGATCGATCGGATCACCGATCTCGGCGATTCCGCCTATGACCGTGATCCGGAAAGCGAAGCGGTACTGATCGATTCGGTCGGACGGGCGCTGCTGGTGGTATTGGATACGCTCGGGCCCGACGAGCGGGTCGCGTTCGTGCTACACGATATGTTCGCGGTGCCGTTCGACCAGATTGCACCCATCCTGGGCCGCACAACGGCCACCACCAAGAAGCTCGCCAGCCGTGCCCGCGCCCGGGCCCACAGCGATGCCACCGCATCCACCGCGGAACTCGCCGAGCAGCGGCACGTCGTCGATGCCTTCCTCGCCGCCGCCCGCAGCGGTGATCTCGATGCGCTGCTCGCGGTGCTGGCTCCCGACGTGGTGCGCACGGCCGATCCCGCCGCACTGCCCTCGGGTATGGCGCTGGTCGTCCGTGGCGCGCAGGAGGTGGCCCGCGAGACCGTCATCCTGCGCCGCCGCTCCCAGGTCGCCACGCTCGCGCTCGTCAACGGTGCGGTCGGCATCATTGTCGCCCCGCGCGGCAAACTGCTACTCGCCCTTGCCGTTACGGTCGAGCACAACCGGATCGCGGGCTACGAGGTGATCGCCGATCCGTTCCGGCTGCGCGACCTCGACCTGGCCGTGCTGCCCGAATTCCGCTGACCCGCCAGGCGCAGTGCAGCGCGGGTGCGAGGATCGGCGGGATCAGGATCGATGTCGGCGAAGGAACGTTCTGCCGAGCCTTCGCCCGCACGTCGAAGCCGATCCCGCCGGACCAGCCGTCAGTCGCAGACGGCACCGAATGAGGCCGAGCCGACCAGCTTCGAATACTTGGCGAGCACGCCGCGGGTATAGCGGGGCGGCAAGGGTTTCCAGCCCTCGCCGCGGCGGGCGAGTTCCGCGGGGTCGATCAACAGGTCGAGGGTGCCCGCGGCGACGTCGAGGCGGATTTGGTCGCCGTCCTGGACGAAGGCGATCGGACCGCCGTCGACCGCTTCAGGAGCGACGTGTCCGACGCACAGTCCGGTGGTACCGCCGGAGAATCGCCCATCGGTGAGCAGCAGCACGTCCTTGCCCAGTCCCGCGCCCTTGATGGCCGCGGTGATCGCGAGCATTTCCCGCATTCCGGGGCCACCTTTGGGACCCTCGTAGCGGATGACCACCACATCACCCGCGGTGATCGTGCCGTCCTCCAATGCGTCCATGGCCGCGCGCTCACCGTCGAAAACCCGTGCGGTGCCGGTGAATACGTCGGAGTCGAAGCCCGCGGATTTGACCACGGCGCCGCCGGGTGCCAGGGATCCGGCGAGGATGGTGATGCCGCCGGTCGGGTGGATCGGGGATGTCATGGCCCGGACCACTTTTCCGTCGGGGTCGGGCGGGGCGATATCGGTGAGGTTCTCGGCCACCGTCCGGCCGGTCACGGTCAGGCAGTCGCCGTGCAGCAGGCCCGCATCGAGCAGCGCCTTCATCATCACCGGCACGCCGCCGATCCGGTCGATATCCGTCATCACATGTCGCCCAAAGGGTTTCACATCGGCGAGATGGGGCACCCGGCGACCGACACGGGCGAAATCGTCCAGTGTCAGATCCACCTTCGCCTCGTGTGCGATCGCGAGCAGGTGCAGTACCGCATTGGTGGAGCCGCCGAATGCCATCACGACGGCGATCGCATTCTCGAAGGCCTCTTTGGTGAGAATGTCGGCGGTGGTGATCCCGCGCCGCAGCAACTCCACCACCGCCTCACCACTGCGCCGCGCATAGCCGTCGCGTCGCCGATCGGTCGCGGGCGGCGCCGCACTGCCCGGCAGCGACATGCCCAAGGCCTCGGCCGCGCTGGCCATGGTGTTGGCGGTGTACATCCCACCGCACGCACCCTCGCCCGGGCAGATGGCCCGTTCGATGGCGTCCACATCCTCGCGGCTCATCAAACCCCGCGAGCACGCGCCGACGGCCTCGAACGCGTCGATGATCGTCACCTCGCGCTCACTGCCATCGGAGAGTTTCGCGATACCGGGCAGGATGGAGCCCGCGTACAGGAATACGCTCGCCAGATTCAGTCGCGCCGCCGCCATCAGCATGCCGGGCAGCGATTTATCGCATCCGGCCAGCAGTACGGAACCGTCGAGCCGCTCGGCCTGCATCACCGTCTCGACACTGTCGGCGATCACCTCCCGCGAGACCAGCGAGAAATGCATGCCCTCATGGCCCATGGAGATGCCGTCGGAGACCGAAATGGTGCCGAACTCCATGGGATATCCGCCGCCCGCGAATACGCCCTCCTTGCAGGCCTTGGCGAGCCGATCCAACGACAGGTTGCACGGCGTGATCTCGTTCCAGGACGAAGCCACCCCGATCTGGGATTTGCCCCAGTCTCCGTCGTCCATGCCGACGGCCCGCAGCATGCCACGCGCGGCCGTCTTCTCCAGACCATCGGTGACGTCGCGGCTGCGGGGTTTGATATCGGGAACGTTCGGATCATTGGCCATGGCCACATCATTCCCGCCCGGATCGTCGAGCGCTGCCGACCACGCCGATCACCGCGCCGATTATCGGTGCGCACCGATTCGCTGGAGCAGATTCAGCAGGGTGGCCCGTTCGGCAATGCCCGCTTCGAGATCATCCGCGCGGCAGGCCATCTGCCCCACCTGGAGCAACCGGAGGCCACCTGCGCCCACATCGAGGCATTCCTGCCCGCACTGCGGCAGCGACTTCGGTCGGCCACGCCGATCGATCTCGGCTATCCGCTTACGGATTTCCGCGCGGTCGCTCGCAGGCGAAGGTGGTAGGTAACGAAGACGAGTAGGGCCACGAGTTGGATGGCGGCGGTGATGCTGACCACGGCCGTCAGGGAGCGGGAGTACAGCAGGCCGAGCAGCGCGGATCCGGCGAAGGCGGCAAGGCCCGAACCGGCAGCGAAGATCCCGTAGGCAGTGCCACGCCGTTGCACCGGGACGAGGTCGGCAACGGTCGCGCGCAGGGTGGATTCCTGGACGCCCAGGACCGCGCCCCACAACAGTGCACCGACGACGGCGGGGATCGGCTGGTCCTGGAACGCCAGCGGTGGGATCAACGCCGACAGGATCGGCACCGCGAGCAGGATTCGGGCACCGGTGCGGTCGTAGCACCAGCCGGTGAGCAGGGCGGCGAGGGCATCGACGACCATCGCCGCGGCATAGACGACAGGAACGACCGCCAACGGGACGATCGCATGGGTGGCCAAGTGGAAGGCGAGCAGACCGAAACCGGCGAAGCCGGTGGTCGTCGCAGCGGCGAAAGCCAGATAGCTCCAATACGCCGTCGGCAATCTGGTTGGGGCACCGGCGCCTGCGGTCGGCGCATGGCGAGTCGGTTCATAGACGGCCGGATTCGGCACGCGGACCAGCAGTCTCGCCAACACCACCAGCACCGCGACACCCGGTATCGCCAAGGCGAAGAAGGCCGGCCGGTAGTCGCCGGCCGACAATACGAGAATGCCCGCGACGACGAGTGGCCCGACCAGCGCGCCGATCTGGTCCAAGGCCTCGTGTACGGCGAAGCCGCGCCCGCGCCCGACCGCGCCCGCCGCATGGGACAGCAGCACATCCTTGGCCGGACTGCGCACCGCTTTACCCGCCCGCTCGGCGATCACGAGCACCCCGGCCGACCACAGTCCGGTCGCGAAGCCGAGCAATGGCACCGAGGTGACAGTAAGGGTGTAGCCGCCGACCGCCAGGGGCCAGTAGGCGCGGGTTCGGTCGGTCAGGGGTCCGCTCACCAGTCGACCGGCGAGCGCGAATGCCTCACCGGCGCCGGTGATGACGCCGACGAGCACGGCGCTGGCACCCAACGAGGCCAGATATGGTCCGGTGACCGCGCGAGCGCCCTCATAGACGATATCGGCGAGCAGGCTGACCACGCCGAATCCGACGACGAACCGCCAGGGGGTCATCGCCGTTGGCCTGGGGACGACCGCCGACACGGTCAGAGAATAGCGACGATCCGCGGGTGCGGCAGTACATGCGGGCGAACAGGTGAACCACTCGAGTCCGGCGTCGGCTGCGCACCGTCGCCACGCTCGCTCACCAGCGTCGCTCGGACCACAGCGGGCAGCGCCCAGCTGCGACGAAACGCGCCTCCACACGACCTGGCGCCGATGCCCTCGCTCGCGACAGCGTCTACCCCGTGATGCTCGCGAATCCCATCGGTGGCGTGGCCGATGGCCCCGTGCGCAGCACCGGGCGGAAGTCGGGCAGGGCTGGCAGTACATCGGCATTGCGGGCGGCGTAGCAGCGCACCTGCGGGTGCTTCCGGGCGACCTCCGCGCGTTCCACCGGTTCGGCATCGATGAAGCCGATGGTGTCCAGCGTCAGTCCGAGCGTCTGCGCGATGCGGACCACCGATGACGACTTGCGGCCCCAGCCGATCTCGATGACCGAGAACATGTCATAGAGCCCGTGCCGGTACAGCTTGTGCAGAGTGAGGTCGCGGTCGCTGCGGCTGGCGACGGCGTGCCAGATGCCGCGTTCGCTGAGCATATGCAGGGTGCGTAGGGCGGCGGGCCGTGGTGCGCCGCTGGTCGCGTCGCACACGACACCATCCCAGAGGGTGTTGTCCAGTTCCCAGACAAGACATCTCAGAGCCGGTGCCATCGCCTGCCCCTATCGGTTGGTCATCGCTGCCTCCCCTGCCGTGTCATCGGCGGATGGGGTACCAGCACACCATCCAGCGAACGGCAGGTGCCGGGCAAGCCCCCGCTTTCTTGGGAGCCCGGCCGGCCGACGTGATACTACCGTTACCGCCCGCAAATGCTCTTGTCAAAAGCCGTAATAGCGGCGGACGAGGCGTTCGTAGACGCGCGCGGGGGTGAATCGCCGGGTCCAGAACGACAGCCGAATATCGCTGCCACACAGGTAGGTCTGGCGCGGTTCATCCGCTTCCAGGATCGTCCGCACCTTTCTGGCTACCGCCTCGGCGGACTGTCCGGCCCGGAGATAGCCGGTAACCCGCGCCAGCACCGAGATCCGATCGGGTGTGTACGCCTCGATCGGATCGGCAACGCGCACAGCGGAATCGATGATCGGGGTGACCGTCCATCCCGGTGCCAACACCGAAACACGGATGCCGAAAGCGGCGGTCTCCATCCGCATCGCCTCACCCAGACGTTCGATGGCTGCCTTGGTGGCCGAGTACCAGCCGCCGTAGGGTTCGGCGATCGCACCCGCACCGGAACTCACCACGATCACCCGGCCGCTGCCCTGCGCCCGCATGATGGGCAGCACCTCGCGCAGTACGCGGTGCGTGCCGATCACGTTGGTGTCGATCAGCGCGGCGGCCTCGTCCGGATCGGTCTCCTCCACCGAGCCGACAATGCCGTAGGCGGCGAAGGTGACCACCGCATCGATCCGCCCGTGCCGTGCGTGCACGGCCTGCACCCACCCGCGCACCGCCTCGGTATCGCGGACATCGACCACGCACACGCCCTCCCGCGCGATCCTGTCGCTGCCTTCGACCGTATAGCCAACGCGCGCAAGGTATTCCATGGTCGCCGCACCCATACCGTTGGCGGCGCCGGTCACCAGGACGACGGTCATAGCGCACACACCTTCAGTACCTGCGGCAATACCTCGAGACGCGCCGATTCGACGATTGTGATCTCGCCATCGAGTTCGAGCGGTGCCGGCGCCGCGGGGCGCAGTTCCACCGATGTGTCGCGGTGGCAGGTGGCCAGTGCGGAGCCCGCGAACTTGCCGCGGTAGAGACCGGCGATCAGACCGAGAATCCGGGCGTGGCCAGCGGCTTCCCAGATATTGATATCGAAACGGCCGTCGGCGCGGGTGACCGGGGTGTCGTAGTACATGCCGCCGGCGAAGTGCACGCTCTTGAGCACGCCGACATTGGTGATCGGCGCGGTGTGCACCCAGTCCGAGCCGCGCACCTGGATGGCCAGCGGCTTATGGGTGGCGATATTGCTCAGCGCGGTGGCGACAATGGCCGCCTCGACATTGCGTGACTTCAGCCAGCCGATCAGGCCGCGGGCGTGGTTGAACGAATGATTGCCCGCCGCAACGAGTCCCATACTCGCATTGAGCAGGAAGTAGCGGACCGCACGGGTGCCGTCGGGCAGCAGCATGGTCGCCTTGCCCACATCGACGAGCTCGGCCGGACCGAGCCGGACGGGGATATCGGCGATCCTGGTTCGCCCCGGTTTATGGAAGTCATTGGAGCTGCCGAGGCCGACCGCACCCAGCGCGGTATTCGCCGCTGCGCGCCGCGGTCGGTCCGTCTCGGGATCCATCATCGCGTTGAGGACCAGGTTGACCATGCCGTCGCCGCCCGCCGCCACCATGACATCGGGTGCTTCCGACTCGAAACTCGCGCGCACCACCTTCGCGGCTTGCGCTGCGTCGCCGGGCATTTCGACGGTGAGGTCGGTATCCCGTTCACGCAAGGCATGTTCGACCGGACGCCACCGCTGTAGGGCGGTCCCGGCATTGGACTGTGGATTCAGGACGACGAGCATTTAATCCTCCTCGATACCCAGCCACTCGCGCAGCCGAGGCCAACCCCCGGTGCTTACTAGACCGGTGGCCGAACAGTCTTGTGGGACAGCCGATTCCGGCACATTCACCAGAAAGACGGGGATCCCGATTCGCGCCGCTGGCGCATCATTGGCGGCGTCATTGCCGATCATCACGCACTCCCCCGGCTCCGCGCCGAGCCGAGCCAGCAGTTCTCGGTAGAACTCGATGCGTGGCTTCGAACGGCGCATATTCTCGCCGCTGGTGCGAAAGGTGAAGACGGACGGGTCGTAGCCGCCCCAACCCAGCCGGGTGACGACCGTGCTGTCCGGCCACAGCGGATTGGTCGCGATCACCTGCACGGTGCCCATCTCCCGGAGCCGGGTCACCGTATCCAGCGCCCACGGCTCGGGCGGAAAGCACTGCCGCAGGCGCGGAAAGCCCGTCTCCGCCAAGGTCTTCAGTTGCGCCGCGACGGCATCTGGTGCGAGGCCGAGCCGGTCGGCGAGCAGTCGCACCATGAGTTCGGTATTGGTGTGCTCGGTGTCGTTGGCGCGCACTTGCTTCAGCACGCCGTAGAGGACGCGCAGAAATCGGTGCCGCGGGGTCAACTCGCGGAATACCTGTGCGGCTGCCAGCGGCATGAGCGTTTTGAACCGGCGCCGGTGCAGTCGCACCAGGGTGCCGTCCAGGTCCCACAGCACCGTCCGATATCCGGACCCGCCTCTTTGCGACGCTGTGTGCCCATCCGCCGACCGACCATCGCCCCGCATCGGGCCGTTTCGCGACGCTGTGCGCCCACCCGCCACCCGACCACCACCCCTCATGGGGTCGCTGCGCGACGCTGTATGCCCACCCGTCACCCGACCACCACCCCTCATCGGGTCGCTGCGCGACGCTGTATTCATTCCTGGCTGTCCAGAACCGCTTGCAGATCGTCTCGGGTCAGGCCGAGCTGCGCCGCGTATTCATCAATGCCGGGACGCTCGGCCGCGCTCGTACCGATGCCCGCCCGGCTCGCCATTTCCGAACCATAGGCGGCACCGAGATCGAAGACCGTCTTGGCCAGTGCCGCCGGAAACAGCCAGCGGCCGAGGTCACGCTGGAATACCCGGGTCAGGCGGTACGGAGCAGCGATCCGCGCGCCGAGGTCGGATAGCGCCGATGGGTCGCGCAGCGAACTCATCTTGCGCGCCTCCGCGCCGGGCACCAGCAACAGATCGGACCACAGCCGCGCGAAGCTGCCGCGCTTCTCCGCGGCGACCGCGGTCATATTGAATTCGGTATAGGCCTTCTCGATGCGCGAGGTGTGGGTGGAGCGGCTGCGCAGTAGAGCGTGGATATCGGCGGTCTTGCGCGCGGTGTCATAGCGGGTGAAGCGGTTGACCTTCGGGGCGATCCAGCCGACCAGCGCCGCGAATTCGGGGACCGGGACGAGCCGATCAGCCAACGAAAGGGCGTGGTACATCAGGTTTTCGCTGCCCGCCTTGGCGATTTCACCGGCGAGCAGGTCGTAGTCGAGACCGGTCGCATAGCGCGCCAGATTCCAGATATCGGCGAGTTCGCGCACACCGGTCTTGTAGTAGGGCAGGTGGATGCCGAGGTGGTGCAGATTGTCCTCGTGTGACATGGCCCAGGCCGGCACACCGTAGAAGTCGATGCGCCGCACCCGGTTCCAGATGGCGGCGTAGTCGATGGTGTACGGGGCCAACGGGGTGATCAGGCCCCAGTGCGTGCCGACGACCAGCGCACCGTCACGGGAGACGAACGACGGCAGGTGGTGGGAGCGTTCGGCGCGTACCTTGGGAGCCTTGCCGAGCAGTTCTGAGGTGGCGAAAAGGCCGAGTTCCCGATAGATCTCGATGACGGTGTCGACCTGGTCGAGTTCGACGAGGATGTCGAGGTCGTTCATGCGCTTATAGCGCGGGTCGTGATAGATCTCCGTCGAGAACAGCATGCCCTTGAGCACGACACAGCGCACGCCGCGTTCGTCGAAGCGGCGCAACAGCTCCAGGGCACCGGCCAAACGCCGATCGTTGACGGCGGCAATGTGATCGGTCACGCCCGCGAAATGCGCGCGCACCAATTCTGGTACCAGCCCGTAGAGGTCTTCGGATTCCAGGCGGCGCTGCACCAGCGGGACGGTCGCATTGACCTTCGCCAGCTCGAAAACCTCGGCCCAATTGGTGATCTCATGGGCGAGTTTCGCCAATTGCGACCGCTCGTCGGGGCTCGGCTCGGCCAGTGCGGCGTGCACCATCAGGCGCTCGGAAGCCGTTGCACCAGCAGCGATCTCGGTTCCGGTCATATCAGCGGATTCCTTCGTATTCGGTGGTGCCGATCTGTTCGGGATGGAAGCCGAAACGGCGCGCAACGGTCGAGATCTTCGCCAGCGCGAAATCCAACTGCTCCCGGCTGAGGGTGGCCATCATGCTGACCCGCAGTCGCTGCTGTTCGCGTGGCACGGCCGGGAATTCGACGCCATTGACGAAGACGCCCTCGGCGTGCAGCGCGGCCACCACCTCGGCAACGGCCAGATGCTGCGGCACGAGAATCGGAATGATCGCGGTCTGCGGATCGACCGCGAAGCCCATTCGCCGCAGTTCCCGCACGAAATAGTCCACATTGTCGTGCAATTGGCGGATGCGCTCGGGATGCGCGTCGATGAAATCGATGGCGGCGAGCACCGAGGCGACCACCGCGGGCGCCAGCGATGCCGAGAACATGTAGGACCGCGCGAAGAAGCGCAGCGTATCGACCAGATCCTTGGAACCGGCGACGAAGCCGCCGGTGGTGGCGAACACCTTCGAGAACGTGCCCATATAGAGCTCGACCGATCCGGGCCCCATGTCGAAATGTTCGGCGGTGCCATGACCTTTCGCACCGAGGACACCGGTGCCGTGTGCGTCGTCGATGGCCAGCCAGGCGCCGAACGAATCGCACAGCGCCCGGATCTCCGGCAGCGGCGCGATATCACCGTCCATCGAGTACACGCCCTCGACGGCGACCACGACATTCGCGCCTGGATTGCGCCAGAGGATCTGCATCAGCCGGTGCCGCAGATGCCGAAGGTCATTGTGGTCGAAGGCCATCGAGCGGACCCGGCCGAGCTGGATGCCGTCGTAGAGGCTGGCGTGGCTCTGCTCGTCGTAGAGCAGGATGTCGCCATTGCGCAGCAGACCGGTCACCCAGCCCACATTGGCGGCATAGCCGGAGGAGAAGACCAGCGCTGATTCGCAGCCCTTGGTCTCGGCGAGACGTTCCTCGAGTCGCCGATGCACCGAGGTGGTGCCGTTCAGCAGCGGCGGCCCACCGTGGCCGACACCGAATTCCCGGATGGCGCGGACGGCGGCCTCGACGATCTCGGGTTCGTTGCCGAGCCCCAGGTAGTTGTTCGAGCCCAGCATGATCAGGTCGCGGACCGCACCGCCGTCGGGATCGCGCACCTGTACAACGGGTCCGGCCGGTCCGGTGATCTCGCGCAGCACGAACCCGGTGCCGCGCGCATTCGCGACATAGGGCCGGAACTCGTCGAAGCGCTGTTCGAAGGTGTGTGCGGCGGGATCGAGATAATGTTCGAGGCTGAAGTTCTCGCCGTGCCCGGCACCGCTCTGGTGTGGGACGGCCGCGGTGGAAGTCATGAGCTGTGTTCCTGAACGATGGTTGCGGTTCCGGCCTTGCCGTCGAGAATCAGCACATCCCCGCTGGCGACCAGGCGGGTGACGCCCGGAACGCCGACGACGGTGGGGATGCCGAGTTCGCGGCCGATAATGGCGGTGTGCGAGAGCGGACTGCCCTTCTCGCTGACCAGTCCCCCTGCGGCCACCATCAGGAAGACCCAACCGGGATCGGTGCTGGCGGCCACCAGGATCTGCCCGTCGACGACCACATCCGGCTCCGGTGTGGTCAGCACCAATGCCGGAGCTTCGACTCGGCCCGGGGCACAACCGATTCCGTGCAGCACACTGCCGGAATCGCCGGTCGAGGCCGGATGTTCGAAGGACGGATCGTTGATGCCGACGGCCGCGATACCTGCCGTGACGATCCGTGTCGGCAACTCCTCGGTGCGCCAGCGCTCGTGGTCGCGCTTGCGGGTGGCCACGGTGCGCGCGGCATCGGTATCGATGGCGGTGCCCCGGGTCAGTGCCGCGATCTCCTCGTAGGTGAGCCAGAAGATATCGCGCGGATCGTCGAGCAGTCCGGCCGCGTGCATTTGCCTGCCGTATTCGCGGAACACCCGCTTCACCAGGCCGAATGAGCGGCTGCGGCCAAGGCGCATATTCTCGCGCTGCTTGACATGCTCGCGCGCACGGCCGAGTACGAACCGGAATGCCATCCGCTGCACGAACTTTCCGCGGAACAGTGCCGCCGCGGTGGCCTCGGCCTCGCGCCGGATCAGCTTCTCGCGCGCCGCCATCTCGTCGATGTTCTGACCGCCACGCAGATAGTTGCGCAGCATCGGCACCAGCCGCTCCGGATGTTCGCCCAGCGGGTCGGTCTCCAGCTTCAGCTCATCGACGGTGCGGTCGCCGAATAGCGCGATATGGCGCAGGTAGGCCGCACGGAATTCGGCGAATCCGCTTTGCGTCAGAGCTTTCCACACTTCCTGCGGCTCCAGCGGCCCCTCGAATAGTTCGCGCAGCGCGGCATCGGACCGGACCGTGGCGGTCAAAGCGAGTGCGGAGCGCACCGGGTCGACGCTGTCGACCCCCTCTTCGCCGCAGAACAATTCGTTGCGCAGTGTGATGGCGGCCGTCTCGGTGAGACCTTCGCGTTCCAGCAGCAGTCCGACAACGTGGAACATCTGCTGGGCCAGGAAGTCATTGAAGATCTGCACGGCATAGGCGGGCACCAGTTCGTGCAGGCAGCGCTCCATCCACTCCAGCAGCGCCTCCGGATCCCGTTCCCGCTCCGGCGTATCCGGGGCGAGGCGGCGATCCAGATCGGCGGTGAAGGATTGCAGTTCGGTGAAGAATGCGCGCAGTCGGCGCGGCAGGCGCAACCAGCCGACGGTGATAATGGCTGCGATGCGCAGCCGGAGCAGATACATCTTCGCCCGTGCCAGTCCGCGCTTCGGTGCGGCAGGACGCTGATAGCGGTTCTCGATATTGAGGGCCGCCTCCCAGCCCTCGATGGCGAATTCCATGCCGGGAATCTGCAGGAACAGCCGGTACCAGTTGCTGATGTTGTAGTAGATGCGGCCGTGGGCGGTGCCGACCAGATATGGGTACAGGCTCGCGGCATTGCGGTCGACGATCGCGCCGCTCGCGCCGAAGTCCCGGTGGCAGGCTCGGAATACCTGTTCGTAGGCATTGCGCAGGATGGAGAAGGTGAGCGGGGTGGACAGGCCGGGGTAGGACTCGGCCACATTGACATTGTCGAAGATGGTCTCGCGCGCGCCCGTCGCGGTGATCGGACGGGCCTGGAGCAGGTACAGCACCCCGCCAGCGTCATAGGCCCATTCGATATCCTGTGGGATGCTGAAAGTTTCGGCCAATGCCGTCGCGATGTCGACGAGTTCGACCACTTGCGCGTCGGTGAGAGCTTGCTCGGTGACAGCGGTCATCTGTTCGATGACCGTGCCGGAACCATCGGCGGCCACCACCACTCTGCTCTGCTTCTCGGCGACCGAACGGGACACGATCGTGCGCGCGGCGGTATCGACGAAATAGGTGTCACACTCGACGGTTCCGGCGACCACCCCTTCCCCGAGTCCGAGCGCGGCCGAGACCACGGCCTCGGCCGGATCGCCGGTCTGCGGATTGCAGCTGAAGACGACACCGGATACCGCACTGTCGACCAGCACCTGAACCAGGACGGCACAGTCGATCTCAGCGTTGTCCAGACCGCGGTGCGCCCGGTAGAACAGCGACCGCTCCGAATACGCGGAGGCGAGCACCTCCAGCACCGCACCGGATACCTCCGCGGGAGCGATATTCAGCAGCGTATCGAGCTGCCCCGCGAAGGAATCGGTCGCCGAATCCTCACCGCTCACCGAGGAGCGTACGGCCAGCCGGGCACCGGACTGCGGCGTGCGATCGACGATCTCGCTGACATCTGCGTCGAGTTCGGTTCGGATATCCGCGGGTATCACCGTGGCGAGAATGAGCGCGCGGATCCGCGCCGACACCGCACGCAGCGCGGCCGGATCGGTGTGGTCGAGCGAATCGAGTTCCGCGGCAATGGATCCGCGGATCGGTTCGAGTATGCGAGCGCAGGCCGCGGAGCTGAGCACCACGAAGGGGGGCACCCGATATCCGGCCGCTACCAGCCTGGCGAGGTTGGCCGCCTTGGCGCCGATCTGGATCGTCAGCGTGGCATCGGCGGCCAGTGCGATGTCGCGGACTGTCGCGCCGAGGGCTGCTCCGGGCTCAGCCGCCACCTGGCCACCGCCTCTCATCGAATTGCTGTGCGAAGCTGTACGCCCACCAGTCACCCGGCCACCACCCCTCATCGAATCGCCGTGCGATGCTGTACGCCCACCAGTCACCCGGCCACCACCCCTCATCGAATCGCCGTGCGATGCTGTGCTCATTGGGCGGCCTCCTGCATGGTCTCGGCCGTCGGCGCGGCGGGCGCACGCCGGGTGAGCCGCACCAGTACCGGATCGGGGGTATTGGAGATCTCGGGGTTCTCCCGCACCCGCATGCCGTTGACGAGTTCGATGTCATAGCGGGCCAACAGCATCGCGATACCGACCCGCACCTCCGTCAGCGCCATATGCTGGCCGACGCACAGATGTGCGCCCCAGCCGAACGGGAAGTAGCGGAACGGCGGGCGGGCCTTGGTCTGTTCCTTGGTGAACCGGTCGGGATCGAAGGTCAGTGGGGAATCCCAGAATTCGGGAAGTCGGTGATTCACGAACGGGCTGATCACCACGATCGCGCCCGGTCGCAGATCGAAGCGGTCGAAACTGTCCGGCTCCAGTGCGGTGCGGCTGAACGCCCACGCGGGTGGGTGCAGGCGCATCGCCTCATCGATCGCGCGACCGGTCAACTCCAGCGCGGGCAGCGCGCGGCCGACATCGTCGGTCAGCGCCAGCGCGACATCGACTTCATTACGCACGCGGGCAAGCACGGCCGGGTTGCGGCACAGTTCGTAGATCGTCCACGCCATCGCACCGCCGGTCGTCTCGTGTCCGGCGAGCAGGAAGGTGAGCACCTCGTGTCGCAGTTGCTCATCGTCCATGGCGTGTCCGGCGTCATCGCGCGCCGCGAGCAGCCGCGCCAGCAGGGACGTCGCGTCGACCTCGGCGGCCCGATGCCGCTGGATCACGCTGTCCACCACGCGATGCAGCCGTTCGAGCACGCCTCGGAAGCGCCGATTGGCCGGAGTCGGCACGCTCGGTGGCACCTGGACGGGTGCGGACATGTGCCGCATCACCCACGAAACACCCTCGCGCACATCGTCTTCGATCTGCGGCAGCACGCCGTCGATATCGGCGCCAAGGACCGCACGGCACACCACATCGGCCGCGAAGCCCATTACCTCGGGAACCAGGTCGAAGGCCGCACCGCCGGCCGCGTAGCCGTCGAGCCGGTCGAGCATCCGCTGCCCGCACTGCTGCATCAGCGGAATCTCGGTATCGACATGGCGACGCGAGAAGGCCGGTTTGATCAAGGCGCGCTGACGCTTCCACAGTTCGCCGCCGCTGGTGAGCAGGCCGGGTCCGAGCAGATGGTTCAGGCTCTGGTAGCTGATCCCCTTCTCGTACTTGGCCGCATTGGTGACCAGCACCTGGTTGATATGGTCCGGCTCCACCAGCAGGTGCAGTTGCTGGTGCACCAGGCGCAGCCGGACGCTGCCGCCGTGCGCGACCGCCTGCTCGTAGAACAGCGCGAGCGGGTCGGCGCGGTAGTCCGGATACGCGCCGAGCGGATGCCGCAGCGTCGGACCGGCAAGCCGACGGCCACATTCGCTCATGCCGCTCCCCCGGCGCCGACCAGATCTTCCTCGACCAGGAACAGTCGCCGGGCCTCCGCGCGCTGTACCTTGCCGCTGGTGGTTTTCGGGATGCTGCGCGGCGGCACCACCCGAACACCGGCGGGCAACACACCGGTGCGCTTGCTCACCGCCACGCGCACGGCGCGCCGCAGTGCATCGTGTTCGTCGTCGTCGGTAGCCGATTCGACGATCAGGTGCAGTTCCTCCGAAAGCCCCTGGGTATCGGCATGACCGACCGCGGCGACACCGCCCAATCGAACGCCCGCGACTTCCTGCGCGGCGAGCTCGAAATCGGTAGGCAGGTAGTTCGCGCCGCGGATGATGATCAGGTCCTTATGCCTGCCGGTAATGCGCAACCTGCCATCGCGCAGGTAGCCGATATCGCCGGTGTCCCACCAGCCGTCGCTGGTGGCGGCCGCGGTCTCCGCGGGCAGCCGGAAGTAGCCGATGGTCATGGAGGGACCGCGGAACTGGATGCGGCCGACGATATCCGCACCGCAGATCGCGCCGTCCTCGGCCACAATGCGAACCTCGGTGCCCGGAAGCGGTGCGCCGCAGTCGACGATGTGCATCGCGTCGGGATCGTCCTGCGGAATATCCAGGGCCACACCGTTTCCGGTGAGCGCACGGCGCGATATCGCGTCGTAGGCGATCGGCGCGTGCGGGCGGTTGACCGTGACCGCAAGGGAGGCCTCGGCCATTCCGTAGCACGGCACCAGCGCGTCCTTCGGCAGCCCCCACGCGGCGAATCGGTCGACGAAGCGCTGGACGGTCGGCGGATGGATGGGTTCCGCACCACAGAACAGGAATCGCCAGGTCGACAGATCGACGCCGGCGAGTTCGGCATCGGTGATCCGGGCCGCGGCATACCCGTAGGCGAAATTCGGTGCCGCCGTGATCGTTCCGCGATACCGGCTGACCGCGCGCAGCCAATCCCCTGGACTGCGCAGGAACCGGCTCGGCGGCATCAACACCGCATCGAAGCCACGGAACACCGGTGTCAGGAATCCGCCGATCAGCCCCATATCGTGGTGCAGCGGCAGCCAGCCGACCCAGGTGTCACCCGGCCCCATCGAGGCGGCCCCGGCGATCTGTTCGCAGTTGGCCGCGAGATTGGCGTGGGTGACCTGCACGCCCTTCGGTGTTCCGGTCGACCCGGAGGTTGCCTGGATGAAGGCCAGATCCCCCGGCTCGGGAAGTCTGGGGGCCAGCGCGGGCGCATCCACCGTACCGGCCACGGCGTGCAGCACATCGCCGTCGATGGCCGCCACGGCATCCGGCAGTGCTCCCCCAGCGAGCACCGATGATGTCGCGACCACCGCCGCTGGTTCCAGATAGGCGACCAGCCGAGTGAACTTGTCCCGGAAGATATCCGCCGAACCGAAGCCACCCGGCGTCGCTACCGCGGTCGGCACCGCACCAAGTAGCAGCGCGCCGAAGAATGCGGTGACGAACTCCGGCGAGGTGGGCAGGCACAGCATCACCCGATCCCCCGGCTCGACCCCCGCGGCGGCCAATGCGGCCGCGCTGCGTCCTGCCGCGGCCGCGAGATCATCATGACGCCAGGCGGTTTCGCCGCCGGAGCCGTCACCGCCACGCTCCGGAACGAAGATCGTCGAGGGACCGGCGACGGCACGCTCGGCATTGGCCAGCAGCGCGTGCACGATCGTCGGATGCTGGCGAGTCGGCACCGTCACTGCTCACCCCGCACGTACTGCACGATCTCGCCGACCGTATTCAACTGTGCTGCAGCGTCTTCCGGAATGCTGATGCCGAACGCCTGCTCCAGCTGAATGGTCAGCTCGATGGCCGTCGGCGAATCCAGTCCGTAGTCGATCAGTTGGGCGGCGGAGTCGATATCGTCCGCCGCAACCCACAGCACCTCACCGACAATGGCGCGCACCCGCGCCTCGACCGCGGTGGCCGGGGTACCTGCCTGTGTACTCATCCGAGCAACTTCCCTTCCGTCACGCAGGCGCGCACCGACTCCTCCAGGTCGACGCCGTCGGCGGTGTCGATGCGGTGGAATTCCACTTCGGGGAAGGCCGCCGCGAGGGTGTCGCGCACCTGTAGATATCCGTCACGCAGGGCTCCGAGCCGCTCTGCGGTTTCGTGGGCCTCCTTCGGCCCGTCCCCTGAACGTTGCGCACACCGAGCCGCTGCCTGTTCCGGCGGTGCGTCCAGCCAGAGCACCGCATCGGGCAGTGTGGTGCGGAACCGGTCGGCGAAGCCGGGGACCGATTCGGTCACGTCCCGGCGCACCAGATCCGCGATTTCCGAGAGCAGATCCCAGATATCCGGGGAGCTGCCCAGACGGGTGGATTCGGACCGCTGCCAGGCCACGATGTCATCGAAGGTGCCGGGCCGGTGGCGTTCCAGTACGGCCGCGATCTCCGCCGCGCGGTCGTGACCGTTCCATTCCGGGCGGGCCAGTGCGACATACAGCGGTCCGTAGACCAGCAGTTCGATCAGCGGATGCCGTTCGAAGACCAGCACATCCGGCGACCAGGTGTTCAGGAAATGCCGCTCCACCGGTCCGAACAGCGTCATCTGCAGATACATCGCCGTGGCCTTCATCTCCAGGCTGGCGATTTCGTCACATCCGACGCTGAAGGCCTTGAGCTGCTCGGACAGCTCGGTCAGCGGCACATTCCTGGTGTTGTGGAAGTCCGGGCAGGTCATCGAGGCGAAAGAGCCGGTGGCCGGCACCAATTCGCGCAATCGTGCCAGCACCGAGGATTTGCCGGCACCATCGATGCCGACGATCGCGACACGGCGGACCCGGCCCGTCGCCCGAACGTCGGCTCCCAGCGAATCGCCGCGCAATACTGTCTCGGTGCTCACCGGTCGTCCTCCCGCAGTTGGGCGAGTACGGCCTTGGTGATCTCGGCCGGGGCCGCGGTGCCGTCCAGGCGGATCCAGCCGAACTCCGTCGACAAGGCCTCCAATGCGTCGTGGCTGCGACGCTGGAATTCCAGGAAGGTCGCTTCGTCGCCGTAGCCGCTTTCGTAGTCGCTGCGCAACTGCTTGCGCCCCAGCGCATCCTCCGGACGGACCGAGAGGTAGAAGGTGCGGTCGGGTTCCGGGAAACCGGCCGCCAGCTTGCGCAGCACCGTCGCATCGCCGCCGTGGGCGACCTCGGTGGCGAAGTACTTGTACCAGTAGGCATTTGCCAGCAGGATGTCCGCGCCGCGCTCGGCGGCCAGATCGAAGGACAGCTGCATGGCGTGGAACAGGAAGTGCGCCCGGCTCAGCGGAGACAGCAGCTTCAGGTAACCGTAGATCTCGGCCGGGCTGTGCCAGGGCAGTTTCGAGGAGACCTTCGGATCGAGGAATGCGTCCCAAATGGTCACGGCGGCAACGCTGTGGCCCTGTGCCTCGAATTCCGCGGCGATGCGGGCCACCTGGGTCGTCTTACCCGATCCGTCGGCACCGGCGATGCAGATCAGGCGCTTGCGTGCAGTCAGTGGTTCATCCGTTCTGCTGGCCGCCGGACGCGGATGCTCCGGGGGCTGGAGTTGTTGTTCGGGCTGCGCGGGCCGCAATGGCACCGCACGCGCGGGCTCATCCGGCTGCGGGACCAGCGGTTCGACGGGTACCGGACGCTCCCGCGACGGCTCCGGTTCCGGGACGGCGGCCGCGAGGATCTGCTCGTGGTCGCCGCTGGCGGACACCAGCGCGACCGGCGCTGCCTCGGCGGAGACCGCAGCCTCCAGCACACTGATGACTCCGGTACCGCCATCGACCCGGATCCGCTGTCCGGAGCGCACCGCCGTCGTCGCACCGGCGACATTGAGCACCGCCGGAATTCCGTACTCCCGCCCGATGACCGCGGCATGGGAGAGCATCCCGCCGACCTCGGTCACCACGGCGGCGACCAGTCCGAGCGCTGGCGTCCACCCCGGATCGGTGAACCGGGTGACGAGAATGTCGCCCTCGCGCAGCTGATCGATATCGGCCAGCGAGGTGATCACCCGGGCGGTGCCCTCCGCGACACCCGGACTGCACCCGAGTCCGGTCAGATCGCCGTCGCCGATCTCGCGGACCGCGCCGACCGTGACACCACCGCCGAGCTCATGTGGCGGCACCAGATCCCGATAGCCCGCGTAAACCGCACGGCGGTAGGCGATCTGGGGTGCGAGCGTGACGATCTCCACCCGTCCGGCCGCGAGATCGGTCAGCTCGTGGATGGACAGCTGGAACACATCGTCGGCCTGCTCGAGCGTGCCCGCCGCGGCGAGCCGCACCCCGGCCTCGACGACATAGGCGCGCACGATGGCATAGCACTGCGAGGAGAACTCCCGCATGCGTTCACGCGCGACCAGATACCGCCGCATCCGATCGACCTGCTTGTCCAGCGCCTTGGCGTGCTTCACCCGAGCCAGCGGCTTGGCCCGCACCCGCGCCCGCACCGCGGCCAGTTCGTCCTCGTAGCGTTTGCGCTGATCCACCAGCGTCACATCGGGATCCGCCGGCGCGGTGCCGTGTTCGAGCATGACCGCGATCATCGATCGCACCCGCTCGGGCTCCTCCGACCAGCGCGGGCTGGTCAGATCCAGCTCCGCATCGGCGTGGAAACCCTGCTCGTCCAGGAATGCGTCGATGGCCTCGGTCCACTCGGGACTGTCGAGTCCGTGCGCGCTTGCCACCCGGTGCAATTCGACAATGCCGCGCTGCAGCTGCATATGGCTGATATCGGCGAGCCCGCCCATCAGATCGATCGCCGAGGTGGTCACACCGGTCGCGGCGTCGACCTTGTCGAGCAGCTGCTTGAAGTCGGTCTGCACGCTGGAGTTGTTGTAGATGGTGGTGAAGTAGGCGCGCTCGGTGTTGGCGTGAAAGGTCAGCAGGCAGTCCGCCAGATCGGCGACGAAGGTGGCCGCATCGGTCCGCGGCAGTGCTCGAACCCGCTCGCGCCATACCGCGTGCTTCGCGGGCCATTCGGCCGCGAATGCCTCGACCGCGGCCAACTGATCCTGGTAGCTCTTCGGCACGGCCAACGCCGCTGGCAGCGCCTTGGCGATGGTCTTGGCATTGGTCGGGGTGCGGTGCGGTCCGTCGGGGCCGTAGTCGTTGAGCACGCCGAGGTCATCATCGAAATGCTGTTCGTCGAAACCGGGAATGCGGAAGAAGCACTGCTTGACCGCGCTGACATTCCAGTAGGCGCGGCCGTAGTACATGGCCATCCAGTCCGGCTCCACACCGGGTTCGGTCAGCCTCAACCGCTCCATGAACTGCTGCATCGAATGCTGGAAGGCGTTGTCGTACAACGAGAACATCATCGGCGTGCAGACCCGCGCCGAGACGCCGCCGTCACGCAGATCGGCATCGGAGAACTGGTCGATATCGGTGCGCCAGGTGATTGCGGTAATGGCCCGCGCCTGCAGCAGCCACAGCTTTCCGTCGCCGTCGATGGCCCATTCGATGTCCTGCGGGCGGTGCCGGTGCGCCTGTACCGCGAGCATGAGCGCGGCGAGTTCGGTAGTGGCGCTGGCATTCAACGCCACATCCTCATCGCCCGCCACCCGCTCGACCACCGAACCGTCGAATAGCCGCAGCGTGTACCTGGTCGGCGTGACATGTCCGGAGACGAGTCGTTCACCTAGACCGTTGCACGCTTCGACGACCGCATTGTCTTCGATGCCGGTGAGCGCATCGATGCTGAAACCCACTCCGGCACAGCGGGCCTCGACCATGCGCTGCACCAGTACGGCCACCGAGGCGCCTGTCTCGCGGTACCCGTGCCTGGCCAGATAGGTGCGAACTCGCTCGTTGTGCACCGACTCTCGGCACTGCTCGATATATCCGCGCAGCGCCACGACATCGGTGATGTCGAGATAGGACTCGTACTGACCGGCGAAGCTGGCGTCATCGAGGTCTTCCAGCACACCACTCGAGCGCGCGGCGACCGGGAATCCGCCCAGTGCGCGCACCCAGCCGCTCAGATCCTCGTCGGAGATCCGGGCCAGATCGAGATCGGCGGTGACGACGAAGCCGGGCGGGACCTCGAATCCGGCGACGATCAATTCGTGCAGCGTGCCCGCCTTGCCACCGGCGCGATCCGGTGCGAAATCGGCCGCGCCGAGGAACATCGGGGCAGGTGTGGCTGCGGTGGGAGTTTCGGACACGGTGGGAGCTCCTGTCGGAAGCAGAACCGGGCGCACATCGTGACGGGCGGCCAGATCGTGCGCGGCGCGCACACCTGCCGCGGTCAGGCCGCCATAGGACGGACTCGCCGTGCGCGGTTCGAAACCGAGCAGAATGGTTTCGGCCATGCAGGCGTAGACCACCCCGGCGGGCAGCCCGGTTTCGGGAAATGGAGGTGTCTGGCCGAGCGGCAGCGCCATGCGCCCGCCGGAGACCAGGGTGATATTCGGTTGGTGGGACACCGCGGGATCCACATCGCCGGGGACCGCGAGATCGACCACGAGCACCGGATGGTCGGCGGCCAGCCGCTCGGCGGTGACCACGGGCACGGCCGAATTGGTGGCAGTGAGGACGATGCGGCAGGTGCGCAGCGCGGTCAGGTCCTCACTGACCGTCACCGCGCCGGGCAGCGAGGATGCGACCCGTTTCAGCCGCGACGCCGATCCGGCGCGCCCGACCAGGGTCACCGAATCCGCCAGCGGCGCGAGCAGTTCCGCCATCACCGCGCCGATATTGCCCAGCGCGCCGAGGATTCCGACCCGTCGCTGCCCCGGTTCGAGGCGCGCGAGTTCGGCCCGGACCACCTCGAAGGCGCAGGCCGCGGTGAGCGAATTGCCCGAGGTCACCTTGACGGTGTCCTCCACGACATCGCGCGAAGCGTTGGTGACGATCGAGGTGTAGCCGCCGAGCCCGATCACGGTGGCGCCCAGGGCGATCGCCTGCTCCACCGCCTCCAGCACCAGATCGCGCAGCCAGGCCCGATGTCCGGCACGCTGGCATTCGATGATCTGTTCGGCCGAGATCGGCACCGCGATCAGACAGACCTCGACCGCGGCGCCGGTCGGCGACGTGACGATCTGCCTGGTCAGTTCGAAGGGCTCGGCCACCCCGCGCAGCCGTTCGAACAGTGCGGCGAACTGACCGTCGGACCATTCGGCCAATTCCGGTGCGAATCTACGCAGATCCGCGGCATCGGGCAGATTGGCGAGGAAGACCACCCGGGTCGGGGCGTTCCAGTCGCGCGCGACCTCGTTTGTGCGCCGCCTCGACGGCGACTTATGTTCCGGCACCGGCCAATTCGTGGTGACCGGTGCGGCCAGATGCGCGAGCAGTCGCGGGTAGTCGCCGCGGTGCAGCAGTGCGGCGAGATCGTCGAGTGCCGCCGCCAGCCGGTCCAGCTCCGCATCGGCGAGGAAGGCCGAGGGCTGGATGCGCAGTGTGGTCGGCGCGGAAAGTGTTGGCAGCATACGGATCTGGTGGGTGTGCAGCAGATAGCCCGCCACCACGTATCCGAACATCTCCGGATCGCAGATCTCGCGCAGCAGTGCCGATGCCGGTTCCAGCGGCGCTAGTTCGATGCCCTGCAGCAGTCCGCGACCGCGGACGGCGACGATCTCCTTCGGCCAGCGTCGCGCCACCGCATCGAGCCGGGACCGCAGTTGCGCGCCGGTATCGGAAATGCGGATCTGGTTGTCCCGCAGTAGGTCCAACGCGGCATCGGCGACGGCGCAGGACAGGTCGTCATCGGCGAAGGTCGAGGTGTGGTAGCGACCGAAATCGGCGATGGAGTGCTGCCGGTCGACCAATAGGGCGGAGATCTTCACCAAGCCGCCGCCCAGCGATTTCGAGAGTAGGTAGTAGTCCGCCGCGACCCCTGAGGGCATCGACGCGAGGAAGGTTCCGGTGCGGCCCATGCCGCACTGGATCTCGTCGAAAACCAGGGCCGCCGTGTGCAGATCGGCCAAACCGCGCAATGCGCGCAGGGTCGCCGCGGGAACTTCGCGGACACCGCCCTCGCCCTGGATCGGCTCGGCGAATACCGCCGCGATCGGCGAGATCCGGGTCCACGACCGGACCGGCCGACCGGTGCCGTCGAAGGTGATCCGGCATATCGGACGCAGTTCCTCGGTGAACGCCGCGGCGACCTCGTCCGGCTCCCAGGTGTCGAGCCGGCGCCGCTGCGGACCCGACACCACCAGATCCGCCGGGGTATCGGCCTGCTCGGTCAGCGCGAACGCACCGGCCGTCTTGCCGTGGAAGGCTCCGGACAGGGAGACGAAAACCGGTCCGCGACGGCGTAATTCATCGATCTCGCGCAGCGATTCGGCGAGAATCTCCGCGACCGAACGACCGTCGTCGCCGGTGGCACCGGATCCATTGTCGGCCACGGCGATCGGACGCACATCGTGCAGACCGTCGCGCCGAACCCGGCGCAATGTACGGCGCAGTTCGGTCTCCAGCTCGCCGAGCGCACGCGCATGCGCGACGGCCGCGTGCCGGATCGCCGCCTCGACCGCATCCGCACCGGTCGATCCGAAGGTCACCACGTACTCACGGCCGGTGCCGACCGCCACCGCCGCCGAGAGCCGACGAGCCAGCCGCGCGGCTCCGGGCCGGACGCTGCCCTGGGCGACAAACGGGGTCTGCTGATTGAGCCGCGCGGTCGCCACCCGCACCAGCGCCGGATGGTTGTGCCCGAACAGCGCCGCCCCGAAACCGCTGACCAGATCCAATACCCGCGCACCATCCAGGCGGATCAGGTAGTCACTTTCGGCGCCCGCATATACCAGATCCAGATGGCATGCACGCAGCAGCCGAGCCAGCCCCGGACGGTTGTACCGTGCGAAATCATCGAATAATTCGTGTTCGGAAACAATGGCAGCGGTATTTATTTGTTCCGGAAACAGAACGCTCGCGGACAAGGCCTACGCTCCGATACCCGAGTGCCGATTCGCGGCGGACTTGGCTACCACACAGTCGATTACGTCGCGGGCGGTGTGCAGCGCCGCGGCCTCCTCGTCGGAGATCTCGATGCCGAAGCTGCGCTCGAGTTCGATGACGAGTTCGGCCGACCGTACCGAGTCCAAGCCATAATCCAGCAACGGCGTATTCACATCGATCCCGGACACCCTCAGCCCCCGCGAAAAGAGTTCGCGCACCTGCTCGTCAACATGGTTCAACCCGGTCATCACTCACCCTCCGTCGCGCTCGAACCTGCCGCGTCCGCCATGCGCGCAACGCGGCCCGAGACCGCGGACTCCACCGAACAGATCATGAATCCTTGCTGGTCAGTTCGGAATTCAACGCCAGTCGAGACTGCGCTCACTTGCCCTCCGATACGGCAATCGGGACTGTCACGTCCAATATCTCGTCCATGTGCACAACTGTTAGCAATCACAGCGGCGCATGCACACATCTGTACACCGCTGATTTGCAGCTGGCAATGTCAATAGCCTTGCAGCACAGCCGGTTCGATCCATCAGCAACTGTTTCGCTAATCCGACTCGGCAAAGTGCACGAGACCCACGTATACCCGTCAAAAAGGGGGCCTGACGAGTCCCCGTCTGAGACAACACAATCCGCGATTGGACATCCCAGATAATTCATCAATTCGGCCGCACCGCTGGATGACGGGATCAATTTCCAATAAATGCGCTGTTCACGCCCGGTTCACTGAGCGGACAGCGGAGATTCCAAACCAACTCATCGGTATTTTTGTTTTGTATTGGGCGCTAACACATTCCGCGCTGAATGCAAAGTCACGTAACCCCATTTTTACGTCATGTCGCACGGCGCACGCACGGCCCGGACTCCCGGCTAACTTTTGGTCCGATCCACGGATGTGACGGCTCTCATTACTCGCCGGTAGCTCCTCTGAAACACTGTGACCGGTCACAAGGGCATCCCGGCCGGGCTAGCGCACTCTCACAGAACCGAGCGAACCGGTCCACGGCTGACCTCGGACAGTTAGTGTGAATGCGCCACACAGCAACACCGGGGCCAAAGGAGTCGCCTATGTCCGTCGACCACTCGACCCGGCCGACTCTGACCCTCTCGGGTAAGCCGATGTCGTCGCCACTCAAGGACGTCCGCGCGCTGTCGCGGCAGATGGTCGGCCACTTCGTCGACAATGTCATCCCGTGCGCGACGATGCCGGGCGAAGCGATCACCGGCGATTTCACCGCCAGCACCCGCGTCTGCCTCGAGATCGCGGTCAGCATGCTGGACGGTAAGGACATCCCGGAAAAGGTGCGGCGGCTCGAGGACCATGCCGCCGGGTGGGCCCGCGAGGGTGTGCCGATCGACACCATCCTGCATTCCATCCACGAGGGCTTCCAGATGGGCCTCGACCTGGTGGTGTCCAAGGCGACGACGAAGGACTACGACAATCTCGTCGACGGCGCCAAGATGGTCATCGCGCTGCTGGACAAGCTCACCTCGGCGATCTCGGTCGCCTATGTCCGGGAGCTGCGCGCGGTCGTCAGCGAGCACCACACCGCTGTGCACACCCTCACCTCGGCGCTGCTCGGCGGGCACAGCACCTCGACCATGGCACGCGAATGCGGCATCGCCATCGCCGAGTCCTACAGCGTTCTCGCCGTTGCCATTCCGCCCCATCATGATGAGCACAATCCGATGCTCGACGTCCAGGTGGTGGCCCGGCGCAAGCTGCGTCGACTGCAGGCCGAACTCGCGACCCGATGCGGTGCCAGCGCGCTGTCGCTGCTCAGCGTGGACGGCGGCACCGTGCTGATCCCCGCGACGCAATTCGACAACGATCAGCTCGAAGCTCTGGTGACGCGCATGTCGCATGCCGCGCAGGTCGGGATCACCGTGACAATGGTCGAGGCCACGCCGGAACAGATTCCGAACGCGGCCGACCAGGCGCATGAGCTGCTCGATATGGTGCAGCGGCTGCAGGCGGTGGCCGGGCTGTATCACTTCGACGAACTCGCCCTCGAATACCAGCTCACCCGGCCCGGTCCAGGCCGTGCATACCTCGGCTCGCTGCTCGATCCCCTCGACGAACACCCCGAACTGCTGGAGACCCTGCAACGCCATATCGGTAACAACCTCAACCGCCAGCGCACCGCCCGGGTCCTGCACGTGCACACCAATACCGTCGACTACCGGCTCAAGCGCATCGGACAGCTCACCGGATTCGATCCGTCCCAGCCGTCCGGGCTCTGGTACCTGCGCTCGGCCCTGGTCGCGCGCACATACCGCACCTGACGCGGGCCCACCGGGCGGGCGCAGGGGGTCGCCCGGTGGACCATCGCGCGGAAGGTCGCACGCCGGTGATGCCGGGATCTTCGACCGTGGCGATCGGCTCCGAGTTCGAGAGACGCTCACGCCCAGGATATTTCGTGAGGTCCGAGCCGAAACGGGCGACTATGTGGCGAGTTCGGACGCATTGCGACTCGCTGATGTGGACGAGGTCGGCGAGGAATATGACCTTGGTCCGATTCCCACAGGACCAACGCCCCTGCCCGCACGGGCTCCACGCGGGCAGGGTGATCGATGGGCCGCGGCGAAACCGCCCCGCCGCGGCCCGATCTCAACCGACACTGGAGGAAATACCGTGAGCGACAGGACATCCGGCGAGCCGTACCACAGCAAGCCCGGCGAAAGCCTCGCCGATCCATACAACATCCCCGGTATCGTGCTTTTCATCGCCGGAGTTGTGGGCCTGGCATCCACCCTCACCGCGGCAGGCTATGGATTCGCGGGCTGGACCGCTCTCGGGGCCATTGTCACCGCACTGTGCTTCATCACCAGCGTCACACTGTTCGTCCTCGAACACGAACGCCTGCGCCGACTCGCTCGCCGCGGCTAGTCTCCGCTCAATGCGCGCGGACCACGATCATCAGGACCTCTACCGCATGTAGGAGGGCGTTGCCGGGGAGGTGCGCGTGCTGGACCCCGCAGTGCTGACCGAGCCGACCAGCGAACGTGCCGAGGCCCGGCTGCCGACCACCACCATCCCGGCGTGCACGGAGCGTTCGAGCAACGCTGCCGGGACCGGATCGGCGGTAGTAATGGCAAGGTCCGCACCCGGCGCGCCAACTGGTAGCCATCGAATCGGCGCAGACCATTGGGAAAACGTGCCAGCACCGTTCCAGCATTGTGTGCCGCGGACTCCGACGCGACGGCCGAAAGCCATCGGAAACCCCCTCGGATGTCCGAAGGTCCCCCGCTGAGCGTCGGTTCGGCCCTGTTCGGCGGCACCATCCGCCCGTAGCGTTGACATCACCTTCACCCAGCTTCCGCAGTACGAGGAGACCGACATGCTGGCGCGGGTCATCTACGAATCGATGTTCGGCAACACCGCCGCCATCGCCGCCGCCATCGCTCAGGGGCTCAGCGAGTACGCCACCGTGGAGTTGCTCAACGTGGCGGCCGCCGCGGAGCTGCCCCAGCCAACTGCGGATCTGTTGGTGGTGGGCGGGCCGACGCATATGCTCGGGCTCAGCCGACCCCGGACCCGCCGTGATGCTGCGCAAGCGACCGACGCGCTGGTTCCGGTCGAGATCGGCATCCGAGAATGGCTCGATCGGGCGCTGCCGGTGGTACCGGGTACCCAGGCCGCAGCCTTCGGCACCAAGGCCGTGAAGCCATCGTGGTTGCCGGGGTCGGCCGCCCGCTGTGTCGGTAAGCGATTGCGGCACTTGGGTTATGAACTCGTCGACGAGCCGGTGGACTTCTTGGTCGACGGCGTGACCGGACCATTGGCCGCAGGCGCGTTGGAATGCGCTCGCGCTTGGGGCGAACGCCTCGCACACACCGGGGCCGACCGGATCGCACATCAATTCTGATTCCTTGTGCAGCAAGCCCATTGCCCCGTCATGGTCACCCGAACCGCGGAGCGGCGCCATCGTTCGAGCGCGGATCCCACCGAATGCCCGGGCGACCAGCAGTGCTGTTCGGTCCTCGATTGGGGACCTTCGGCCCCATTCGGATCCGACTCCGTTCAGAGATGCTCTAGAAAGCTATTCGACTCGGCTCGGAGACCACTGCATGATCAGCTCGACCGAAACCTGCACCGTCCGCCCGCTCGGCCCCGGCGATGCCGCCGCCGTCGCGGATCTGCACGCCGGGATGCCCGATAAGGACAGCCTCTTCCGAATTCTCGTGCCGCGCCCGACCGAGTTGCCCAATGTCGCGCGCGCCCTCGTCATGCGCGATCCTGCGCACTGTGCGCTCGGCGCCTTCGTCGACGACCGGATCGTCGCCCTGGGCAACTTCATCGTGCTCGGGACGACCAGGACGGCCGAGTTAGCCATAACCATCGCTCCCGATCAGGACGACCGGATAGGCGCGTACAGCCTGGAACTCCTCCACCGCCTGGCGCAACTCGCGCGTGAACGCGGCGTCGAACGATTTGTCGCCGAACTGATTCCCGCGAATACCAGGCTGATGCGGTTGGTTGCCGCCGCAAACCTGCCGGTGTCGGCCTACTGCCAGAACGGTATCGCGCGAGTCGGCATCCAACTCTGACAGCCCGCCACCGATCCGCGGATACGACTCGGATCGGGGCCGATGACACGTGCTCCACGGGGAGCGATGTGGCCTGCTTCGGCCGGATGCCACATCGATGGTCCATTCTTTGCTGCTGCCCGCATAGTTGTCGACCAGGGCGCCGATCGGCCTCGACAATGGTGTCGTCCCTGATCAAGCGCAGCAGATCAGGTCGGGAGACGTGCGATATGGCGCACGATGCACCGGACTCCGGGCTGGGCCCGAATGAAACTCGGCTCGCACGGCTTGCCGGGCAGCCGATGACGGCGCGCCGATGGGCCTGTGACCTCGGATGCGAGGGCCACAGGACTCGCCAACGCAGTGACCTTTGTCTCTGCTCCGCGACGGCGCCGAGCGAGATGCTCGAACCAGGCAGCCAGCCGCGAAATTCACCAAAGTGGCGGTGCCGTCGAGAAGAGGTGATCCGGGTGTCGCGGTACCCGTCGCTGTCGGTCCGTATCTGGCGGACGCGACCGTGGAATACCAGTCCGCTGATGCGGGCGTCGGATCGAATCGAGGCGCTGGTCTGGATCCTGGCTGCTGCCGCGATGCTGGTCGCCATTCCGATCGCGGGTGCGGTGGGGACCGCGGGCTATACCGCGGCGGCGGCGCGGATCAGCTCCGACAATTCGGCGAAAGTCGCTGTCACGGGCACGATTTCGGGCGAATCGAAGCACACCGCGACGGTGTCGGCGCGGTCGGCGATGACCGACAGCCACTCCGAAGCGCCGGTACGCTGGAATCAGGACGGCCGATCCGGCACGGCGACGATTACGGTCCCGGATACGGCGAGCCGCGGCGATGCGGTCACGGTGTGGCTCGCCCCGGACGGCACTCCCACCGGTCCGCCGGAGCGGTCCGGTGTCGCCGTCGGCAACGGGATCGAGGTCGGCCTGGCCGTTCTGCTCGAAATCTGGGGCGCCGTCTTGGCCCTGGTCGCGCTCATTATGTGGGCATTGGGCGCTCGACGTCGGGCCGGCTGGGAACGGGAATGGCGGGAGACCGGATGGCAGACCGGCAGCGATCGGCGGTGACGACCTCGGGGCAACGACACTCGCATCGGCGACATCAGGACCTATCGATGGGCATGCCCTGAACCGGAATCTGGATAGATCTAACAGGAAGTATTGCGATGGTGTTCATCGATCGGTTCGATGCAGGACGGCAACTGGGGATGCGCCTGGGGTCCCTGCGAGGGCAAGACATTGTGGTTCTCGGTCTGGCGCCGAGCAGTGTTCCGGTCGCATTCGAGGTCGCACGTGCCTTGAATGCGCCGCTGGATGTGATCGTGGTGCGCGAGCTCAGGGTCCCGTACCGGCCGGAAATGGCGTTCGGCGCAATCGGTGAGGGTGGTGTCCGGGTGATCGACGACGCCGCAGTCGCTCGTAGCGGGGTGACCGCCGCGCAGATGGCAGCGATAGACCTGCAAGAGCGCAAGATGCTGCACACTCAGCTCCGCAGAGTTCGGGAAGGGTGTCCGCGCATTCCGTTGACCCGGCGTACCGCGATCATCGTCGTCGACGCAATCGTCAGCGGCGCCCCCGCTAGAGCCGCCTGCCAGATGGTCAAGGTCCACGGTGCCGGGCGGATCGTCGTGGCCGCCCCGGTAGGTACAAGCGCCGTAGTGACCGAACTTTCCGGGGTCGCCGACGACGTGATCTGCCTGCGGACACCGCCGAGTCTTTCCACGGCCGGCGAATGGTATTCGCTGTTCCGTCGCCCCTCCGACGACGAGGTCCTCGCGCTGCTGCACCGGGCCGCCGGAGCCGAATTGCTACGTCGGGCCACCGCGGATGTCTCGGCGCCGCCAACCAACTCGACTTGACCGCTCAACGGCCGACAGATCGGTGAGTCGACCGAACGCCCCGGAGTGGGACGGTACGCGCGGTGTTTCGGGATAACGCCGCTATCCCGACCTGACCGCTGAGCGGTACCTGAGCTATCTCGCGCGGCGGCGTCCAGGAAAAGGTGGGCGTTCGGCATGCCGAACGCCTCGGGCTGGACCGTTCAGAACGCATCGGTGCGGTCGGGGACACGGCAATCGGGGAGGTCCAAGAGATGGCCGATACCGTCGGCATCCTGCGCCAGGGCGACTGTGGCGAGGTGCGCTCGATCGCCGAACTCACCGTCCGGCCGCCGCGTCGGCTCGACCGAAACCCCACAGGTCTCGCCCGCAGTCCGCACCGTATGGCCTGGTCTCGGGGCGGCCAGGGTAATTCTCAGGGACAAAGGACTACCTGACCGGTGCCATTCGGTCCTGCCGTCGCACCATGCGACGGCCGGATCATTGAGACATGACAACCAGCACGAGTCGGTACCAGGAACAGGCGTTCGGCGCATCCGTGATCTTGTCGCCACTGCGCTCCCCGCTCGCCCTCGGGCTGGGGCATAACCTGTGCCAGCTGCGCTATCAAGCGCGGCTTTCGGGGCGCCATATCGCCCTACCAGTGTCGTATGCCCGCACGGGCGACAGCATCGTCGTCCGGGTCGCTCGCGCCGACACAAAGACATGGTGGCGTAACTTCCGCACACCCCGGCCACTTTCGGTGTTGCTGGATGGCCGGTGGTATCGCGGTACGGGCCATGTGGCACAACCGGATTCGCTGGAACGCGAAGAAGCGGCAGCGATCTACCAGGCGGCGTTTCCACGGGTGCGGATGCCGTCGACCGATCCGTTCGTGGTGATCGAATTGGCAGGCGCGGACGAGCATCGAATCGCCCTATAGTGCGTGCCGCGACCGCATCGCGCGGCTAGGCAGTGTTTCGAAGTGGAGGGTGGTGAGCACCGCTACGCGGCGCTCACCACGTGCTCTAAAACCGCTGGTAAAGCCCTTGAACTTCGCAATTTTCCAAGATCAGATCACTTCCCTTGGAAAGGCGAATTGATCGTCGTGAAGTACTGGACCCCGGCCAGAATCGCCACAGGTGTGGTGATCAACAACTGACCCGCCAGGGTGCCCAGCGCTCCGACGGCAATGATGCCGCCCAGGCAGCCGATCGGCGCTGCCGGGATGAAGGCGCCGAACAGGCCCACGATCGTTGCCGTCGCCACGGTCGCGCCGGCAATGCCGCCGAGCACGCACCCCACGGCACCGCCACCGAGACCACCGATCAGAGTGCCGATCGTGGCACCGGTGGCGATGGTGTCCTTCATCCGGTTCCAGGCCGCCAGCTCGCGGTCACCAGAGCCGCAATGGCGCCGAACTTCCTCATCTGCATCGTTGTTCCCTTATCGGGTGTAACTGGGATCGGGGTTGAGCTCATGGTCTTTCGAGAATGCAGACTGGTCCTCCGTGGTTTCCTGCTCGATTGCGTTACGCACTAATGTCGGGTTGTCGAGGGCGGCATGGAGGCGGGTGTCGTCGCGTTCACCGACGAGTTTGGCGATGACCATGGTTGCGGTGGCGATGCCGATGGTGGTGGTCAAGGCTTTGCCTTCACTCATCACGCGGTCGATCCCGACGACGAGTGCTATGCCGACGGCCAGGACCTGTACTGCGGCGGCACATCCCGCCACGGCGAACCGACCCGAGTGCGCCATCGGATCCCGTCGATGAGTTGCCGTTTCGTCCACGTCGGCGGGCGGCCCGCCTTCTTCCCACAAGGCAAAAGCGGTACCAGCCGCACCCACTGGGCGTCAGTCAGATCCCCCGCCCCGCAACCGATACGCTGGCCACGAGGTCTCCGGTATTCAGGTGATGTTTCGTCGCTGAACCTTTTACCGGAGACCTCACCCGCCTCAGCTCATCGACCCACCAACGCGGACAACACCTTTCAAATCACCAAACTTGGTGAGCACCACACAGCGGTGCCCACTGCCCCTCCACTTCGAACACTGCCTAGTGGCGGCGCTGATTCGCCAGCGTGACGCCGGGGAATTGCTGGGTTCCGCTGCGTCCGCCGTGACCGGTGCACTGGTCCACGACGCCGCGCCCTTCGAACTCGTCGCCCCGGGCCTGAGCATGCGGAGCGTTGTATTTCCCGAAAGTTGTTTGGACCACTGTGTGATCGCGAGTGACCGAGCCCCCTTGGCCGACCCGCGATTCGACGATCCACGGACATCCGCTCAGGCGGCCTGGTCGACGAGGCGGACGCCGGAGACGATGGAGGGCTCGATCTCGATCACGGTATCCATGACATGGTCGACCCAAGGACGGAGCAGGCGCTCGTAGCGGGCGATGCGGGCGGGATCGGTAACGGTGCGAGCGAAACCGGTAACCACGACCGACCATCCGGTGTGTAGGTGCGGGTCGATCTCGTCGGCTTCGTAGGCGACCACCACACCGGAGTTGCCGCGCACGGCGGAGGTGAGCTGGGCCGCGAGGCGGGTGCGCACGATGACGCTGCCATCCGCCTCGACAATGTGATTGACCGGGCGGATCGCCGGTAATGCGTTGCGGCTGAACACCACTCGACCGATCGAGACGCTCGAGAGCAGGTCCAGCGCCGTCGCCCGATCGAGTTCGACGATCGTGCGTCCTGGAAAGTCTTCGGCGGGGATCACCATCGTGCGGCCTCCGCTCCCGGTAACCCGATCCGGACCTGAACGCGTACAGCGGCACCCCGGAACGCCACGTTCGCCTGTGCCAGCATCGGCGCATCCAGACACTGCGGACGGGTGCACCGCACCCGGGCCGGTGCACCGACATGGTGGCAGCGCAGCGCCCGGTCGATCCCCCGCAGCGCGCGGGTGATCCGGACGGGATCCACCGCACCCTGGGTGGTGCACACCGCCGGCGCGGTCGTCCTGGTCGACCACAGCTCGGATGTACTCACTCGCCAACCCCTTTCGACCGACAGCGGCGCAACGCTGGCAATCCAACCGTGCTGCGGCAGTGCCGAACAGGGCCGAAAGGCCCATGAATCGAGGACGTCGGCCCCATCACAGCGACACCGCGGAACGCGGATAGCCACCATGCGACCACCTATTCCGAGAGGCCGAGCTGTTCCGGCGCTTCTCCCAAGCCACGTCGGCGAATTCGTCGAGGCGGTATGCGCACAACACCCTTCGTCTGCCACCGACGCGGGTTCGCGCTAGGCGCACCCGGCTTGATCCTTTCCGCCTGGTCGAGCGGACCGGGCGCCGGACGGCGAAAGGACCGACTCCTCGACAGAAACGGGACCTTCGCCCCTCGAATCCGAATCGGACCAGCGCCGATGATGATCGGAGAGGTCCGACTATGCATGAGGTGGCAGCGATGCACGCACGCGACATCCTCAGCCGACCAGAGGTTCCGGTGCGGCCGGAAACACCGCTGACCGAGGCCATCGAACAACTCATCGAAGACGGATTCGCCGCGCTGTCGGTGGTAGCCGACCGGGACCAGGTGGTCGGCATGCTCTCCGAATCCGAAGTGCTCGCTGCGTCTTCCGCAGTGGACACCTCAATCGTCGACGCGGTGACGGTTCCGGTCGAAGTCGTCCGGCCCGGGACCGGCATGTCCACGATCGCCCACCGCATGCTCAGCGCGGGATTGCGATCGATACGGTCACGCCGCACCCACACCGGGTCGCGATGACGACGGCACCGCACCGAGTCGATCATCTGACAACAACTTCAGACCACCTGGAGGTGACGCTCGCCGGTGCGATGCCGATCGCGGACGTGCTCTCGGCGTTGTCGACCACCGATGCGGGCCTGACGGGAGCGGAGTTCCGACGGCGCCGACAGGCCGTCGGGCCCAATGCGATTCGCTCACATCAGGCCCGGCTCCTGCCGGTGTTGGCACGGCAGTTGCGGTCTCCGTTGCTGCTCTTGCTGGCGGTCACCGCCACCGCGTCATTCTTTCTCGGCGAGCGCACCGATGCGCTCATCATCGGTGTCATCCTGACCGCCTCGGTCGGGTTGGGCCTGATCAACGAGTACCGTGCCGAGCGTGCCGCCGAAGCTATGCACGATCGAATCCAGCACCGCGCCACGGTGATTCGCGACGGTGCGGCGCAATCGGTCAGCCTGGTCGAGCTGGTGCCCGGCGATCTGGTCGAACTGCGGCTCGGACAGCTCGTGCCCGCGGATATCCGGTTGCTGAGTACGACGGCATTGCAATGCGACGAGTCGGTCCTGACCGGGGAATCGATTCCGGTCGAGAAGTCGGTGGATCCGGTGCCGTCCGGAACCACGATGGCCGAGCTGAGCAGCTGCGCGCTGATGGGGACGGTGGTCAGCGCCGGACAGGGCCGCGGCCTGGTGGTCGCGACCGCCGGGTCGACGGTCTTCGGCCGGGTCGCCCTCGGACTCGGAAAACGTCAGCCCGACACCGAATTCCAGCTCGGCCTGCGCCGATTCTCGCTCCTGCTGGTCCGAGTCGCCGCGGTACTGACCATCGGCATCTTCGCGGTGAATATGGCGCTGCACCGCCCGATCCTGGACGCGCTGCTGTTCTCCCTCGCCATCGCGGTCGGCATCTCCCCACAGCTGCTGCCCGCCGTGGTCTCGACCAGCCTGGCGGCGGGTTCCCGGCAGCTCGCGCGCCGAAAGGTGCTGGTGAAACGGCTGGTGTGCATCGAGGATCTCGGCGATATCGAGGTGTTGTTCACCGATAAGACCGGCACGCTGACCGAGGGCCGGATCGAATTCATGCGTGCACTCGGTCCCGACGGATCCGCATCGGACGAAACGATGCTGCTCGGCCTGGTCTGCACCGACGCCACCGTGCGCGACGCGCGCGTCGTCGATGGAAATCCACTCGACACCGCCCTATGGGAGGCCCCGACCGCACCGCGCGCGGCCGCCGAACGGTACACCAAGTTGGCCGTGCTGCCCTTCGACCACCGCCGCCGACTCGTCACCGTGCTCACCGCCGACGAGCCCGGCGAGCCGCTGATCATCACCAAAGGTGCGCCGGAGGCCGTACTCGACCGCTGCACTGACTTGCCCCATACCGCGAAGACCGTGCTGGACAGTGAATTCCGGGCCGGTCACCGCATCGTCGCGGTGGCGACCCGCTCGGCGCCAGGGCAGTACACACTCGCCCCCGATGACGAGCACGACCTGCGCCTACACGGCTTCCTGGTGTTCCTCGACCCACCGAAGGCCACCGCCCGCGACGCGCTGCGGCGGCTGGCCGACCTCGGCATGGCGGTCAAGGTGATCACCGGTGATAATCCGGACGTCGCCGGGCACGTCTGCACCGAACTCGGGCTACCGGACGGCGGTGTGCTCACCGGACCCGAAATCGACCGCCTCGAAGAACCCGAGCTGCGCGAACTACTCTCGACCACAACGATATTCGCGCGGGTCGACCCGGAACAGAAGGCTCGGATTGTGCGCGCACAGCGGTCCTCCGGTGTCGACGTCGCATTCCTCGGCGACGGCGTCAACGACGCGCTGGCGCTGCATGCCGCCGATGTCGGCATCTCGGTAGATTCCGCCACCGACGTAGCCAAGGATGCCGCCGATGTCGTGCTGCTGGAGAAGGACCTGCATGTGCTCGCCGACGGCGTGCTGGAAGGCAGGCGCATCTTCGCCAACACCATGAAGTACGTGTTGATGGGCACATCGAGCAATTTCGGCAATATGTTCAGTGCCGCAGGCGCGTCCGCCTTTCTGTCCTTCCTGCCGATGCTCCCCTCGCAGATCCTGCTGAACAATCTGCTCTACGACGCCAGCCAACTGGCCATCCCCACCGATAACGTCGATCCCGAACAACTCGCGCGCCCGGCACGGTGGGACGTCGCGCTGATCCGGCGCTTCATGCTGGTCTTCGGCCCCATCAGCTCGCTGTTCGATTTCGCCACCTTCGCGATCATGCTGTCGGTATTCCACGCCGACGAAACCCTTTTCCACACGGGTTGGTTCGTCGAATCCCTGGCCACCCAGACCCTGGTCCTATTCGTCATCCGGACCCGGCGCACCCCGTTCTTCCGCAGCCACCCCAGCGTCGCGCTGCTGTTGGCCGCATTGGCCGCGGTGACCACCGGTGCCCTGCTCCCCGTCGCACCATTCGCCCGTGACCTGGGCTTCACCCCGCTGCCCGGCGCTTTCTTCCTAACCCTGACCGTTATGGTCCTGGCCTATCTGGTGCTGGCCGAACTCGGCAAACATTACTTCTTCCGCACCCCGAAACCCGTTGCCCCACAACGCCTCCGCATCACCAGCCACCGCGTGGACCGACGCGCCGCCCGCTTCACCACCGGCCGCCGGTCCCGGACACCGCATCGCGTGGGTCCGTGATCAGCTGCGGCACGGTGCTCGACCACGCGCGCCCGGCCTTCCAGTCGGCGGCCGGTTCGCCGAGGTCGATCGGTTCCCCCACCCCGGTCTGCCGGGCACCCCGCGCCGTCGGCGGAATCAGGTCAGCTGTTGCGTACAACGATCATCGGGCACTCCACCGTGTGCAGCAACGCGTTGCTGGTGGAGCCGAGGACCATGCTCGCGAACCCACCACGGCCGCGGCTGCCGACCACAACCAGCTGCGCATTCGCCGACTCGTCCAGTAACGCTCGAACCGGCCGGTCCAGCTTCAGGACCCGCTGCACCGGCACCTCCGGATACCGGTCGCGATAGCCGGCCAAATTCTCGGCCAACAGCGCCTGCTCGGACTCGCGCGCGGCCTCCCAGCCCGAATGCGGCAGATCGACGCTGCTGGCATCGCTCCAGGTGTGCAGCGCCGTCAGCCCCACCTTGCGTCGCGAGGCCTCCTCGAACGCGAGCTCGATGGCGGGCACGCTATTTCCTGAGCCGTCGACGCCGACCAGGATGGGTTTACTCGCCGATTCCGGGTCGATCGCCGAATCGCCATGAATCACCGCGACCGGGCAATGCGCGTGATGGGCGACCGCGGTGCTGACCGAGCCGAGCAGTCCACGGTGGAACGCGCCGACGCCGCGGCTGCCGACGACCAGCATCCTGGCCTGCGCCGAGCGCAGGATCAGGGTCGGAATGATCGAGGCGAAGATCACCTCGGTTGCCAGCTCCAATTCCGCCCCCGGCGCGGCGTGCCGTGCCAGGCTGGCCGCCTCGACCAGGATCCGCTCGCCATCGCGGCGCAGCCACTCCACGTCCGCCTCGCTCAGAGTGCGGTCGGGGCCGAAGTCGGGGACGGCCACCGAGGTCAGAATGCGCAGTGGGCAGCGGTGCAGCGCGGCATCGACCGCCGCCCAGGCAACCGCCTCATAGGAACTCGCCGAGCCGTCGACCGCTGCAATGATCTGCGGCGCTGCGGAATTGCCCATTAGTCGTTCCCTTTGTCGAAAAGTGCTTGCCGGAAACGAAATAGCCCGGTCGCGAGTGGCCCAGCCGCCCGGTCAGGTGATCGGTTGGTCGCGGACCGCCCGATCGTTCAGCATGCTGCCACCTCAGTGGCGTCGCAGGGATCCAATACGTCCTCGATCGGCCGGCGCGGCGTGGCGGGCAGCGTCTCGGCACTCGTCGGCGCCCAGCCGATTCTGATCACGGCCTGGGGATAGCCGTAGTCGTCGAGGACGCCGATGCGGACCCGGTGCCGCAGTGCCGGGATCTCGAGCGGTTCGGTCAGCAGACAGGTGGCCAACCCGATATTCGTCGCGGTCAGCAGCACCGCGCTCAACGCCTCACCCGCGCACAGTCGCGAGAGTCGATGGTCGGCCGAGGTGCTCAGCACCAGCAGCTCGGCGCAGTCGGACTCGTGCGCTTCGTCAGACCGTTGCACACCATCGTGCCTGCCACTCCACTCGGCCGGCTCGAGTCGATAGCCCGGGTCCCCCGCGTGCCGCTCGGCCGCGGCCCGCATCGCTTCGATCAAGCAGTCCCGCGATCCATCGGCCGCCTGCCGCACCGTCGCTCCCAGGGTCGCGGCGCGCTCGGTGACCAGCCCGAGGTATCCCGGCGGCACCGGCCACGCACTGAAGGGCCTGCGATCGGTTCGTCTGCGGGTGATGGCGGCGCTCAGTTCGATTTCGTAGGGAATCGGCCGATGCCGCACTGGTTCAATCGATGCCAGGTGGTTCGGTTGCGCCGGATTCGGCAGCCGGTGCACCACCGCTGACCAGCCGAGCGCGGCGAACGCGACGCGCAGATGATGCAGCGCAGCACCACAGCTCAAGACCAGATCGCGTTGGTCGGGGTCGGTCGAGGGCAATGCCCGGGTCGGATCCAGATACAGATGGACGCTGCGGTCTGCGATCCGCCACCGCCACGGTTGGGTGTTGTGCACCGACGGTGCCCGCACCGCGAGCGCTAGTGCCGCCCGCACGGTGTGATCATCGGGCAGTCCGTGGTCCATCACCACCATCCCTTCCTTTCGTCCCGATTCACCCTCGCACCGCGGCGATACCGAAGGTAGGGCAAGACGACCCCTCCTGGCGGGACTTCGGACGCCGGCTGGGGTCGGCCGGCAAGACGAAGAAACCGATCGGCATCGGCGGGGTTCGATACGTGACGGCGTGCGGTACGAGCTCATGCAAAAATTGGGTATGGATCGCGAGTTCCTCGTGCCTGACCAGATGCCGGTGACCGAAACATTGCCGCAACTGCGGCTTCGTGAGCTGCTGGGTGAGGTCCAGGACCGAATCGCGCAGATCGCCGGGGTTCGTGATCAGATGGACCGGCTGATCGAGGCAATGCTGGTGGTGACCGCCGGACTCGACCTGGACAACACATTGCGCTCGATCGTGCACACCGCCATCGAACTCGTCGACGCCGAATACGGTGCGCTGGGCGTGCGCGAAACCGATAAGACCAGTCATCAGCTCGCCGAATTCGTCTACGAGGGCATCGACGATCGGACCCGGGTCATGATCGGCGATCTGCC